>JBBSJC010000847.1:0-1298 GCA_038257655.1 Polyangiales bacterium | reverse complement strand
CAGACCCTCGAGCATTTCATCGACACTTCGGTCGCGGAGCTCAACTCGACGCTCATCCAGATGGTGCAAGCTGCTGCCAACGCTGGTTCGCTGCTTCGGCTAGAGTCTTTGTCGCATCAGCCCGGCTGGTCCGCGTTCGTCCAGTATCTGGCACACACGTACCGGCAGATCGGAAACCACGAGCAGTTCGCAGCACAGGTCGAGCAGGTTCTACGGGGCACACTTGGCTTCCAGGCGCTTCGCAAGAGCCACAAGGGATGGGCAGACACTCTCGTGCAAGGCGTGTACGCCTACGCCGAAAGACTCAAGGGGAAGCCGCTTGGCCTGGTCGATGCCACTGGTTTTTCTTGGGAATCGGTCAGCAATACCTTGGTGAGGATCGGGCGAGAGCGGCTGCCCGACGATGTTTGGTCGCCCGAGCTGTTCGCGGGGCGAAGAGATGACCTCCGGCGAATGATGGGACTGCTGCTGCAGGTGCCAGAGCTTCGAGAGCCGCTGCAGGAGGTCACCGGGGGCACGAGTGCAGACGGAGACAAACTTGCGCGAATCATCTGCGATTGGGTTCAAGGGCGTCCACTTGCTGAGATGGCTACCGTGTACTTCAGTCAGCCTGTCGAAAAGGAAGACAACGAAACCCAGGCGAACTCTGTGGCGGCCATGACAAAGTGCTGCCAGAGCGTATTCGGGAGGCTTACGCAAACCGCGTCTTGGGGGCTGTCCGCATTGCAGTCACTCACGCTCGGTGACGCCTTCGACGCGCTGTCGCCCTTTGAGCAGCGCAGCCTGCGCAATCTTCCTGCTCGCGTGTACTACGGTGTCAACACCGACGAGGCCGTCGCGCTGAGGCTTCTCGGAGTGCCAAGATCTGCAGCTCCAGCGCTCGCTGAGGCGCTCGGGGTCACGGCGGACGAACCGCTTCACCGGGTACGCAAGCGGCTGCGAGCGGCCAACGTAAGTGAGTGGACGAAGGCCATGGGCGAGCGCGGCTCCAGCTACCATCGGGTTTGGTCGATCATCGAGGGTAAGACATGATCGCCGCCCTCATGCCTTATGCGGAGTACAAGGCGTCGTCGCAGGCGTGGCTTGGCAACGTGCCTAAACACTGGTCGGTGCTGCCGAACCGCGCGCTCTTCGCCGAACTGAAGGATCGAGATCACCCTAGAAGTTATGACTGGGCTGGCCCCCGCGCTCGGCGTGGGTTAGTTCCTCCCGTATCCCGCGAAGTCACCAGAGCCACCTGCGACGATCCCTCGTGTCGTACTATTCCGGAGACCAGCCCATGCCATCGCTCACCGCGT
>JBBSJC010000846.1:0-1422 GCA_038257655.1 Polyangiales bacterium | reverse complement strand
TACTTCTGGGGAGCTGTACTAAGTCAGGTCCGCGCAACAAGATAGAGTTAGGCAGCGCAACAAGATAAGGTCAGGTCTGTCGCACGTAAGGTCAGGTCTGCCGCATCCCGTCGAGCACGATTGCGACTAGGTCCTGGATCGCGACGGTCGGATCGACCTTCAGGTCCCCCTGGTAAAACGCGTGGAGCAGGCGCTCCGCGGCGCCGATTACCGCGAGCGTGCTCACCTGCGGATGAACGCGGCGCAATAATCCATGGGAGAAAGCCACCTCCGTTAGACGCAGGGCGCGGGCGGCCACTTCGTGCTCAAGCTCGCGCACAGCGATGCGCGCCTCGACTGCCGGCGCGCGACTCTCTTGTAAGTACAGCTTCGTGATGCCGGGCTTCGAGATCAACATCGCGGCAAGCTCGCGGCCCAGTCGTAAGTAGGCGTGTCGCACGTGCGCGGGGTCGGTTGCGCGGCGCAGACGGCGCTCAGCGCGCTCGAAGGCACCCACCACTCGCTCGCGGCCAGGTTCGATCAGGGCGCGCACGAGCTGATCCTTGTCGCTGAAGTAGCGATAGAAACTGCCCTTGGCGACGCCCGCTGTCCGCGTGATCTCGTCGATCGTCACGTTCTCGATCCCGCGTTCCAGAAACAGTGCCTGCGCTGCGTCGAGCAGCCCCTGGGTGCGGGCGCGCCGGTTCTGATCGCGTTTGCCGCCGGCTTGCCCGGGCCGTTCTTCGGGCAGCGCTGGCGCAGGTCGCGCGCTGTCAGCTCGGCCGTTTTTTTCGGAAGGCGGCTCACTGGGCGCAGCGCCCGAAACGGCTGTCGTCACACCCCGGGAGGGGGCGTTCGTAGGGCCGCTCTCAAATGCTGACCTCTTGGTCAAAATTTCCTCGACAAGCTACTGGGTTTATAACATGACTAAAGAGTCACGGTTTGTCTTGGGGCGTCATGCGCGCTCTCAGATCTGCGTGGAGGTGGATCGTGATCGGTATTCCTCTAGGCCTTTTGTACTCGAATGCGGGTGAGTGGCTGATCCATAAGTACGTGCTGCACGGGATTGGCAAAAAGAAGGGCAGCTTCTTCAGCTTCCATTGGGGCGAGCACCATCGCGCCTGCCGCAAGCACGACTTCTACGATCCCGATTATCATCGCAGCACGTTCGGCGCACACGCTCAGGGTAAGGAAGCTTTCGGCGTGGCGGGGTTGATGCTGCTGCATGTGCCATTTGTCACGGTAGCGCCCTGGTTCACGGCCGCGGTCTGGTACGCGGGCGCAAACTATCTGCTGAAACACCGTAAGGCCCATCTCGACCCGGCCTGGGCTAAGGAGCATCTCAAGCATCACTACGACCACCACATGGGCACCAATCAGGATGCCAACTGGTGCGTCACGCAGCCCTGGTTCGATGACTGGCTCGGCACGCGCATCGACTAT
>JBBSJC010000845.1:0-1463 GCA_038257655.1 Polyangiales bacterium | reverse complement strand
GAATGAAAGGGAGGCCAGGAGAGAACCATGGAGTTTGCATCGCTGGTTTCGCTGGGCGGCGACCTCTTGGAGGGCGCTGGTGTGCTGGCCATCGTCGCGGGCACTGGCCTGGAAAAAGCCACCCGACCTGACCCCTAGAGCACGCAACAGACAGAAAACCGGGTCACCAAAGCGCGCCAAGTGCCCGAATCGAGAGGGTGTTGAACGTACCCCTTTAAGGAGCCATCGCCTTGCAAATGTCTCCAGACCGACATGCGACGATCCGGCCTAGGGTGTCGAACGGATTTTGGCAGTCCTCGTTGCGGACTTCTTCCAAACATTCTTCAAGCTCTGATGTCTCGATGCCGCCCGGACATTCGAACACGTTGAGCTCATCCTTCCACTCACTGCGAATGGCTGCGACGCAAGCATCGCGCGAACCGTAGTCCTTGCCCGGCGCGATGTTTCCGCAGCGCTGCTCGCGATCGCAACGGGCCTGAGCTATCGCCTCCGAAGCGGAGGTCTTGCCGGTGGTCACGAAATGAGTGACGGGTTTCGTAGTATCTATTGCCTCAACCCGCGTGGCTTCATCGGCATCCCGCCGCTCGCACGCGGGCGCGGAGAGCGCGAGCGCGGTAGCTAGCGTGACTACCTGACTTGGCTTCATAAGACGGCCTACCCTTACTGTATCGGACGAGCTCCCAGCACGGGGCCTGCGTTGTCGATACGAATGCTTACGCGCCAGCACGGAGCATGCCAGCACGTTAGATGAGCGCTCTGGCCCGCAATAAATGCGCTAAGCAGCGCCAAGGCGATCAGCAGGCAACGCTCGCGGGGAGGCAATCTGAGACGGAGGAGCCGCATGGCCTCAGGTTTGCGGTCCTCGAGCGCGTGGCGACGCGAGATATCCGACGAAACTCACTGGCATGAAGCTCGCTAAGCATCCGAGGATGGTGATCGTAGCCAGAAGTGAATGCGCAAGCCAAAGTTCGACGTTCTTTGGCGCATTACCCGCTCGTCGAGGAGGAGCGTATTGACGCGAACGTGGAGCATGGCCTCGTGCACCGTTGGTGTCGTCGCAGCCAGCAAGCCCCTTTGAGGTGACTTCATGCGAACAGCGCGCAGGGGGTTGGTCGAGCTGCGAAACTTGGAATGCGCCGCGCCGGTTGAAGCCTTCACAAGTGCTGCGTCTTGCGATTCCAGCATGATTGGTCGTACGGCAAAGTGATTGCCCGGTATATGCAAAGACGGCGCGCGAGGGGGTGTCAGAGTGACTAGGATCGAGAAAGGGGTTGTCGTAGTGGAGGACCTTATATGAGTGGCATTGCTCTAGGAACAACCAGCCGCATCGGCCTCGGCGTCCTGCTGTGCGTACTCAGTGCGTGCGGGCACAACGAATCTGCGCGGGAGTCGACAGTCAGCCCGAATCAAGCAGAGGTGGAGGACTCCGAGGACACCGGAGACACTGCGACTGCGGGCGGCAG
>JBBSJC010000844.1:0-1774 GCA_038257655.1 Polyangiales bacterium | reverse complement strand
CGAACGGAGGGCTTCGAACAGGCCTCGGATCTTGTTCATTCATGCTCCGACACGAGGGTGTGCAAGAGGCGTGCGCAATAGGCGCAGCTCTTGCTTCACTTCATCAGTGGCGAGGTGAAGCCATGCAGCGCGCACGTCATTGATCTCAAATCGCAGGTGAGGCGTATATGAATACCAGAATGTCTAACGCACCCATTTTCGCTGTCGCCCTTGCGCTCGCTTATCTCGCTGGCTGCGATTCGACCACGTTGCGGCTGAGCGCCAGCCCGATGGTGCCGGCCGCGCAAGGTACGGTCCGCGTCTCGAGCGGGAAAAACGGAAACACCCGCCTCCAAATCGAGGTGGAGCACTTGGCCAAACCCGAAGCGGTGGCCGATGACGCGAAGGTCTACCTCGCGTGGGTGAGCACGGGGGAAGGGACGCCACAAAGCATCGGAGAGCTGAAAGTGAGCCGAGCGCTCGCCGGAAACCTCGAGACACTGACGCCAGCGCGTTACTTCGACCTCATGATCACAGCTGAGGCGTCTGCCGCCGTACGGTCGCCGCAGGGTCCCAAGGTCTTGTCGACTCGTGTCTCCCGATGAAACCAACCTAGCCTTGATTTAGAGTGGCTGAGGGAGCGCATTCTGTTCGCCGTATCCGTCCACGACGACGAGCACACCCTTGCCAGCCGCCTTCGCACGATACATTGCGTCGTCTGCTGCGCGGATGACCGAGTCCACGTCTCGCGGTGCTTGCGCGAAGTGGGCGAGCCCGACGCTTGCCCCGAGGCCAGTCTCTGCGTACGCGCGACCCACCTCGCGCACGCGATCTACAATGCGCGCCAGCTTCATTCGCCGTGTTGCGATCCTCGCCGTAGCGGCGGACATCGCCGCGGCCTTTGCGATCGCCGTCGCGATGGCTCTTTATCCGGGCGGCACGGGCGCCAGTCTGCATCAGGTCGGCCACAGTTTTTGGCAGAACGTGCTCTGTGATCTGGCGCAACCCACGGCGTTCAACGGCGAGTCGAACGCCGCAGCAAGGCCGTTCGCGCAGCTCGGCACGATGGCGATCTTTTTGGCGGGAGCGCTCATCAACTTACTCGCCCCGTCGGTGATTGAGGAGCCCCACTGCGCCAAACGGGCAAGGTGGTTTGGCGTAGCTGCCAGCTGCGTTGCAGTCTTCCTGCCGTTGTTTCCCTCCGAGCATCATCCGTTCGTCCATTCTCTCATCGTTCTGCTCGCCGGCCCGCTCGCGTTGCTCGGCCTCGTCTACTGGGTCAGCGGAATATTGCGTGAGGATTCAGCCGCACCGTTGTTGCGATGGATCACCATTAGCTTCGCGCTTACGGCGTCGACGGCGTTCTTCGCGTGGACCGGATGGTTTCTCCGCATGTTCATTGAACGGCACCCAGACTCGGACACTGCGTTTCCGGCGCAGTGGGTGCCGCCGCTGCAGCGCCTAGCGTTGCTGTGCTTAGTGGCGTGGATTCCCGCGGTGGCGCGAGGCAGCCAAGCTCGCTTCAAAGTCCGCTGATGCAGTGGCCGCTTTATGACTTGCCTTCCCTCGTGCGATTGGGCAGCGACCACGCCCATGACCGATCAACTCGCGCTGGCCGGGTAGCAAAGAGAATGGGGAAGCTGGTAGCATTTCTCGCTGAGGCAACACGCTGGGTAAGTGTAATTGTCGCTGAGCAGACCCGCGCATATCCAGTCCAACACCCTGAAAAACACGCTCTCCTGCCAACAAAGCGGTCAAACCATCGCCAGCTGCGCCCATCATCGGCGTGCGCCGT
>JBBSJC010000843.1:0-1924 GCA_038257655.1 Polyangiales bacterium | reverse complement strand
TCCTGTGCCGCTCATATTCATGAGGTGAACGGATATGGAGAAGGGGCCTTTGTGACGTAAATGTATCGCAAAAGCGCCACGCCCACGACCAGCATGGTGTAAATATGGCGGCTGCGGTGAGGTTTCCAAACGGCACACTAGATGCAATCGCTAATGCTGCAGAAAAGGGGGGCCTATGCGACGAACAATCCTAGCCGCCAGCGCGCTCACTCTAGGGCTGCTGATCCCACAGGGGACCGGTCTTGGGTTGGGGGCAGCGCTCGCGCAAGACCGTGACGAATCAGAGAGTAAACAGTCGGCTGCTGCAGACAAGAAGGCCAGTCGCGACAAAGCCAGTAAGACAGAAACAAGCAAAGCCGATGTAGCGGACAAGTCCCCTTCAGCTTCGAACGATTCACAGCAGAAGCGGGCGAAGGCGAGACGAGCCAAGGTCTCTGAGGCAGCTCAGCGAGGCGAGCTGGAGCAGCGCAACCATCAACCCGCGACGGCCCCGATCACTGCGCTCGACCCGACCCTGGAGCCTTCGTCGGCACCTGGGGCGACGACGTCCGAACCGCCCGTGGCCGACCCCAACCTTAGACGCGTGCCGCCGGTGCTGAAGCGGCAACCCACGGCGGCCAACGAAGCTGCAAACGACCAGGCGCTACGCGAGAGGGTCCAAGCATCGTTGCTGCAAAACAGCGCGCTGCCCTATACCGCGCGATTGGTCAGCGTCGCTGTCAAGAACGGGGAGATTACCTTGCGTGGTCAGCTCAACACCCATCACGAGAAGGTGACAGTCGAGCGCGCTGTCGCGCAGGTGCGCGGTGACCACATCGTTCACAACGAGCTCCTTGTGCGAAGTCCCAGCGCAGTCACGCGTTCGACGCCCGTCGAGTGATCGCCGAAAGCGCCGAATCCGAGCGCTCCCAGTGCGATCGTACGGGCTGATACGCCAAATCGCGAGCAACAGCCCGGTGGTACTACCTTGTCAGCAGCCCTTGATCATGGACGGTCCTAAGCCATGCTGCTATCCCCTGACGTGGGTAATAAGTATAGATACTAAGTAGGGATGCGCTAAGCTCGGGGGCCTGGGGCTGCCCGAGGGCCGCGCAAGTGCTGTGGCTACGAACGCTCAACGCCTTGCATGTTCTTCGCAGCGCGGCTCCTACTAAGGCTTTCATTCGCCCCCCGTCGTGCGCTATTAACAATTACGCGACATGGCAGAAACGTTCGCGTGGGTGAGCCGCTACACTGCTTTAGTTGGCTGCACCGCGCCGGCTTGGACGGATGTGTCGAACTTGCCTCGGACAAAAGCTTATGAACATCCTCGGCATCTCTGCTTACTATCACGACAGTGCGGCCTGCCTCGTGCAGGATGGGAAGATCGTCGCCGCCGCCCAAGAAGAGCGCTTTACGCGCAAGAAGCATGATCACGACTTTCCTGCCAAAGCCGTCGCGTACTGCCTCAAGGCCGGTGCAATCGCACTGGCCGACGTCGACCTTGTGGCCTTTTACGACAAGCCCGTCTTGAAGTTCGACCGTCTGCTCGAGACTTACGTTTCATACTCTCCCTCAGGTTTCAAGATGTTTCTGATGGGGTTGCCGCTGTGGCTCAAACAGAAGCTGCATACCCCACGCGAGCTCGACCGCGGCCTAGGGGGTCAGTACAAGGGCCGCTACGTATTCCTCGAGCACCATGAGTCCCATGCGGCGAGCGCGTTTTTCCCGTCTCCCTTCGAAGACGCCGCGATCCTCACATTGGATGGCGTCGGCGAGTGGGCCACCGGCAGCATCGCTGTAGGCCGCGGCAATAAGATCGAGATGCTGAAGGAGCTCAGGTTTCCGCACTCGCTCGGTCTGCTCTACTCCGCCTTCACTTACTTTACGGGTTTTCGCGTCAATAGCGGCGAGTACAAACTGATGGGCCTCGCGCCGTACGGCG
>JBBSJC010000842.1:0-1983 GCA_038257655.1 Polyangiales bacterium | reverse complement strand
GGCGCAGAGACTGGTAAGCGCCGCAAGCTCGTCCTCACGCCCCACTAGCGGCACCGCCCCAAGCAGCAGCGATGCAGAGCTCGATGCACGATTGCGTTCGCCGGCCGGCTCCATCACGGTAAGCACTTGACCGGC
Organism: Polyangiales bacterium; assembly: GCA_038257655.1. GTDB lineage: Bacteria > Myxococcota_A > Polyangia > Polyangiales > DASUME01 > DASUME01. Next base: position 1,848 of record JBBSJC010000842.1, on the reverse strand, counting down.
TGTAGGACGGGCATGGGGATCACGCGCCAGCAGTTGCAGGCACAACTCACTCAGGTCGCTTGCGATCGGCTGCTCTGCTCGAGGCTCCGGTGCATCCTCTGACTGTTTGAGCAACAAAACCTGTTCGGCGGGACCTTCGAAGGGACACGTTCCGGTCAGACAGCGAAACAGTAAGACACCGAGGCCATACAGATCGGATGCGGCACTGACGTCGCCCGTAGCCTGCTCTGGGGCCATGTAGTGGGCGGTTCCCACGGGCCCGACGTCCGGCCGGGCCTCGAGCGCATGCAGCTCGGCGCATAGCCCCAGATCGAGTAAGACCACCCTGCCCTCGGGCGTCACGCGCACGTTGCTCGGCTTGACGTCTCGGTGCACGCGGCCCTGACGGTGCAGCACGCGCAGGGCGCGGGTTAGTTGGGCGAAAGCGGGCCGCAGCTTACCTTCTTCGTAGCCGTCTTGCGTGCACACGTAATGGACAAGGTCGGTGCCCTCGACCTTTTCCATGCTGAAAAAGGGATGCTCCTCTTGCTCAAATAGCTCTCCTGCAGCGACGAAGCTGGGATGTGAGAGGGAGCGGAGCATCTCGAACTCAGCACGCAGCACCCTCAGACTGCGCGCGGAGCTCTCGCGCACGACCTTCAAGGCCACTTCTTCGGCGCGCTCGCGATCGAATGCACAGAGCACGACGCCACTTGCGCCCGTCCCGAGCACATCGCGGACATCAAAGCGCGAAGAGCGAACCCATTCGTGCAAGGAAACTCGCTCCGAAGGAGCGTTCATTCACGGGCATCCATGTTGCGAAAACCAAGCCCAGGCGGGCCCCTTCAGAGCATCCTATCACCCGCTTTGTGACTCGAATATGCATGCGTGGGTACGCCTTCGCGTACACGCGCTCTACACGTTTGTGCCCACGCGACCAAAGCCACGCAGCACGGCTGATCTAAGCCCGAGGCCCCAACCGTCCCAGACTTCGTGGGCTTATTCGCGCTCGCTCTGGGCACGGCCGCGCGCCTGAACTGCTTCGCGACGTTTGGCGAGCTCCTCCGGACGCATCCGTTTGGCATGCTCTCGACAATGGGCCTGCTCGATCGTGAGCCCCGTCGCAAGGTCGCGCGCGTAACCTTCGTTAATCACGCGCTTCATGCTCAACAAGGTCGAAGGCTCGCAGGAAAGCATGTCTTTTGCCAGCGCGCGACAGGTCGGCAAAAGCTCCGCTGGCGCGACGACGCGGCTGACGAGTCCCCAACGCTCAGCCTGCTCCCCGCTCAGGTAGTTCCCGGTCAGGGATAGCTCCTTGGCGCGATAGATGCCGATCACGCGCGACAGCTTCTGGCTCAAGCCCCAGCCCGGCATGATGCCCACGCGCGCATGCGTGTCTGCAAAGCGGGCTTCATTGGAAGCGATCAACAGATCGCAAGCCAGCGCCAGCTCAAAACCACCTGACACGGCCGCACCGTTGATCGCACCAATCAACGGCTTTTTCATCGCGGCTATCGAATCCGTCAAAGCGCCAGCGGTAACCGAGCCTTCGATCGACGCTTCACTTGCGACCTCGCCGCTGAGCTCCTTGAGGTCGAGCCCGGCACAAAATGCGCGGCCTGCCCCAGTCAGGATGACCACGCCCACACTGTCGTCCTGCTCTGCGCACTCGAACGCGGCTTGCAGTTGCGCACGCATGGCAAGGTTCATCGCGTTCATCTTGGTCGGTCGATTCAGCGTGATCGTCAACACGCCTTCCGACTGCTCGATCAGCACTACTTCATCACTCATGCTCAATTCTCCTCGCCTAGCCCGCTCTCTTTGGATTCGAGTTCGAGCGTTAGTTCCTCCCAGGCTGCTGTGCGCTTT
>JBBSJC010000841.1:0-2001 GCA_038257655.1 Polyangiales bacterium | reverse complement strand
TGTAGGCGTAGCGACGCTCGTCAAAACCCGGGCAGCTCGTGCCTCCCGCAGGTTCGCTGCGCAGGGGCGCCACGTAGATCGCTAGCGCGGCGCTTTCGAAAAATGCCAGGCAATCTTTCGGCGCGAAACGGGCGACCGCGACGACCCCTGCCGGCGCTGCCCCTGTGCAATCCCAGTCGGGCACCACGACGGCAGATTGGGTGGTCGGGCAGGGCTCGTCCTTACCATCGCAATCATCATCGACGAAGTCCGAGCAGACAACGATTTCGTCCTCGCAGACTGCGGCATCCGCGCGAGGGATCTCGGAAGAGTTGCTGTCGACACCGCTCCCGCCGCTTGCGTCGTTGCCGCTTGCGCCGTTCTGACCGCTGCCCGCGCCGCTGTCGTCTGCTGAGGGGCCCGCCGTCGCTCCGCCAGTGTTGCCGTTCGGAGCTGTCTCGCCGGGGGAATCGGATTCGTTGCAAGCCCACAGTGTCAGGGTCACTACAAGCGAACGAGCAAGGGAAAGTGAGCGCATGGCAGCTGCTACGTCCGGCGCGAACCAATTGTTACTGCCCCTCGTTTGAATATTGACGAGCCCCGAAACACCGCCCCATCCTAAAGGTCAAGGGGCGACCGTGTTCCTCCGTCTTCATTCGTTGGAGCAGGATCCGCACTACGTGCTACGCGTCTGGCGCGGCCGAGGCGCGCAACCAAGCACGCAAGCAACGTGGGCCGCTTTCGTCGAACATACGCGGGTCTGCACCTTGCATGGCCAGCAGCGCCGCGGCCGACGCGACTAACGCCTGCCCCGCTTCTCCCGCGAGCAACCGACCACGGCCGTAGCGGGCCAGGGCGACATCGATAGGTTGCTCCATGCGGGTCGGGAGCGCTTCGGCGCGTAGCCACCACGAAAGCGCAGCCTTACGCTTTCCCCGTGCCGCGAGGGCACGCGCAGCGGCGCGCAGGGCCAGATGTCTGCCGAGCGGGGGCGTGTGTGCTGCACGCTCGGCGAGCGAGAGAATGCGCCGCAGCGAAGCGCGACGGTCACCGAGCTCAAGCGTCTGAGCCTCGAGCATGGCGAGCAAGCCGAGCACGTCGCCTCCAAACATGGTGCGTTGCGGAACGAAGCGCGCGTGCTCTCGAATCGCAGCGCGCAGCTGTTGAAGCGCGTCTGCTGGGTCATCCAGATACACGCGCGGCAGGAGCACGAAAAATTGCGACAGAAAGCGCTGATAGGAAGCCTCGCGCTGCGGCCAGCTTCGCTTGGCTTCTTCGGCGCGTAGTAGGGCGCGCTCAGGGCGACCGCGCATGATTTCGTAGACGGTCTCGTTGAAGCCCAAATGGCAGGCGAGCGCAGAATCCTCGACTTCGGATGCCACGCGCCGAAACTCCTGCAAGGTGCGCGCAAAGCCCGGCACGCTTTGACGATGGCGATCGACGTGCATGCGCTGCACCCATGAAAACTGATGCTCGAACGAGCCGCGCAACCCCAGTTGCTCATAAGCTGCGAGCGACCGTTCGAGCAGCTGCCGCGCCTCGGCCCACTGGCCACGATGTTGTGCGCGCACACCACAGACCATCAGATCGAGCGCATGGGGACGACTGAGATCACCGGGGATGCCGCCCAGGCGCAGGCGTGCCTGCTGCAGATAGCGATCACCAAGCCCGGTGCGACCTTCTCGTGCCGCGCTGAAGTACGCGATGTAAGCGAGCACGTAGTCCACTTCGGCGGTGCGCGCGAGCTCGCCACTGCGCAGATGGCCGTCGCGGGCCTTGAGCAGGTAACGAAGGCCCGAAAGCGGGTCAAAGTAGCCGACCATCGTGCCAAGGAAGCCATCGCGGTCGGCCTGCTTATCTCGATGTTCAAGCTCGGGTACCGGTCGCGTAGTGGTCGCGCCACTCTGCTGCACGGATGCCCGCGTGCGCAGGCCGCACGCACGAACGCCAACTGGCCCGCGCAGGTAACGTACGAGGGCCGCCGCCGTGCCCACGCCGCTGAGCGAGAGCCAGGACTCCCGT
>JBBSJC010000840.1:0-2006 GCA_038257655.1 Polyangiales bacterium | reverse complement strand
CTGTGGACCGAGCGGACGTTCCTCGAAGAGAACCAGTGGTCGTCGCTCATTCAGGGCGTCTATCTCGGCTTCATGCTCGTCATGATGCTGTACAACCTGTTCCTCTACTTCGCGGTTCGCGAGCGCATGTACCTGCTGTACGTGACGATGGTAGCGGGACAGCTCGCGTTTCAATACGCGTTGCACGGTCTGGCGTTTGCGACGCTGTGGCCAGAGCACGCTGCGTTCAATCGCGCGCTACCGCCGCTGTTGATTCCCCTCGTGACCTGGGCTGCCAATGCATTTGCCGTCGAATTCTTGGATCTCAAGCGCAAAGAGCCGGGCTGGTATCAGGTAACGCGCAGCGTGCGCTGGGCGCTCCTGATCGACGCGGCTGTCGCTCCCTTCTTACCGTTCGATCTGGGCGTCGCTCTCGGTTGCCTGCTGACTGCGATTGCTTCCTTCACGGTGCTCGTAGCATTCTGGCTGCTGGCCCAGAGCAAAAGGCGCCAGGTGCTGATGCTCGGGGTAGCGTGGGCGCCCCTACTGCTCGGCGTGTTCCTGCTCGTGGCGGAGAAGTTTGGCTTCATCCCACTTAGCTTCTGGACGGAAAACCTGGTGCAGATAGGCTCCGCGATCGAAGTCGTGGTGCTTTCGATAGCGCTCGGTGATCGCATCAACCACGAGCGCAACGAAAAGCTACGCGCCCAAGAGCGCGCGCTCGATCATGAACGCGTCGCCCAGCGCGCGCAGCAGGACGCGTTGTCTATCCAGCGCCGGGCTACGGACACGCTCGAGCAGCGGGTCGCAGAGCGCACACGCGAGCTTGCAGACGCCAACGCGCGCCTGGCCGAGCTCAGCACGCGCGATCCACTGACGAGCCTGCGTAACCGTCGCTACTTCAATGAACGCTTCTGCGACGAGTTCGCACGGGCGCTGCGCGAAGGCACACCGCTCAGCGTGCTTTTGATCGACGTTGATCATTTCAAGCAGGTCAACGATGTCTTCGGACAGCGGGTGGGTGATCGCTGTCTTGTCGCGATAGCCGACGTGCTGCGCACCACGATCTCGCGCGCCACGGACACGGTCGCCCGCTACGACGGCGAAGAGTTCGTGATCCTGCTGCCCAACACGGACACTGACGGAGCTGCCAAAGTGGCAGAAACCGTACGCCTCGAGGTCGAAGCGGTTGCGATCGAAGCGGCCGGAGAGCTTGTGCGCCTATGTGTCAGCGTGGGCGCGATGAGCGAAGTGCCAAGCCGTTACTCGCGGCGCGAGCGGTTCCTATCGCGTGCCGACCGCGCGCTCCATGAAGCCAAGCAGCGCGGCAGAAATCGCGTGCACGTGCTCACGTTCCGCGAGCTCGATCTCAACTAGCTCACCGGACTAGGGCTCCTGCGGCGCACCCCACGCTTCACGACCTTCAACTTAGTAAGGTATCGAGTGCGCTGATCGAAACCGGATCCGCGCCGCGCCCTTTGCCGAGTGCCACGCCTGGTGAAGCGGCCCCGTGAAAGTCACTGCCTCCGGTGAGTTTCATCTCGAGCTCGGCCGCGATGCGCCGGATGCGCTTGCGCGCGGAGCCATCCTGGGCCGGATGAATTTCCTCGATGCCATCGAGCCCCGCCGCACGTAGCTCTCTTGCCAACGTGTCAAAGCCACCCTGGCGGTGAATCGCGCGCGCGAGCGGATGTGCCCACACAGCCTTACCCCCCGCCTCATGGAGCCAGCGGATCGCGTCACGCGGTGCGGGCACGGGCTTGCGCACATTGGCGGGGCCGCTATCGCCAAGAAAGCGCCGAAATGCGTCGTCCGTATCGGTGCAAATGCCACGCTCGATCAAGGCTCGCGCCACATGGGGCCGACCCGGATTGCCCGCGCCGGCAGCCCGAAATACGTCCTCGACGCTGATCAGTACACCGAGATCGTTAAGCCGCTTGACGAGTTTGGGGATGCGTTCGTGTCGCGCGGCTTTTTGAGCTTCGAGCGCCGTGCACAACACGGGATTTTCGGGATCGAAGCCGTAG
>JBBSJC010000839.1:0-2022 GCA_038257655.1 Polyangiales bacterium | reverse complement strand
TCGGTCGGTCCTGCCCGACCGTCGCTCCGGGTGGGCCTGCTGGCGGCCGCCAGCGTATCGGCGGCGGACCCGCCGCTTCGCGCGGTCCAAGTATTCGCAATCACGCCTCCGCGCTGCGGCACGCAGGTTGTTCTTCAGCTTCCGCATGGAGTTGTCTGCGGCGCATGCTCAGGTCCCGCTCGGCTACCGTCCGCGCGACCCGACGGGCACGGTATTGTACGGGCTTGTTGCGGAGCACCACGCCACGTTTCGGCAGGTCGCGTCGGAGGTCGGGGGCGTGGCGCACTTTGTCGACGACGCCTTTGAGCGCTTCCTGCGCTGCGGCATCCTCGCGCACGGCTTCGCGCGCTTCTCGTGCGGCGATTGCGGTCATGACCACTTGGTGGCGCTGTCCTGCAAGGGGCGTGGTCTGTGCCCTTCGTGCGGCGGCCGGCGTATGGCCGCGCTGACCCAGCAGGTGATGGAAGCGACCTTGCCGCATGTGCCAGTGCGTCAGTGGGTACTGAGCCTGCCCTACCCACTGCGCTATCGACTCGCTTACGATCAGTCGCTGTGCACGGCGGTGCATCGGGCGCTCACCGCGGCGCTGCGCGCCCGCATGCGCGATCTCGCGCGCGGGCGCGGCGAGCCGGATGCGCAGACGGGCTCGGTCACGTTCGTGCAGCGCTACGGGGGCGGCCTCAATCTGAACCTCCACTTTCACCTGCTCGGGCTCGACGGTTGGTTCTATCGGTGCGACGACGGCGAGCTGAGGTTTGAGGTTGCCCCAGCTCCGACCCAAGCCGACGTGGAGGCGCTGGTGCTCGACGTGCAGGCCCGCGTGATGCGGCTGCTCGAGCGCCAGGGCTTGCTCGAGTCGACGCGGACGACCCGCTCGCCAACGACGCCCCGGCGCTGTCGGCCTGCTACGAGGGCGCGGTCACCCAGCGTGTCGCGCTGGGGCCTTCTCGGGGCCGGCCCGTCATGAAGCTTGGGCAGCCGCTGCGCGCGCACCTTGCCTCGGCGCCCGAGCGCGTCGAGCGCGGCGGCCTTCTGTGCGCCCAGGTCGACGGCTTCGACCTTCATGGCAGTGTCGCCTTCGCCGCGAACCAGCGCGCCCGTCTCGAAAAGCTGGTGCGCTACTGCGCCCGGCAGCCGCTTGCCAACGACCGCCTTACCAAGCTCGAGGATGGCCGCTATCTCCTCGAGCTGAAGACGACTTGGCGTGACGGTACGACGCATCTTCGCTTTGAGCCGATCGAACTGATGGAGAGGCTGGCTGCCCAGATCCCCAAGCCCCGCATCAACCTGGTGCTTTACGCGGGCGTGCTCGCGCCCAACGCCAAGCTGCGTTCGGAGGTGATTACACACGAGCGCCCGGCTGCTCTGTCGGCAGAGCCTGCGACCGAGACGCTGACGCGTAGCGAGCGTGAGAGCTGGGCTGCGCTGATGCACGTGACCTTTGGGCTCGATGTTCTGGCCTGCCCACGCTGCGGCGGCCGGCTGCGCCACATCGCTACGATTCTCGACGCAGTCGTGGCTCGCAAGATCCTCGAGCACCTTGGCCGGCCAGCTCGTGCTCCCCCGACGGGACCCGCGCGGCAGCCCCCGCCCTTCTGGCAGGCCGCGCAACCCGAGTGGGACGAAGCGTCCTGAAGCGCCCGCCGAGCCGCCAAACGCGCCATGTCGCCCCGTCACCGACGCTCACAACGTCGGCCGGGCGAGCTGCGTTCTGAGCTCGTCAGACGCGCTCGAAAATGGGATTTCGATCCGAAAAATGGCGTTTGTAGGCCCCGCCCTTCGGCCGTCCTGCTCGGGTTCGTAGAACCAGCCTTATGTTAACAATGTAAACATCGGTCGTTTTGAGCGATTACCACGTTTGAAGCGCTTCTGTGAAGCGGCCCCCCCAGTCAAGCAAAAGGGTGCTCGTCTCTGCTCGTCTCATATGTTTTGTGATTCTTCGTTTTGAGTCCTTGGTCCGGTTGGAGATTCTCGAGCTCGCTGCCTTACCCTTTTGCGTCGTAACGAGGTGGCTTTCAGCCT
>JBBSJC010000838.1:0-2024 GCA_038257655.1 Polyangiales bacterium | reverse complement strand
AGCCGAGCGCGCTTCGCTTACGGGGTACGGTTGCGAGCTAATACGACAAGGCGCCGTAGCGATCGCCGTCTTGTGCGGAGGCATGGCCACGCGCTTTGGCGGCGTGGTGAAAGCGACTGTGCCGGTGCTCGAGGAGCGCAGCTTTTTAGAGCTCAAACTGTGCGATGCAGAGCGTGCGGCGCAGCGCACGGGGGGCCGGGTACCTGCGTATCTGATGACCAGCTTTGCTACCGACGCCGAGCTTACACGCGCTGCGCGCATGCACAGAAACAAGCACAGTAACGATCGAGCTCAGGAACATGATAGCGCGCACCGTAAGTGCGCCGTACCGGTGACCACGTTCGCCCAGTTTATCTCCCTGCGGCTGACGCCCGAAGGACAGCTGTTTGTCGGGGCGGACGGTCTCCCCTCGCCGTACGCGACAGGTCACGGCGACCTCGCTCCGGCGTTGCGTCGATCTGGCTGCTTGAAGGAGATGGTCAGCGAAGGTGTCAAGCACCTGTTCATGTCCAATGTGGACAACTTAGCCGCGACGCTCGACCCGGCCGTGATCGCTCTGCATGCCCTCAGTGGTAAGGCCATGACCTTTGAGGTCACCGAGACGCGCCCGGGCGACAAGGGTGGTGCACCGGTGCGACTCGACCGCAAGCTGCAGGTGCTCGAGGCGTTGCGATTTTCGGCCGACATCGATTCGCGCTGTACGCAGCTGTTCAGCACGAACAGCTTCGTGCTCGACGTCGCTGCCTTGGACCGGGACTTCGATTTCTCCTGGTTCAGGGTGGAGAAAAAAGTAGATGACCGCATCGCGATTCAGTTTGAGCGCCTGGTCAACGAGCTTAGTGCTTGGATGCCATGCCAGGCGCTCGCGGTGCGCCGCGAAGGACTAGATGATCGTTTCATTCCGATCAAAGAGCCTGAAGATCTTGAACAAGAGCGCATACGCATCGCGGGAGTGCTGCGAGCGCGCGGCGCACTCTAAACGAGCGTCTGCCTGCGCTCACTCGCGAGCCGCCTGCGCCCTACCCGCTAGCCGGTGCTCTCAGTGTTTGACCTTGAGGGTGCGCAGCGCGGCGGCGCTCACCGCTTGGCGCAGCTTGGGATAGTCGGCCCAGGGATCGGGGATCGGTCGTTCCATGCGCGCGATCAGGGAGGGCACGGTAAACTGGTCCGGGCGCACCCCTTCGCCAAGCTCTTCCCAACTGATCGGCGTCGCGACCGTGGCCTGAGGATGGGAGCGCGTCGAGTAGGGCGCCACGGCGGTTGCCCCGCGGCCGTTGCGTAGGTAGTCGAGAAAGATTTTGCCCTTGCGCAGGTCCTTGCGCATGTTGGTCAGGTAGCGCTGGGGTTGATCGGCGGCCATCGCCACGACCACGGCGCGCGCAAATGCCTTGTGCGTCTCCCAGTCGAGCTTCCTGGTGACCGGGAGCACCACATGCAGGCCTTTGCCACCGGTCGTTTTCACGAAGCTCTCAAGGCCGAGCTTTGCTAGCCGCTCGCGAAGCTCGTTTGCCGCATCGACCACGCGATCCCAAGCGAGACCTTCGTCTGGGTCGATGTCGAACACGAACTGGTCGGGACGCTCGACCTTGTCTGCATGGCAAAGCCATGTATGGATTTCGAGCACGCCGAGCTGGGCGAGTGCGATAAGGCCGGCCATGTCCCGTATGAACATATACGTGCCGACCTTACTGTCTTCTTGAATGTCAAAACGATGCACCGCTGCGGGCACGCCCTCGTTTGCGTGTTTTTGGTAGAAGCACTTGGATGACTGGCCCGATGGGCACCTTACTATCGTGAGCGGGCGACCTGCGACGTGGGGCAACATCAAATCGGAGATCGAGGCGTAATAGGCAAGGAGCTCCGCCTTGCGGATGTGTAGCTCTGCAAACAGGACCTTGTCGAGGTTCGTCAGGGCGAAGTCGACCGGTAGTTGTTTCACCAGGGCTATCACGTCTGCCTGCGCCGAGCCTGGCGGCGGCTGATTTTCGCGCGCCTTGGCCTTAGAGTCTGCCGGCTTGCCGTTT
>JBBSJC010000837.1:0-2066 GCA_038257655.1 Polyangiales bacterium | reverse complement strand
GCCGGGAAAAGCTCGAGGATCTGCGTCTGCACAGTCGCGAGGGCCTCCTGCCACCGAGTTCGTCCATACGGCTCGTTGGTCATTGCATCGCGATGGCGGCAAGGTAGGCACACCGCAACTGCTAGTAGAGAAAGGCTGCGGCGCCAGAAAGCCGTCTCCATCGCAATCAGCAAACCAGGTGGTGGATTTGGTAGCTGGATTGTCCGGCGTGGTTTCATCGACCTTATCATCGCAGTCCTCATCACCGCCGCCGCATGCTTCGCTCGTCGCCGCAGTCGGCACAGCGCTGCATTTCAGCCCATCCTTACCGTTACACATCCATGCGCCGGACTGCTTACAGTCTCCTCTTCCCGCCTCGCACGCCGTCCCAAGGATCTCTGCATCGACGATGGTTTCGCATCCGCCGCATACGTTGCGTACGCACGCAGTCGCGCCATCCAAGCCGTTGTCTCCGGTCGCGGATCCGCCATTGCCTTCCCCCGAATCTTGATCCAGGGCATCCCCACCCGCATCCGGGATGCGTACGCACTTGTCTCCGTACCGTTGATAGCCAACTTTACACGGCGATTCACAGGCCATCGCCGCCATGGCGACCAGCACGGTGAGCATTGATCCGTAATCTCGCATCGACACACCTCACGGTCTTATCGGCCACGGTGCGCCAATGTTGCGCAGTAACTCGCACTAGGCCAGCGCTTATACCGGTGTCACCAGGTGCAACAAGCGCAAGGCGCTTGCTCGCGTGAACGGTTAGCGCCGCAGCGAGCACGTACGCGCACCAGCCTCATTAGCGTTCATCCGCCCTCGTCGGTGCGAATACGCATTCTCTACGTATTCCCAGCCACGATCCCCAGTCTTGCGCCATTGCGCTCCGCGCACGAGGCCGGCAGAATCGCCACATCATCCGCCCCTCTCCCGCGTGCCATCCCGTGGCACCAGCGTGCGGCTCAGGCGGTCAGGAGTCGTGCCCATGACTAAGATCGCGAACCACACTGCGCTCGTTTCCCTGGCCGTGCTTACGCTTGGCTGCGGCGACAATCATTCAAGCGCGGGTTCTGGTGTCACTTCCAGCAAGACTCTCGACAGCGCGACGGCAGCGGATGTGCAGAAGCTTTGCGACTGGGCGCTTGGTCCGATGCGGGTCGACCCCAGCCCTCAGCAATCCTGTACTTACTCAGCCGTGCGCAACAGCGCCGGGGTCAGCGAATGTGCAGGGCTCGTGCAATCCTGTTTAGACGCGACTGAGGGTCTAGCGGGCGCGGAGCCGACGTGTCCGTTTTCGAACAGTAAGCTTGCAGACTGTGATCTGCCCGTCTCCGATCTCGAAGACTGTTACACGAAGGCGGTCAACGCAGCACGCGATGACTACGAAAACGCCTCTTGCGCTACACCGTCAACAAGTGCGGGCGATGAGAACGCACCGGCCTCATGCACAAGGCTCCGGGACCGTTGTCCGCGTGTGTTCGACGACGCGGGTGACCCTGAGGGTGAGCCGACGGGCGACTACGAGTGCGTGAGCGGCGAAACCATTCCTCGGCGCTTTCTATGCGATGGCGTCGCCGACTGTGCGAGTGGTGAAGACGAGATGTGCAGCGGGGGCGACGACGGTGATGGTGATGGATCCTCCGGCATTGGAGACTTCGTCTGCAACGACGAAAGCGTCGTCAGCGGCGCCTATGTCTGCGACACGTTTTTTGATTGCAGCGAGGGGGAGGACGAAGCCAGCTGCCCGGGTGACGAGTCTCCCGTCACCGATGGTTTCAAGTGCAAAGACGGCGAGCTCGTAAAGCGCAGCTTCGTGTGCGACGGAACCCGCGACTGCAGTACGGGCGAAGATGAAGCGACCTGTGACGGCGGCTTTGTCTGTAAGGATGGTTTCGATATCTCTGATCAGTGGCGCTGCGACACCCGTCGCGACTGCGACCAAGGCGAAGACGAGCTGGGTTGTTAGCCCGCTCGTGGAGCCGCCTAGCCGCTCGGCCGCGTCAGCCTGCTCTCCCGCCAACCTGCGCTACAGCTGGCCGATGAGCTACGAAACCATCCTGTTCGATGTCCAAGACGGGGTC
>JBBSJC010000836.1:0-2094 GCA_038257655.1 Polyangiales bacterium | reverse complement strand
CATCCCGTAGCCTTACAGGCTCTTTTTCCTTCGCGCGCGAATCCACTCAGCACGTGGCGCAACACACCGTCACGCGCACACGACCGACCAGCGCCGGTCAGAAGCGCTATGGTAGTGCCGCTTCGAGCGGTGCGAGGCTACGCGCAGGTTGCGCATCGAACGCGCCCTTCCTACATCCTGGGCACTCAAGGAGAGAATCATGAAAGTCTGCGTCGTTGGCACAGGTTACGTTGGTCTCGTCACGGGAACCTGCTTTGCCGAAACTGGAAACGACGTGACCTGTCTAGACGTCGACGCCGGCAAAGTCGCGCGACTGAACGAAGGTGAGATTCCAATCTTCGAGCCCGGCCTGGAGCCGCTCGTGAAGCGCAACGTTCAGGCTGGCCGCCTACGATTCACCTCCGACACCAAAGCCTCGATCGCCAACGCCGAGATCGTGTTTATCGCCGTGGGTACGCCTTCACGGTCCGACGGCGGCGCCGACCTTACGGCCGTCGATACCGTCGCCGCCACCGTCAAAGAGCTCGCGACCCGTGAGCTTTTGCTCGTGACCAAGAGCACAGTGCCCGTCGGCACAAACGCCCGCCTGCGTCGCATCGTCGACGGCTCCAAACACCGCATCCACGTGGTGTCAAACCCCGAGTTTTTGAAAGAAGGCGACGCGGTCAACGACTTCATGCGCCCCGATCGCATCGTGATCGGCTGCGACGGCGATGACACCTTCGCGCGCGAAATCATGTCGCGCCTCTATCACCCCGTGCAGCTCAACACCGATCGCATCGTGTGGATGGAGCCCGCCAGCGCCGAGCTCACCAAGTACGTCGCGAACACGATGCTCGCCATGCGCATTTCGTTCATGAACGAGGTCGCGTTGCTCTGCGAGAAGGTCGGGGCAGACGTCAACGACGTACGCCACGGCGTCGGCAGCGATGCGCGCATCGGCCCCAAGTTCTTGTACGCAGGCCCAGGCTACGGCGGCTCGTGCTTTCCCAAGGACGTCAAAGCACTCGTGCACACGGGACGCGAACAAGGCCTGGAGCTCGAGCTCGCATCGACCACCGATCGCGTCAATTCGCGGCAAAAAGGCCTGCTCTCACGCAAGCTGCGCAATGCCCTCGGCGAAGACGTGCGCGGCAAACGCATCGCCGTCTGGGGTCTGTCCTTCAAGCCACGCACCGACGACGTGCGCGAGTCTGCCGCCCTGACCTTGATCGAATCGCTGCTCGCCGATGGCGCCCACGTCGCAGCGCACGATCCCGAAGCGCGACATGCCGTCAAAGCGCTGTTCGGCGATCGCATCGAGCTCGTTGACGATGCCTACGATGCCGTCAAGGGCGCCGACGCGCTCGTGCTCTGCACCGAGTGGCGCGAATACCAGAGCCCCGACTTTACTCGCATACATAAGCTTTTGAAGACCCCGGTCATCATCGATGGCCGCAACATCTGGTCGAGCTACGGGTTGCCTGCGCAGGGCTTTACCTACGCTGGTATTGGAGTGAAGACGCCATGATCACTGCGCTCGTGACGGGCCGCGCAGGCTTATTGGGATCTAACCCGAGGGTGTCCAGGTAAGGCAATGTTAAGTCATTCCGCGACCATACAGATCCTGTCTTGCGCGCGTGAGGCGCGCGTGATCTTCTCCGCGTGAAGGCGGAGGAAGTCATGCTCGGTTCTGATGTGCGAAAGGTGTTCGAGACGATTCTTCCAGGCGAGATACTTCTCGAGCTTGCCCGCCCCTCCTCTCTGCAAATTCTGCGCGCAATGATCATCGCGGCGGCTACTGGATACGGCGGCCGGCAGGCTGATGTGATGCGTCTCTACCTCGAAGCAGGAGCGGAGGAGGTCGTGCGGGGCGGCTTCTACGCCTGGTTTGGCGAGAGGTTGGAGACTGTCGTGCTGGCCGTACGAAAGCGCGCCCTGGACTACGGCCTGTCGCTCCCACGCGATCTACCGGGCATTCTCGGCGCGCACGTGACCGACTGGCACATCGTGGACTCCTCGACGGTCAAGTTGGACAAGGCTCTTCGCGCGGAGTACCCAGGCACGGGAGACTACGCGGCGCTCAAGATCCACAAGCGGTTTTCCGTGGGACTG
>JBBSJC010000835.1:0-2118 GCA_038257655.1 Polyangiales bacterium | reverse complement strand
GAGCAGTACTTCCGAGACAAATCCCGTGGATAGCTCGGTCGATACCCCGGTCCCCTCCCCGTCCAGCATGGTTACGATCACGACAGCCAGCGGCATGGAGCCCGGTGTCCAGACCGCACCTTGGAGCCTGACGCCATCTCGAAAAATGCTTATCTTGCCCGTCGCAGACACACTCAAGGTTGCGATGGTGGGCGCGTTCTGGCCCACAGGGCCGTAGCCCGTAATAGAGCGAGAAGGTAAGTCCGCTTCAACTGCTTGGACACCGAGCCCTGACGTGAGACCGGCCAAACGCAGCGCCCGGCTCGTGCTGCTGGCTACGTGGTCGTTGTGCCATAAAGTAACGGGCTCCTCGTCACTGCTGCGGCTACCTACCACCACAACGGTAAGCGCCGACGACGAGGGCACAGCCCCGACCTCATCTGCCAAAGAGAACGCGAGTGCGGAGCGAGCACCCGCGCCAAAGCGCACGGCGGGCCTTCCATTCATCGCGGGAGAGCTCGCAGCGTACACGGGCGCGCCGATGGCGGCTCCATGGTCACTTATCGTTGTTGCTGTGACGCCACGCGAAGCAGGCCAGCTAACCACCGTCGCACCATCTGCCATCGTGCGCAGCGATGCGGCATCTAGGTGCTCGCGTAACCCGCTTAGCTCAGGCAGCGGGGTACTTTGGAGCCTGAGCTCTTCGCTATGCGATGCGACGTCCTGGCCGGCGTCGCTGTACAGCGGTTCCGAGGGCGACTTGCCACAGCTTCCGAAGGCGAGCGCGAGCGCGACGTTTAGAACGCGGGCCGAGAAAGAAACAGGACGCATGAACGCCTCAAGCAGGCGCCTTGGTCGGTACGCCCAGGGGGGGATTTTAGAAACGGATAGGACCGCAGAACAGGGCTGCGAAACGCGGTCTTACTGCAATGATGAGAACGGGTCACGCAAAATCCTCTCCTGCAGCGGCGCACTAGGGGCGATTGCTATCGCAGGGCTTCCTCCGTTGGTGTACATGCTCGTACGAAGAGCGTCGTGAACCGTGAGAGCCGTGTCGCTGGGTTCGTAACTCCTAATTGCCAGCCGCCCATTTTCTCCCAGATAGGATGATCCATGCGCCAAGCTGCGCTTTGTCTAGCCCTGGTTGCCACTTTCACAATCGTCGGCCTCGTATCAACCGTTCGCCTGAGTGCCGATGACATGACTCAGTGCGCAACGGCCAACGGAGGCTGCGGGGATCCCGCCTTTAACCGCTGCTCCTATGACGAAGTTGGCACGGTAGTTTGCAGCGACATCAATGAGTGCATGGTCAACCACGGAGGCTGCGGGGATCCGGCCGCGATGACCTGCAGTAACCTGCAGAACGCCAAGAACGCGTGCATCGACGTCGATGAGTGTGCAGCTCCGGCGATGAACGACTGCACAGCCGACAAGCCCTGCGTCAACATCAAGGGTGGCTACTTCTGCGGCTGTGACTTCCCGACGGTCTTCGATCGGACGACCGGCTCCTGTCGGCCGGGGCGAGTGCTCGTGCTCGATGATACGGGTGGCACGACCTTGCTGGCCGATCTGCAGGCGGCGGGCTTCGCTGCAGCGGACGGGGGACGCTATTACTGGTGGGATCAATCCCCGGACCTATCAAATTTCGATACGATTCTCTGGCTCGAGGGTAAGGAGCACAACTACGGCAAGCCACTACTGCCCGGCATCGATCAGCTGATTGCGGACTTTGTGGCCGCCGGCGGCGGACTCGTTCGCACGGAGTGGGGTATCTGGTCCGCCGCCACCCAAAGGGTCTTAGGAAACACCGTAACCAATCCGGCTTCCATAGGTGTGACGCCAGTCGCGTTACCCACGGTGGTGCGATCCAAGGATGCAGGTAGTTCTTGGACTGTGACTAATGCGGCCAGTCCGTTAACGCGCAATCTTCCGGCAACGTTCGCTGCCACCGGTGGCTATACCGTGCTTGCTTTGTTACCTGGCAGCGAAGCTGTCGCGACGTACACCTCCCACGGACAGTTCGCTCCGCTGGTTAGCGGGAGTGTCATGCTGGTTGCGTGATGCAGCGAGCCACGGGTAGCGGACAGCAGGACTTGCGATTGCAGGGGCGTCTTGGGCGCGCGCGCCTTCGAGAAGCGG
>JBBSJC010000834.1:0-2158 GCA_038257655.1 Polyangiales bacterium | reverse complement strand
TGCGGGGTACACGGCGGCAGACGCGGGCCGGAGCGACGCGGGGCTACTTCCGCCAGGACCGCCCGATCCCAGGCTGCGCGACGTCACCTTCTTCGTGACCTCGGATACTCATATCGGACGCCCCGATATCGACGCCGCCAAGGCGAGCATGGCGATGATCGACGCCATGCATGCGGTTCCGGGTAGTGCCTACCCAGACGGCTTGGGTCTGACCACCGTCGCCAAGCCCAGCGGGGTGATGATCACTGGAGACCTTACCGATGACAATCGCATGGCGCAGTGGAATGTCTTCGATGCGATCTGGGGCGCCAATGGTCAGGGTGCCATTCGTTTCCCCGTGTTTGAAGGCTGGGGCAACCACGACTTTCACAGTGGCCGCGAGGATGTACGCGCCGCCATGCATGAGCGGCACCTGCGACGGGACTTCCCGATCAACCTCTCTGAGGGCAACGGTGACCATTACTCCTGGGATTTTCACGACGTGCATTTAGTGCACCTAAACTTGTATCCGGGTATGGACGGGCGCCTTTCCACGTTTGCTCCCGCCAACAATGATCCTCGCAAAAGCTTGGCATTTTTAGCCGATGACCTCACAAAGCGGGTCGCGGGCAGCACACGTCCGGTCGTTATCTTCTTTCACTACGGCTTTGACGCCAACGGCGGAAGCGCCTGGGTGGAGAGCGAGCGCGAGGAATTCTACAAGGTGATCACTGGGTATAACGTCGCCGGCATATTCGTAGGCCACTCGCACGCCCAAGGCTTCACCCAGGTTTCCAGCAAAGCGACTGGTATGAGCGGACAAACGTTCAACGTCTACATGGCCGACGACACGCTGACCGCGGCCAACAAGTCGGGTTTCTATGTGGTTCATCTCGGCCCGGAGGAGATGGTAGTTGCAGAGCGTAAGATCAACGGGACGACACCCTGGGGCTTTGTGCGCAAGACCTCGCTCAACCAGCCTTGAGTGACGCGTCGTTGCAAGCGCGCGATCGCTGTCGCGTGCAGGGGAGGGCAAAAGAATGGCAAAGGGTAGGCGCTACGCCCACATTTTCGCAGAAAACGATTTGACCCCATGCGGGGCTTGGCAACCGTTGGCGGCATCCAACACCAGGCCGCAAGTGGGCGTAAAGAAGTAGGATTGATGCAGACTTGATGCTGGCGCAGCGATTGCAAAAGGTCCAGCAAACCATCTTGGGGGTCTAGTGCCAGTACGCGATATTTCATGGGTGATGGGCAGCAGCTTGCGTCGCAATCTGCTCGTTCCAGGGGCCCTGTTGTTCTCCCTCGGCGTGAGTGCTGCGGGCTGCAGCGCAACCGTAAGCAATGAAGAAGGCAGTGCGGGCGAGCGCGACGGCCGTGCAGGCGAAGATGGCAACGCATCGGGAGACGGCGCCTCAGGGGGTGATAACGCGAGTGCTGGCGGCGATGCCGATGGGGGTGGAGGAGACGGTCCACCGGTGAGCTGCGCGCCTGTCGATGCGAAGCCAGCGCCGATTTCGGTGGCGCAACCAATCACAGTCGTCTTGGACCCACAACAGACGGTGCTTGCAGACGCTCAGAGTCTCGGCGAGTGGAACGCGGCGGACCAAGAAGACTGGACAGTAAGCGGTGCAACCGTTCAGCTCGTCGACGCTGCGGTGCGCGTCACAGGCGAGGGTAGCGTGCCCACGCTCGAGCGTATCGGCTTGGTCGACATCGACCTTGATCGGGGCCTGCGCGATGTGATCGACATACGCATTCAACTACCCACCAGCTACATAGGCGACCTTTCGCTTTCGTACACGACTGACTCCGAAGCGGAGTTCTCTGACGATAAGCGCATGCGCATCTCCGCGGCTGAGCTGAGCGATGATGGCGCGTTCCATGTCTATCGATTGTTGGTCGGTGCGGAACAACGATTGCGCGGCAAGCTTACCGGTTTGCGCGTGTCGCTCAGCACGGCGCTCGCAGCGAAAGAAACGCTGCTCGTCGATTACGTGCGCATCGGTGACATCGAGGGAGACGTCTATCAGCTCGAGACCAATCCAGACGTAACTGGCCTGCCCAGCGTTACCTCTAAGCACTTTGCGATCTACTACAACGCCACAGACTACCCAGTCGCTAAGGTGCCCGGGACCCTGCGGAACCTCGAGGAAATGTGGTATTTTTATCATCACAT
>JBBSJC010000833.1:0-2183 GCA_038257655.1 Polyangiales bacterium | reverse complement strand
GCTGCGATGCGTCCCGAATGTCGCTTGAGCACCCCGAGTAAGTAGCGGCGCGCTGAGTCGTCGCGCGCTCGGTCGCTGGCTTCTTGCCAGGTCAACGCGGCAAGGTCGGGGTGGCCTGACGTTTCCGCCGTGTCCATCACCTCGGGCGGCAAATCTTCTACGTCGATGCGTTCGTTCGTGCCGACTACGCATGCGCGCTCCACTGCCGAGCGAAGCTGACGCACGTTGCCGGGCCAGGCGTAACGCCCCAACGCCGCCTGAGCTTCGGACGTGAAACCCGAAAGCCTGCGATCGGGAATGGAACCAGCGATCTCCCTGAGAAAGTGTGTCGCAAGGAACTCGATATCCGCGCGACGCTCGCGCAACGCCGGCACTCGAATCAGGGCGACGTTGAGGCGATACCAAAGGTCCTCGCGAAAGCCGCCACTCTTCACCATGGCAGACAAGTCACGGTGAGTGGCCGCGATCAATCGCACGTCGACGGCGCGCTCGCGCGACTCACCTAACCTGCGCACGGCGCGCTCCTCGATGGCACGCGTGAGCTTGGCCTGCAGCGATGGGCGCATTTCGCCTATTTCGTCGAGGAACAGCACGCCTTTGTGCGCCTCTTCGAACAGACCGGCACGATCGCGGGTCGCACCACTAAAGCTGCCTCGTGCATATCCGAACAGCTCGCTCTCCAAAAGCTCCGCCGGGATGGCGGCGGCATTGACAGCGATGAACCGCTGGGCCCTGCGCGGGCTAAGACTGTGCAGGGCCCGCGCGATGCGTTCCTTACCACTACCGGTCTCACCCATGATCAATGCGGTTGATTCGCTCGCAGCGATCTTACGCACCAAGCCGCCCAGCTCGCGCATGACCGGCGAACGCCCGATCAGGCCCGGTAAGGCCTCCACGTTTTCTGCTGTTCCGGTCTCGTCTGGATCTTCACTCGGTGTGGTTGCCGCGCGATTGAGCGCGCGCAGCACGACAGCCCGTACCGCCTCGGGCTCGAAGGGCTTGGTCAGATAGTCGTAGGCACCGAGCCGCATGGCATCCACGGCCGTTGCGACCGAGGCGTAGGCCGTCATCAGGATGAACTGAGCGTCGGGTCGCAGCTCTTTGCTGGCCTTGAGCACTTCGATGCCGTCGATGTCCGGCATCTTGAGATCGCAGATCACGACCGAGATTGCTTCGGACTCCAGCATGCGGATCGCCTCCGACCCGCCTTGAGCGGCGAGCACGCGCGCGTCTCGCTTCAGGACCTTCTGCAGCAAGCGCAACATATTAGGGCGGTCGTCGACGACGAGCACGGTAGGCAAGGGCTGACTCATGTTATGTACCCTCGAGAGCATGACGCAGCGCCCGCCCGGAACGAATGTGGCAACTCCCAGTTATACAACGCTTTCGTAACGAATGAGGTTACATAGTGGCTGATTCGGTCACAAAGAAAAAGCCAGAACCATTCCCCATCGGCAAGCGGCTCGCGCTTGCCTTTGGTGCGGTTACGGTGCTGGCAGCCCTGCAAGCCATTAGTCATGTGTTTCTGGTCAGCAATGTGGCGGCGGCAGTCGGGCAGATGCAGCACGAAGAGCACGCCATTCGTGGTGGCCTCGAGCTCGCCAAGTCCATCCGCGAACAGTACATGCACGCGGCGCACGCGATCATCGCGGGAGACCGCTCGCACCTTGACCACTATGCAAGTTGGGTGACGCGTGCGCAGCAGGGTGCCTCAGACCTCAAGGCCGTGGCACCAAGCTCCGCGCAGTGGCGTCTTGACCGGGTGATCGCTCGTAGCAAGGCGCTCGATCAGATCTTTCGCGAGCGCATTTTGCCCGCTCAAGAGCGCGGAGACTTGGCGTCGGTTCGACGCGCCCACTTCGACGCAACTCTACTATCTGAGCGTGCGGCGCAAGACGCCGATGTTATTGCGCGCGTATTCGAAGGTCGCATGGCGCAATCGCACGTCGATACCACGCACACCACGCGACTTGGTTTTGCCCTGGCTTTTGGGGGTATCTTACTGATCGTGATCGTGGCGGTCGTGTCCACCATGCAGCTGCGTACGGCAGTGATCGCGCCTTTGCGTAGGCTAACCGAGGCGGCGATCGACATTGGCCATGGTAAGTTTCACGGACCTGTAGGAGCGGTAGGGCACGGGGAGTTCCGCGAGCTGGCATCGGCCTTTGAGCTCATGACGGAGG
>JBBSJC010000832.1:0-2194 GCA_038257655.1 Polyangiales bacterium | reverse complement strand
GCTTCCGGCACCTTGGCGGGTTCGATACCGATGTCGATCTTCATTTTATGATCTCCTTGGTCCTTGGTTTGACTTCTCCCCAAAACACCCCGCGTAGGTCGCCTTCCTTGAACCCGGTCGCCTGGTCGCCTGGTCGCGCGGGTACGCTGATTGAATTTTTGCGCGCAGCGAGTCGGGAACATGTTCGCCGTGACACGCTAGGCGCATGCCCTGCGTCGCGATCGGCTCGATGTAACCGACGAGCGCGGAGCGTTGTAAGAGTTGCGTAGCTTGTGACTCGCACGACCGACGAGCACGTCGTGTTTCTGTCCGATCTCGCGAGCCAGCGCGGGCGCTCGCTCGCGGCAAACAGCGATTGCGTTGTCAGGTCCGCCCGCGGCCATCGCTTGCTCGAGCTCTTTCTTGAGCGTGACCTTGAGCTCGTTCACGGCTCGGGTCACCCGCTCGGTCGGCTCGTTCGCCGCTGGATTGGCCCGTAGCTCCTCCGTCGCCGCGAAGGTCGTGATCACTGTCAACACAAGGACGACGTGAGCCCAACGCATCATCGTGGTCCCCGGCCGCCGGGGCCGCCTCCCTTCCAGTGATGCACGAGCAGAATCAAATCTGTCTTTTCGTCGGCGATGACGGTGTGGGCCATGTTCGGCGCGAGCACGACCAGCTTGCCGGCCCCGGCGAGCGCCTGAATGCTGACCTGCATCGGCGCCGAGTGCTCAGCGAGCGTCGCGCCTTGTCGCAAAATGACCGACGCGAGCTTCAAGTGTGGCGTTTCGAGTAAAACCTTTGACTCGATGGCTTCGCCTGTTCCGGCGACGGTAGCGAGTGTCACCTCATGATAACCAGGTCCTTGGGTGACCGTAACTCGATTGTGTGATCCCGCAAGCCCTGTTCCGTTCACGCGACAGAACCATCATCCCGAGTGGGCGTGCCGATATTCAGAGGGAGGCGCAAGAAGCGCCGCCCGTCTTTGTCTGGCCTAGGCAGCCGTCCGGCGTCGATGTTTACTTGAATGCTTGGCAACATAAGGCGCGGCGCACCCAAGGTGCGATCCCGATCCGTTCGCTGCTTCACATAGCCATCTAGCGTCGTCTCTGCTCTGAGCTGCACGTTGCTGCGGCGTGCGCTGCCGATGGTCGTTTGCAGCGCAAGCGCGCGGCCGTTCGGCTGGTAGTCGTGACCGACGAACACCCGGGTGTCGCCAGGCATGGCGTAGAGGCGATCGTGAACCGAGTGATAGAGGGCGGTCGCATCGCCGCCGGGAAAATCAGCGCGACCTGTTCCGCTGTCGTCCACGAAGAGCGCGTCGCCCGTGAACACGGCGTCGCCAATCCGGTACGAGACGCACGCCGGTGTATGCCCAGGTGTCGCGATCACTTCGATCGATAGAGATCCGGCCCGCAGCGTTTCGCCATCGACAAGAAGGCGATCGAACTGCGAGCCATCGGCCTCAAAGCTCGCGGCCAGATCGAAGATTGGCCTGAAAGTCCGTTGCACCACTCGGATCTGCGCGCCGATCGCCACCTGCGCACCAAAGACGCGCCGCAGATACTGGGCACCCGAGAGGTGGTCAGCATGAGCGTGCGTCTCGAGCGAAAAGTGCAGCGTCAGCTCGCGCGCCCGAATCCGTGCTTCCACCTTGGCCACAGACTCTGTGCTCGTCCGTCCCGAGGCCGGGTCGAAGTCGAGCACGGGATCGATCACGATTGCGTCGCGCGTGTCCGGATCGTAGACCAAGTACGTCAAGGTCGAGGTCGCTGGGTCAAAGAAGTGTTCGATTGTGATGTTCATGGGATCCTCACCAGTTGCTCATCGCCCCGAGGTCGTAGACCTGCGAAAATCTGGCGCTCACGAGCAGCGCGGTTGCAGCGGCGCTCCTCCCTCCGCTGCGACAGTAGACGACGGTTGCGCGGTTTCTGTCAGAAAGCTCCGCCAGTCGAGCTCCAAGCTCCTGCACTGGAATGTTGATCGACCCTGGCAGGTGGGCATCAGCATGCTCTTCGCGCGTCCGCACGTCGAGCAGCAGACCACCTTGGCTGACTATCTCATGGGCCCGGTGTCCAAGGGCTCTTTGCTGTTTCGTTCATACTTTCCTCCGAAAGCTGAGAGCCACCGAGGCCACCGAAGGGTTCGAACCATTGGGTGACGAAGGCTACTTACCGAGGACCAAGAAATATTGGTGCGGGAGGTATGTCTTCTC
>JBBSJC010000831.1:0-2205 GCA_038257655.1 Polyangiales bacterium | reverse complement strand
CGATGAAATCATTATCGCGCCGGCGGTGGACTACGCAGTCTACCACCAAGCCCCTGAGGGGCGGCAACGCATGAGCGGACGCAACGCAGCGCTTGCCGCCGCTCGAGACATCGACACGGGCAGAAGCAGGTCGCGCTTCACAGAAGACTCGATCGGGCCGGCACGGCTCACGCGGCCCCGCCGCATGATGGTACCTGACGATTCGATGGGCTTGCCCCCGCGTTGGGAGAGGCAGCTCAACGAAGCCGCTACAGACGCGTTCGCCGCCATCTTCGGAGGCGACGGTCGCCGGGTGTCTGCGCTGCGCCGCAAGCTTGGTGTCGATGCCCTCGTCGGCTTCAAGGTCGGGTAGTTATGGCGTCGACTTTTGAGACCGTAGTCAGCGAGATTCACCTCAACCTCGACGACTTGACGACGTCCAAGGGGCTTTACCGTTTGTCGCTTGATCGACACGATAAGCCCCACCGATTGGCCTGGGTGCCCGTCGGCGGACGCATCGAGGGGCCGCGCACTTCCCACCTTAGGGGCCAGGGCGGCACGCAGATTACGGGCTCTCCACGGGTAGAGCCGCTTGTCTCCAAGATGCTTACGGTCCGCTGCCACATCATGACGCGCACGTTCGAAGCGCTCGAGGCGCTGCACCACGACGTGCTCAACGCAGTCGATAAGGCGCTGGGAAAAGCGTCCGTAGCGGGCTCATTTGAGATTGTCAGCGAAAACGACCAGCGCTTCGGCAACGCGCTAGGCGGCATCGGCCTGATTATCCAGTCGTTCGAGTGGGACCTGGTCGTCGCCAAGAAGCTGCAGACGCTCGCGACGGTCACCGCTCAGACGCACGACTGCGAAATAGACGTCGATCTCTAATCTGACGGTCTAGCAAGGCTTCCGATTTTCAGCGCTCCGGCCTCGGAGTCGCGAGGAGCACCTACATGCCAAAGAAAGACGTCGCTGCGCCCTATGGCGCAGACGCGAGCGATACGCCTGCGCCCGCCGAGCTCGAACAAGACAGGTTCGTCGCGCCCGCCGATCTCGATCGAGAGTTCGTTGCGCCCGAGCCCATGGCGCCGTCGCAAGAGTCTGAGACCGAGCCTGAGGCTATGCCTGGGCCAGCCCACGTAAGGCTTGCGCCCGAGGAATGGCGCGAGACGCTGTTCGCCATCACGGGGGAGCTGCCCAGCGCAGACCTGTGGAAGCACGGCGCCGCGTCCGCGCTGCACAACTGGGGGGGCCACGCGCACCACCAAGGCAAGCCCCTGCTCCTTGAACGCGAGGCTTATATCGCAGCGCTCGATGCCGCTTCGAGCACGGACGAAAAGGGTAACTACGCGCCGCACCAGGCCGCCCTCGGCACCTCAGGGAAGGTCTAGTCCATGCCCATCCCGAATCAGGCCTTTACCATTCGCGATCCCGGCCTAGGCCTCGCGTCTCCCGGTGAAAACGTCTTTGTGTACTTCGGTTGCGCCTCGCAAGGGTCCATCACCGAGGTCAAGTCGTTCTCCTCGCCCGCGGCAATCGTTGCCGAGTACAGCCAGGGACCGCTTGCTGAAGCGCTATGTCACGCGCTGGTGGTAGGCGGCGGCCCTGTCTTCGGATGCCGCCTAAGCGGCACCATTGCAGGCGCAGCTGGCGCGGTCGTCAAGACTGCGATCGGAACCTCCACGGGGACCGTCACAGTCGCAGGCGCTGCTTTCGATCGCTACGAGGCCGCGGTCGAGATCATGACCACCGGCGCCGTGGGCGTAGGCGAGTTTCGCTACTCGCTGGACGGCGAGCGCACGTTCACCGAGGCGCTCACCATCCCGACGGGCGGAACGTACGCGGTTCCCAACACGAACCTTACGCTCACGTTTGTGCCGGGCGCGGGCCCAGTGTTCTTCCAGAAGGGCGATCTCCATCGCTTCACGAGCACGGCGCCGCACTACAGCACGACCGAGGTCGCACTCGGCATCGCAGCGCTCAACACGTTTCTGACGATCAACCCGGAGACCGCGATCGATGCACTGGTGCTGACGGGCCGCAATGCTCTTGGCGCGGGCGCAGCGACCCTCTTTGGCGCGATGTCGACGCACATGGCGGCTCTTGCGGCGCGCTACCAGTTCGCTGGCTGTATGATGGATGCCGGCAGCGGCGACACGGAAGTGAACGTCAAGACGGCGTTCGCGTCGCTTGCCGATGCCCGTATCTGCATCGTCTATGGCGATGTCG
>JBBSJC010000830.1:0-2209 GCA_038257655.1 Polyangiales bacterium | reverse complement strand
GCTGTCGAGGCAGACCGTCAGATCCTCGCCTCCATCGTCACCAACCTTGTGCAGAATGCATACAAACACACTCCTGCTGGAAGCCACGTGACGCTGCGATCATTAGCCACTGCCGAGCATGTGAGCATCGAGGTTCAGGATGAGTGCGGGGGCCTCCCTGAAGGCAAGGCTGAGGAGCTGTTCAAGCCATTCGCCCAACAGGGCTCAGACCGCAGTGGGCTCGGGCTCGGGCTTACGATCTGCTTGAAAGGCGTCGAGGCGATCGGCGGCACTCTGAGCGTGCGCAACCTGCCCGGCAAAGGGTGCGTTTTCACCGTCCAGCTGCCACGAGCCAAACCGCTCGTCGCGGCCGATTGAGTTGCGACTCCGCGACGGTAAGGAGTGACCGCGTCGACGCGGCGTTCGGCATCGGTGCTCTAGCGGTCTACCACATGGCAGACCCGAGCTACCCGGTGCTCTAGGCGTGGCGTTCGGCATGCGCCGCCACGCCGTGGTGCGGACGTGTTTCCACGATTGCCGTGTCCAGACTTAGCAGCGGGCTTTCAGCACGGTCGCGCAAATGTGCTTCTTTGTTCGAAACCAACTCGTAGAGCTGCTCATAGGTCAAGTGCGCGAGTTCGGCGTTGCGGCCGATAACCTCCCGATACCACGGGGATCGTGCCGCCTCGCGTGCGGTCTCTTCGACGAGGCGAACAAGCATCGGACGACTGACGATCCCAGCCAAAAAGGCGAAGAGGTCGAGCTCGGTATCGGAGAACAGCTCGGGTGCGTGCTTCACAGTCGAAAGCCTATCAAGCAGCGCCCGCGCCTGATTTAGCTGTTGCGGGGTAATCTTACTTGCCGTCTCCACAAGCGCCGAAACCATCAGACTGCGGCGCATACCGAGCAGAGCGTGCAGCGGTGCTAGCGCGAGATGTGCGGCATCAAAGCTCGTCCCAAGCGCGTTGAGAACGCCCTCGATCATCGACCGGCTCGGACCCTTGCTGTTTGCGGCCGATGGCGCCTCGACCAAGTACCCTTCGCCACGCACGGTCTTGAGATGATCGGCCGCTGCGCCGAGCTTTCGCCGGAGGTTGCACATATGCACGCTCAAGGCGCGACTGCCTGCATCCGAAACCGCGAGCGCCTCGCGTGCGAGTTGCTCTGCCGTAACGACCGCTCCTGGCCGCCGCGACAATACCTCGAGCAAATGAAACTCAGCCGGTGTAAGCGTAAGCTGCCTTTCATCGACCCACACGCGAGCGGCCCTTTCGTCGACGACGATGCGTCCGATCCGACGCTCTGGCTTGTCGTTACGCGCTTGCAAGAGCGTCATCACCACGGGCGCCATGGAGCTCCATTCGCAATGGAGATCGAACACGCGATGTGCCCCCCGCTGCATCGCTTCTAACGCGCGTACGGGATCGTGTACTGGGAGGAAGCACAAGATGTCCGCATCGCTATGCGCGCGCAGGCCCGGAAGGCCATCAAGGGCACCGGGCGTGCGCAAATCGAGCCACACTAAGCTCGCGTCGCGCATCACCGCTACCGGCTCGCCCAAGGGCCGCCACGCACAGCGTAAGCCGAGCGACACCGCCTCTGCACGCCTGCGCAACACCCACCCGGTATCCGCGGATACTAATACGACCAATCCTAAAGGGCGGTCGGTCGGTTCATTCGGGACTTCGCCGTTCTGCGGGTTCGGTCTCTCCAGTCCGATCATGGCGCCACGCTACCACGTTGGTGGCCGGATCTTGTCCTCCGTTAGCGCGCAAAAGGGCGGTTTCCTCGTGGCGGGGGACTACCAGAACTTCGCCTTCTTCTGGAGCTCAGCGACGAAGCGAGCGTCGTTGAAGGCACAGTTCGCGCTCTCGAAGTTTGTGTTGTTCAACGCGGCACGTGCCTTTTCCGGCAGGTAGCCCCAGCTCACAGCAGGCTGGGTTCCGCCCTTGTGTTTAGTTGGATGAAGCTGATGGTTCGTAATCCCCCGCTTGTACTTCACCTTGAGATGGGTCCGATCGTGGAAGTTCACGTCTTGGCCAGCCCTCTCGATTCGATACTTGCCGTGTTCTGAGTACGCGGCGGCCAGAAAGCGCGCGCTGGCTCCGTTCGTGCCCTGGGTCCAGATCACCACTTGTTCCCAATCATGTCGGTGGCCGCCGATGCCACTGTCGCGCGGAAAGTACCAGGAGTACATGGTGCCGCAGGTGTTGTTATCAAAGCAGTGCGT
>JBBSJC010000829.1:0-2221 GCA_038257655.1 Polyangiales bacterium | reverse complement strand
GACCGTCTACAAATATGGCGGAGCATTCGCGATCATGACCTGGCTTGGCGCAGGCATCGTGCTCGCGGCGTGGCGCGCATTTCGCGAAGGGCAGCACGCGCAGGCCGCTTGGATCGCAGCTTTGTGGCTTCCGCTGTACACGATCTACAACCCCGCAGTACGCAACTTTTCCCTGCGCTGGTTTCCGGTCTATAGCGAATGGATCCCCGAGTACGCGCTGCTTGCATGCGTGCTCTTGACGTTTGCCGCGCTGATGGTTCCCGCCCATCCCGAATTTTGGTCGCGCCGAACGATCCCTGCGCTCGGCGTGGGCATGATTTTAGCGACGCTACGTGGCTCGGTGCCGGCATGGCTATTCGCCATCCCCTGCGCCCTGGCTGCCCCCCTGTGTTTGATCGCGCTACGCAAGCCCGTTCTCAGCGCCTGGGCACTCGCCTGCTCGATCCCGGCCCTGTGGTTTTTCGCCGAAGGCGATGCGATAGCCCTCGCTCCGACGGCGGCCGCGTTGCTGTTGTGGTCCGCCCTGCCCCGCGTGTTCCGGGATCATCCGCCGTTGCTCCGCGCGCTGACCTTACTCTCCCTGGTCTGCATCACGTTTTGGGCCTCCATGGGGAGTCGCATCACGGGCGTGACCTTCAACTTCTTCTTTGCCTGGCTGCCCGCCGATGTGCCGGTCACGCGCACCTGGGCCCCCCATGCGCTCTACACCCTTGCCAAGTATGTGTTGCCGCCTGCCCTGGGCTTCATGCTCGCGCTGCGCACGGCGGGTCCTTCGCTCTTCGAAGTGCGTCCGTTGCTCGAGACGCTGGGCCGCGCGCGCCTGGGTCTTGTGATAGCCTTCATGAGCGCTTTTTCTTTTGCTAGCCCCGATGCGGGCCCGTTCATTACCGCAGACGTCGTGCAAGAAGCGGCGCTCTGGATGATCATCGTGGCGTTGCTCGCCGCATTACCTTACCCGCACCTACGACCACACCCGACGCTCACCGCAGCAAGGCAGCGCAATCCTGATGGAAGTCGATGATCGCGCACCCATGGTTTCAGCGTGGCTGCTCAAGCCAGTCGTTGGCGCGCTGCGGGCGCGTAACATCTCCATTGAGCATGTGCTCGAGCAAGCCGGTCTGACTGCCTACGAAGTCGACGTTCCGAGCAGCAAGTTACCTCGCAGCGCAGCGATTCGACTGCTCGAAGCAGCCGCCATGGCCACCCACGATCCTGCGTTTGGATTGGCCGCCGCCGAGCTCTATCAGCCGGGCGCCAACGTGTTCGACTACGCAGGCGTCACGAGCCCCACGGTGGCGGCAGCGTTAAGCCGCGTCTCTCGTTACGTTCGACTCGTCGACGAGGGCTTGCAGCTCAAGCTCGAGATCGAGGATCACCTAGCCAAGATGACCTTTTGTTCGCGTGACGGATCCCGGCTGCCGCCTGTGCTCGCCGAATACATCGTTGGCGTGGGGGTGATCGCAGCGCGGCAGTGGGTCGGATTCGACTTTCCGGTCGAGACGAGATTCCGACATCCGCAGCCCCTCGACACCACCGCCCACAAGCGCGTGTTGCGCGGTACAATCGTGTTCGACAGCGACTGCGACGCTATCGTCTTTCCCAAGGTCGCCCTCGACATCCCATTGCGCGCAGCCGACCCGGAGCTTCTGCCCGCGCTCGATGCTCAAGCTAGTAAGCTCCTTGCCACCAGTTTGCGCGAGGCGCTGCCGCTGCACGAACGGGTACGCGAGCTATTGCGCAGCGAGCTTGAGCACGGCAGCCCCACCACCGAGCGCGTGGCCGAGCAGCTAAAGATGAGCGAGCGAACCCTCAGGCGCCGCCTGTCGGATCGACACACGAGTCTGAAAGAGATTCTCGACAGCCTGCGCCGCGAGCTTTCACTGGAGCTGTTGTCATCACCTGGGGCGACGATCGAGCAAGTGGCACTGCGTTTGGGCTTCTCCGATGCCACGGCCTTTCACCGCGCGTTTCGCCGCTGGACCGGTAAAACGCCGGGCGAGCACCTCAAGGGCCGTTGAGGCGCTATCAGCACAAAGTAAGGTGCGTGTAGCAAAATCCTTGGGCAGTGCCCCAGCAGCGCGCTAAGCGACCGCCGCAAAACAATCAGATCGCCTCGACGCCGACGCATCCCCGCCTGCGGCGTTGCGAAACCTTGAAATACAGGCAGTATTCCGGCGGTTTCGCGCCTTGCAGGCGGGGCGCCTCGACGCCGATCCGACCT
>JBBSJC010000828.1:0-2249 GCA_038257655.1 Polyangiales bacterium | reverse complement strand
TTGAGGGAAGCTGTAAGCTCGCGTGCACTGTCGCCGAGATGCAGCTCGCACACGCCCTGTTGCGTCCAGGCCACAATCAGGCGACCGAGCGAGCATTCGCAGATCGCATACGAAAGCTCTTGGCCCGTAGCGCCCGCGCGCGCAGCCGCTGGAGACATACCCAGCTCTTGCGCCGCACCCGCGTAGAAACGGCTATGCGAGCCATAACCCGCAGCGTAAATGGCCTCGACGACCGATTCCGAGTCGCCAAGCTCGTTCTTGGCACGTTCAGCCAGCAGGCGTCGCCGGTACTCCTGGGGCGTCACCCCCGTATGACGCTTGAACACGCGCTGGAAATGGTAAGGGCTCAACCCGAGGGCGGCAGCAAGCTTTCGACTCTCTTTTGGTGCTCCCTCGCTCTCCAGCAGACGACAGGCGCTAACCACCAGCGTTGCCTGGCTCTCACGGACGTCAACTCCTGTGGGTCGACAGCGCAGGCACGCGCGAAAACCGGCCTCGGCGGCGTCGGCGTTGCTCGCAAAGAACTGCACGTTTTTGCGCAACGGCCTGCGCGCTGCGCAGGTGGGACGGCAGTACACGCCCGTAGTCGTCACCGCGTACACGAAATGACGATCGGCAGCCCGCTCCCGCGCGATCAACGCCTGCCAACGTCCGTCGGCCGTCTGATAGAGATCCGTCAACATCTGACTCCTGCCTGCCGCGGGCGGGCGTGATTGGGAAACGATTCCTGCGGCACGTGGGTACGACGGCGTCATCGAAGAGCTCCTTCGCAGCACTAGCGCAGCACGTGCGCACCTAGGGGTGCCCTCACCCTGCGCTGCTGCGATCCCCATCGTGCCGTGTAGCCCAGGCGCAGCACGTCCCAGCGATTGCTCTGCAATCCGGAGCAGGGGGCCGTGATGGACATCTTGGACATAGTCAAAATTGCCCCACAGTGGCACTTTTTGCCTCAAACCGCGAGGCGGTCGTGCGCGCGGTCACGGAAATCATAGGATTTTTCAGCGGCACAGCGCGTGCAGTGGCCGCCCCCATTCACGGGGTACAAATGCTCGATAAAGTTCTAATCGTAGATGACGACGCAGATCAATGTGGCCTGATCGAGCGCATGCTTGAGCGGCTAGGGTACGCGGTGCAGAGCACCACATCCCCCAACGAAGCCTTGCAGCTCGTCGAGCAGGAGTCGTTTTGCGCGATCCTCAGCGACGTTGAGATGGCCGAGATGTCGGGTCTCGCGCTGTGCGAGCGTCTTGTGGGTAGTGCGCCCCATGTGCCGGTCATCGTCATCACCGGACATGCGAGTCTTGAGACCGCGATCAGCGCCATGCGCGTGGGCGCCTATGACTATCTGATGAAGCCCCTCGACTCGAAGCTTCTGGGCCTGAGTGTCGTGCGCGCAGCCCAGCACGCGCGCCTCACCTCGGAAGTGAAGCAGCTGCGCGAGCAGGCGAGCGAGCGCCAAGAAGGTGCGGGCTCGCTAATCGGCGACAGCGTTCCGATGAAGCGCGTCTACGATCTGATCGGTCGCGTGGCAGACAGCGACGCCTCGGTCTTGATCCAGGGCGAAACCGGCACGGGCAAGGAGCTCGTCGCGCACGCTATCCACGCTGCAAGCGGGCGCAAAAATGGCCCCTTCGTAGCTATCAACTGCGCGGCGGTTCCGGCGAACTTGCTCGAAAGCGAGTTGTTCGGTCATGCCCGTGGTGCGTTTACCGATGCCAAGACCCAGCGCGCGGGCCTCTTTGTCGAGGCGACCGGCGGCACGCTCTTTCTCGATGAAATCGGCGACATGCCACTCGATATGCAGGCCAAGCTATTGCGCGCCCTGCAGGAGCGAACAGTAAGGCCTATCGGCTCCAATCAGGAGGTGCCCTTTGACGTGCGCATCCTGGCTGCGACCCATCGCGATCTCGAGGCGGATATCCTCGAGCAGCGATTCCGCCAGGACTTGTACTATCGCATCAACGTAGTGCGCATCGAGGTACCAGCGCTGCGCGATCGCAGCGGCGACATCCTCAAGCTTGCAACCCACTTCTTGAACAAATCCTCCCAGCAACGCGCAGACCGTACGACGCCACTCAGCCTGTCACCACAGATAGCCGAGAAGCTCCTGTCCTACGAATGGCCGGGCAACGTGCGCGAGCTCGAAAACTGCATGGAACGCGTGATCACGCTCGCGCGCTTCGATCAGGTTACCCTCGAGGATCTACCAGAAAAGGTGCGCTCGTATCGACCTCACCGTTTCGTGTTGT
>JBBSJC010000827.1:0-2294 GCA_038257655.1 Polyangiales bacterium | reverse complement strand
TTTCTGCGCCTGTTCCAGCGCTGCGCCGGTCCAGTCCGAGTTGGAAGCGAGCCCTAGCGCGGTCGCTCCCAGCTCAAGCGTTCGCCCTCAGGCCGCCACTCGACCGGCCGTGAACGCGCCGGCGCAAACTACCTCAGCCGAGGAGCAGACGCGGACGCTCACGCGCGTCACTGACCCGAGCACGGTGTGCATGGTCAACGATCAGTATATGGGCAGCCCGCAAATCCCAGTGGTGGTGGGTGACAAGACATACTTTGGTTGCTGCCAGATGTGCGAAGCCAAGCTGAAGAACAATGCCGACGTTCGAAATGCAGTCGATCCGAGCTCACAACGTCCCGTCGATAAGGCCACGGCAGTGATGGCCCGCGATCCTTCCGGTAAGGTGTTCTACTTCGAAAACGAGCAAGCCCTCGGCAAGTATGAGAGCAAGGGATGATCGCAACTCGCGGGAACGCGCACAGCGCTACCGGCCGAGCCGTGATCAGCCGCTGCTCGCCGCCGCGATCGTCGAGGCTGAACCCCTTCCGCGTGCCCCGTGATCCCGAACGTCATCACGTCGAGACCGCTCGCGCAATCCGCTCAATACCATTACGCCTTAGAGCAGCGGTCTGGGTCTGGCGTGCCTTTCGATCCTGACCGCCTCGACGGACGTGACGTACCCTTCATCCGCACGTTGTTGCCGGCCGCGCGAGCCTTCAATCAGCGCTACCTACGCCTGGATCGCGCGGGGCTCGAGCACATTCCACGATCGCCAGCGCTGTTCGTCTCCAATCACAACGGCGGAATCAGCGGCCCGGATCTGTTGTGCACCATGGTAACACTGCTCGACGTGCTCGGAGCCGAGGCACCGCTTTATGCGCTGGCACACGACTTCGCGATGCGTCAGTTCCCGGTCTTGGGGCGCGTGCTGCAGCGCTGTGGAGCGCTGCGGGCCTGTCCCGAGAATGCTCGGCGGGTACTCCAGGCCGGAGGCCAGGCGCTGGTGTACCCGGGCGGTGATCTGGAGGCTTACCGTCACTTTCGCCATCGCAATCGCATCGTGCTCGGTCAGCGCACAGGCTTCGTGCGTGTCGCACAACGCACGGGCGTACCGATCGTACCGATCGTGGTGCAGGGCGCCCACCGCTCTGCATACATTTTCGACGAAGGTGCGTGGATAGCTCAGGCGCTCAGGCTTCGACGGTGGGGTCGACTCGAACGCTTCCCGCTTGCGCTGGCGCTGCCCTGGGGTCTCGCCGTCGGTCCGTGGTTGCCCTATCTGCCCTTACCCTTTCGCGTGCGCTTGCGCGTGTTGCCTCCTATCCATGTGGCTCCCCACGAAGACCCGAGCGCCGCTCAAGAGAGCATTCGCGAGCGCATGCAGGGCGCACTCGACGCGCTGTCGGAGGGAACATGAGTATCGCGTCCCTGCCGGACGGTGGTTACCTCGCCTACCTGGACCGAGGGGCGGGAGTGCCACTCTTACTGTTACGGCCCGTAGGCGGGTCGATGGCAGCTTGGGCGCGCTTTGCAGACGTACTGGCGGAGCAGGTGCGGGTCATCGTCTTTGACCCGCGTGGTGCCGCGGGAGGCTCGAGCGCGGCTCCTTGGCTTACGACCACCCGCAGCATGGCGCGCGATGCAAAAGCCTTGCTCGACCACCTTGGTCTGCCCTGCGTGCACGTCTACGGCATCTCGCTGGGGGGCATGGTCGCAAGTTGGCTCTGCGTCGACGCGCCGGAAAGGGTGGCCCGATTGACCTTAGCCTCAACGTTACCCATGGGGGTCGAGGTGCGTAAGCAGGCGCTGGATCGCGGCATATCGATCGCCAAGTGCATGCTGCGCAGCCCCCGCGAAACCGAAGCGTGTATGGCCGTGCGCATCTTATCCCGCGAGTTCCGCGCACGGCAGCCCGACGAAGTGGAGCGTATTCAGGCGCGCGCACGTTCCCAGCCGGCCACGCACCGTGGTCTGTTGACGCTGCTCGCGGCCGCAGCCCGTCACGATGTTCGCGCGCAGTTGCCGAAGATCGCGGCCGCCACGTTGGTACTGGTGGGCGCACACGATCCGTTCCTGACACTGCAGTCGCAGCGGGAGTTGTTGGGCCGTATCCCTGACGCCAGATTCGACGTCATCGCAGGCGCAGGTCACGACGTGTCAGCGGAGGCCCCTGACGCCACAGCGACTCGCGTGCTTGCACACCTGCGCGACTAAGCGACCGCCGCGAAACAATCAGGTCGGATCGGCGTCGAGGCGGGGATGCGTCGGCGTCGAGGCGATCTGATTGTTTTGCGGCGGTCGCTAAGGGCCCGTGC
>JBBSJC010000826.1:0-2328 GCA_038257655.1 Polyangiales bacterium | reverse complement strand
TATCCTTGCGAATTTTCATCACCGCCGACGGGGCGCCTCGACGCCGATCCGACCTGATTCTTTTGTGCCGGGCGCTTAGGCCCCGGGGCGCTTCGAGTGGGGAGCCGCACGACGGCCCGCCAGGATCTCGATCAAGTCCATTTTGGTGATCAAGCCAAGCAGCTTCTTGTCTTGATCGACCACGATCGCCACATCGCCGCGCTCGAAGATTTGCAGCAGCTCTCCGGCCGGCTCATGGATCGCGACCGTTGCAACCCGGCGCACCATGGCTTCGGCCACTGTGGTCGTCTCGCTGATGCGCCCTGAGACCAGCTGCTGCATCACGTCAAGCTCGGTCAGGATGCCCGCAAGCCGCCCGCCGTCTACGACCGGGATCTGGGAGATGCCGTGGGCCTTGAACAGATCGGCCGCATTGCGCACGGGTGCGTCGACTTCGAGTGTGATCAGCTCGCGTGTGCCCAGGCTGCGCAGTAGGTCCGCCATGGTACCCATCTCCCAGTCCGACTGCACGAACCCGGCCTGACGCATCCAAGCGTCGCTGACGAACTTGGAAAGGTAGTTGCGGATCGAATCGGGCAGGATCACGACCACGCGCTGACCGGGCTGCATCGTGGCGCACACCTGCAGCGCGGCCCATACAGCCGCGCCACTCGACCCGCCTACAAGTAAACCTTCTTGACGAATGAGCTTGCGCGCCACGCGGAACGAATCGCGGTCGTTCGACTTGACCCAACGATCGACCAGGTTGCGATCGAGCACATCGGGGATGAAGTCGTAGCCGATGCCCTCGACTTTGTAGCTTTTGATCTCGCCCGGCCCGGCCAGGATCGAGCCCTCGGGATCGACGCCGATGATCTGCGCGTTGGGCAGCGCACGCTTGATCGCGCGCGCCACGCCAGTGATCGTACCGCCCGTGCCCGCGGTCATCACGACCGCATCGAGCTTACCGTCGCACTGGGCGAGAATCTCGTGGGCTGTGCCTTCTTCGTGGGCCAAGGGGTTGGACGGGTTAGAATACTGATCGAGAATATGCGAGCGCGGGATGACTTCCTTGAGCCTGCGGGCAACGCCGATGTGGCTCTCCGGTGCATCCCAGGCGGCCTCGGTCGGTGTGCGGATGATCTCGGCGCCCAAGGCCTCGAGCACCACCTGCTTTTCCTGGCTCATCTTCTCCGGCATCGTGATGATCACGCGATACCCGCGCACCGCCGCCGCCAGGGCCAAACCGATGCCGGTGTTACCAGACGTGGGCTCGATCAGCGTGTCGCCCGGCTTGATGCGTCCTTCGCGCTCGGCATCGAGCAACATGCGCACGCCGATGCGGTCCTTGACGGAGCCGCCGGGGTTCATGAACTCGCACTTGCCGAGCAGCTCGCAGGGCAACTCGCGGCCGATATTGGAGAGGCGCACGAGCGGCGTATCGCCCACGGCTTGCAGGATGGAATCCAGGATTGCGGCACGGGGATTTGTCATGGCTCCCGCATCCTACCCTGTTCTTGAAATGCACCCCACCTCTGGCGTGCGCAAGCGCGCGGATCGGCTTCTAAAAGCGGCGCGCACGGCGTGATCGAGCGCACGCGGTTTTAGCGAACAAAGATGCCAGAGTGATCGCAGGTACGTCGTGCAAGCAAAATCCCAGCGTCTTGTCGACACCATCGCCGCTTCGATCATCGGAGACGATGAGGTCTTGCACGGCCCTTTCGGTCCGCGTCGCATCACCTATGCCGACTACACGGCATCCGGTCGGTCGCTGTCGTTTATCGAAGATTTCATCCGCGCCGAAGTCATGCCGCGTTACGCAAACACCCATACCGAGGCGTCGCTGACCGGGTTGGCGACGACCCGCCTGCGCGAAGATGCTCGGCGCCTGATTCGTGATGCGGTGGGCGGCGACGATAGCGATTGCGTGATCTTCTGCGGATCGGGCGCGACCGCTGCGATCAACAAGCTTATCGAAGTGCTCAACCTGCGTCTGCCGAGTGACCTTGACGAGCGCTACGGTTTGTCCCGCCACATTCCCGATGCGGAGCGGCCGGTGGTGTTCATCGGGCCCTACGAACATCACTCGAACGAGCTGCCTTGGCGCGAGTCGATAGCGGATGTGGTCGTGATCGACGAAGACTCCGACGGTCACGTGTGCATGCAGCACCTGCAGCAACAGCTTGAGCGTTATCGCGAACGCACGCTCAAAATCGGCAGTTTTTCGGCGGCTTCGAATGTGACAGGCATCGCCACGGACACGGGGGCGATAGCCGAGCTCTTGCATAAGCACGGCGCGCTCTCGTTCTGGGATTTCGCCGCTTCCGCACCTTACGTTCAGATCGACAT
>JBBSJC010000825.1:0-2333 GCA_038257655.1 Polyangiales bacterium | reverse complement strand
GAAGAAGCCCAGGATGCCGACCTGTTGCTGCACGTGCTCGACTCCGCCGATCCGAACCTAGAAGCTCAGATCGCGACCACCGACAACTTGCTTGACGAGCTAGAGCTGAGCCATGTGCCAAGGCTCGCCGTCTACAACAAGGCCGACTGCCTGCCGCCCGGCGAAGCCGAGGAGCGCGCCAAGGAGCGCGAGGGCATCGCAGTCAGCGCACTGGACCGTAAGACCCTGGGCGCCTTGCTCGAACGCATGGAGTATCTGCTGTTCATCGCGCGCGCCAAGTCCGAAGCCGTGCCGCTGCCCTCTACCTGAGTGTTTACGGAGCGCTCACTTGGCTTTCGGCCTGAGACCGACGCGGCCATCTTTGAGCACGATTTCGAAATCGATCTGCTTGCCTGCGTGCTTCTTCTGTAGCTCAGGCAGCATTTTTTGGATGCTGCTCACGAGCGCGTCGTAGCGAACCTCGCCCTCGTTGTTCTTGCGCCGCGCACTTGTGTACTCATCGTACAGACTCTTCATGCGCTGCTCGCCCAACGCTTCGGACCGCTCGCCTGAGGCGCTAGATGGACTGGCCGCTGAAGGCGTGGGGGGTGCTGGCACTCGTGGCATGCCGCCGACTGGAAGAGAACGCGGCATGCCCGCATTCCCGGCATTCCCGAGAGGCGCGCGCGGGCTTGAGGGCATGGGCGGCAACGGCGGTGGCTTCGGCAACGAAGCCGAAGGAGGCTTGGGTAGCGAAGCCGATGGCGCGTGCGGCTTGGGTAACGAAGCCGATGGCGCTCTCGCGTGCGGCGCTTTCGCCTGCGCATTCGGTAGCGAGGCCTGCGCCG
This sequence comes from Polyangiales bacterium, assembly GCA_038257655.1. GTDB lineage: Bacteria > Myxococcota_A > Polyangia > Polyangiales > DASUME01 > DASUME01. The sequence continues at coordinate 1,506 of JBBSJC010000825.1, read as the reverse complement.
TCGGCGGGTCTGCGAAGTCGTCGGCCGGGGGTGGCTCTGAGTAAGAGCTCGACTCTGACATCGCCCGCGCCATCCCGTTGGGGCCCCCAGCACGCGCGCGCTCGACTGGCTTTGCGAAGGTCATCGCTGGCGCAGCCCGCTGCGGTGCGGCAAACGGAGCCACGCTGTTGGGGCCCGGCTCATCCATGGCGCGCGCCACCGCATCGAGCTCGGAATCATCGAGCAGGTCTCTTACGTCGAGCTGCTCGTCGAGGTTGAGCTCATAGCCCTGATGGGGAGCCGGCCGATCGCTGTCGCCCTTCTCCCGCGGCCGTGCGGCGGCTCGCTCCTTCTGGCGTTCGTTCTGCCGCTCGTTCTTACGGCGTAGACGCTGCAACTGCAGCCGATAGGTGCCCTCCTCGATCTGCTTCGCGGTGCGAGCCCAGTAGGTCGTCATCGTTGTGTAGCGCTGGAACAACGTGTTGTAGCGAAAGCGCAGGCCGGTGTTACGCGGCAGGTCCTTGCGCAGCTGATAAACGCGGCGCTCCACGTCCTTGCGCGCCGTCATCGGCTCGAGTTTTTCGTAGCCGCGAAACCAGTTCTCGTAGAGCGCGCGCAGGCGGTCCATACGCGTTTCCACGTCACTCAGCAGCTCTTCGAACTCTTTGGCTTCCATCTATAGCGGAGTGATTTTCAGGTTGTCGAACCACAGCTCCGACTGCCAGTTGTTGAACGCGAAGTGATCATGGCCCGGGCCGTACAGCGGATTCGGGTCCACCATCTTCGCGAGCAGCACATCGTCGGCCCACGCACTAATGGTATCCCCCTTGCGTTCGATCTTCACCCGATAGGTATGCCCGCGCTCCACCTTCCGTGGCGGCCCTACGACGCGGTCGGCCCCGTGCTCGTCCATGCGAGCGAGCACGTTCTTGGTGTTGTCCCACCCACCGAAGATCACCACGTAGCTGGTTGCCGTATAGCTGGCTTCGGTTGCTTTGGAGACCCCGTCGCCGAACAACTCGAATTTGATATCCCCCTCGGGACTCTCGCTGCGTACGTCGACCTCGATCCGTACGTCGCGCGGCAGGGTGCGGCGCAACCAGAGCGGCTTGTTGCGTGCCCCACGAATCCTGAGCTTTCCGTCGACCAACGTGTAGGAGCCGCCGGTGTTGCGCCACAGGGGCCCGAGCTCCTTGCGATCGAAATTGTCGGTGAAGCCCTCACCCACAGCGGGGTCACCGCGCGGTACGCACGCGAGCAGGTTGAAACAGCAAAGTAAGGCCCCAAGCCTGAGCGCAATGTTCATACGAGCCGGACTTTAGCGAGGCTTCACCCGGGAGAGCAAACTGGCCGGCATCCGAAGCGCGCCGGGCCGGCCAGCGTCTAAGGCATCGCGCGCCAATAACTGACCCGTTTCAACGCCGGTGCATCCCCGTCGTCAGCGCTGAAAATTCTCCAGATACGGGGAGTATCCTTGCGAATTTTCATCACCGACGACGGGGCGCCTCGACGCCGATCCGGATCAGT
>JBBSJC010000824.1:0-2347 GCA_038257655.1 Polyangiales bacterium | reverse complement strand
GCGCAGAACGACACGCGGTCCAGCCCACTCGCCTGATAGCGACCTACCATCTCGATCCACTCCGCGCGGTTACGCCGCCGGATCTCCACACCGATTTGCTTCATGCACCCGATCTAGCGCATGCAAAACACTCAGGAGCGAACCGCCCGTGGGAGGTGTACGCTCGAATGCCCGCCGTCTAACCCCGGCTGCGACTTATTCCCCCAATTGAGTGATACTTGGGAATGGGATGGCAACTCTTGGACAGAGAAAATCCCCCAGGGTGCGATCCCCGCCGCAGGCACCCAACCCAGTATCTATGATTCGGCTCGAAAGAAGACCTACCTGTTTGGAGGAACCCGTGACGGGTCCCTCGGTCCCTGGTCATGGGATGGTCTGTCCTGGACCTTAGAAATGCCCCGCGGTCCCCTGCCTGTCGGCTGCCGTATATGCGGTGACTTCTTCTGCGATCCGGGCGAGAACGATCAACTTTGCCCAGGCGATTGCGCAGGCTGATCGGAGCGACGAAGTGGAAGGTTCGCCGGCTGCACAGTGAACGGGGCAGTACGACGTGGATTGAAGCGCCCTGAAGCTCTCGCCAATGACGTACACCGAGCTTGCTTGTCCAGTCTTGGGATGCTTTTGCCGGCGCTCTCGTTCCTCCTCCTTGCGCAACGGGGTTCACGCCCAACGTGTGTTTACCGCAGCGCCACTGACCTACTACAATGCAGGGGACGGTTCCGTCCGCGGTGGAATGTTACACGTAGACAGGTGGATGTCTGAACTAAGTCGCTATCCCCGCGTGGTTGGCCCTGGTCAGTGCTAGCGCTACATGCGTGATGCCCTCGCTTCCGGCGTGAAACCGCTGACACCTACGATGCAGACTCAAGTGCGCGAGCTCTTGCAACGCGCGGAACGAGAAGCGCGGAACCAGAAGCTTGGGAAGCAAAAGATTATGAATCTTAGCGATCGTTGTGTATGGGCAGTGTGCTTGTTAAGCTTACTCGGCCTTGCGGCATGCGAGTTAGGCCCCGAAAAGCCTGGCTCTTTGGCGGCCGTATAGCGAGTGCCAGGACCCAGACCTCTGCCCAGACGACATGAAAGAAGCCCGTGCTTGTGGCGTGAATCGGCGCGGTGAGCAGCTAAGGCTGTGCGCTCTCGGGGCATGGTCTGATTGGACGAAGTGCGTCGATTTCGATGAGTGCAAAGACGGCCTGCTGTCGGCCAGAGCATGCGGTTACAACTTGCGAGGCAATCAGCAGCGCGCTTGCACTGCGGGCAATTGGCCAGAGTACGGCCCATGCAAAGACCTGGATGTGTGCGTTGACGGCAGCGACGAGCTGCGCGCGTGCGGCCTGAATGGGCGCGAGCCGCGTGTTTCACATGGTGCGGGAGCGAAGTTACCCCGGTGGTCCGGATGTAGTGGCGTGGCGGGCAACGGTTTAAGCGCGACAGAGTTCTGCGACGCGAATGCAGAGCCCCACCCCTCTGCACGGGCGAGCCTCGTCGCGGTAGCGCCGGTAGCGCCCGTAGCAGCGCCGTACAGGTCGGTCTGGACTTGAGACTTGCTTCGGGCGAGGGGATCGCACCCGCTGGGCTCGCCTGACCCTTCAGGTGGCGCACCGGAATTTTGTGCGTTGCCGCACAATTAGGCGGTTTGGCCGGGCCACACAGCTCAGAGCCGAAAATAGATCTGACAGAACGCCGGTGCTCGCCGCACTTAGCAAGCGGTGATCGAACCTGCTGCCCCAGCAAGGCCCGGGTCGACACGTAAAGCAAGCGGTTGGGCTGCAGAGCGCGCACGCGGGTTCTGTCCCGATGGCGCGGCCGTTCGAGCTGCAAGAGGTGCGCGATGAGTCGAGTATGGAAAGCCGTAACGCCGCAAGCTGCAGACCTCGCTGGCTTTCTGGGAGTCGAAGACACGGTGCTGTTCGTGAGCGCGCACGCGCCGAACGCGAACGTGATGGGCACGCTTGCGGGCGCCGAAGGCCTGGTGCTCGTATTCGAGAACGCCTGCGGTGGCATCAGCGACGGAGCGCTGGCCTGTGGAGCCGAAGTCCTGGTCATCCCCGAAGGGGACCTAGCTCGTATGGACGAGCTACTGACGCAAGTCCGCAGGCGCTACCGGCGAGTGCTGATCGCGGTTGAAGCGATCGCAGAGAGAACGGGAGCGATTGCTGACCTACCACGCCTCGTGGAGATCAAGCAGCGTCACCAGGTGTTCTTGCTCGTTGACGAGAGCGCCTCGTTCGGCGTGCTTGGGTGCAGTGGGCGGGGACTAACTGAGCATGACGGAGTCCGCCCTGCTGACGTCGATGTGATCTCCTGCGGGCTCGGTCGGGCCCTGGGCAGCGCCGGCGGCTTTGTG
>JBBSJC010000823.1:0-2451 GCA_038257655.1 Polyangiales bacterium | reverse complement strand
TGGATGCATGGGGCCATGTAACGCAAGCGCGAGGCTACTACGATTTGCCCACACGCATGCGTAACACGACCGGTGCCCCCCTCCCGCCTGGGCTCTCGATCCTTCACTTTGCGCTAAGTACGAATGCGAATGCTGGAACGAAATATGTCTACTTATACGGCATCGACAGTTGGGGCACTGGGGCCTTGCACAACTACGTCGCGGCGCGCCTGCTGTGGAATCCCGATGCAAATGTGCATGAGATTGAGAATGAATGGCTCTCACGCGCTTATGGTCCTGGCTACCACGCCGTTGCTCGCATACTCCACGATATTGAAGACGCGATGCGTGCCTTCATCGTCAGTCACTCGAGCTCACTCACGGAGCTGACGCCGGCATTGGTGGAGTCGATCTATCTACCGCGCATTACCGCAATCGAAACTGGAATCGCTCAGGCGGCGCGTCACGCAGCTACGCAAACGCAGAGGGATCGACTCAGCCTCTTCGCTGCGGAGGTCAGTTACCTGCGAGACAGTATGCAACAGTCAGGTTGGCTAGAACCGATCCGTGGTTTTCAGCACGAGCGGCCCGCGACGGCAGGACCGGCCTTCGCCAAGCTGCACACCAAGGAAAGGGCCCAGACATTGCTCTGGGCGCCGGAAGCTCGTCGCGTGGTTATCCCTTGGCTTGGCACACGAAGGGGACCCAAAATCGACGGGGTTCCTTCGGAAGGCGTCTGGAGCGACGCCGCCGTGCTCGATGGCTTCCGGATGATGGGCAGTCGTTTGAGGGACCGCGTGACGACGGAAGTACGTGTACTCTACGATCGCTCGCAGATCCTGCTCTCGTGGCGTTGTCAAAACGGTGCTGAGCAATCCGTGGACCACGACGCTATCGAAGTCCTGATTGCGCCAGTGACCAACATACGGTGGTTCGTTCGCCTGCGTGTCGGACACGACGGAACGGTGCAGAGTGCGGTGGGCCAGGCGCCGCTCCGCACTTCCAACGTCATCGCCAAGACTGGGTACTCCTCGAGCGGCTGGAGTGGCGAACTGTCGATCCCCTTTGAGCGCCTCGGAGTACAGCCAGGCCACCCTGACCAGATGTGGAGGCTGAACGTCGCCCGCGCCCACCGGAGCACTTGGTCCAGTGTTTCGCGCCAGGTGGACGAGCCCGAGCACTTTGGGTTTGTGACTTTCGGCAAAGCACCTAGAAACGACCCGTCGGCGCGGCTATGAAGCGCGCGAGCGCCCTCGGCACAAGAAAGATGCAGCTAGTGAAAATCCTGTCTCGAATGAGTCTGCTCCCATCGCGACTAGCTGGGGCGGTCATTCGCCGAATCGATCCCGTTCGTTATGCGCGCCGGCTCGGGGTGCAGGTTGGCGAACGCTGCAACCTGATCAGCACCAACTTTGGGTCCGAACCCTACCTCGTGACGATCGGCAATCACGTCGAGGTCACAGCTGGCGTTCGCTTCGTCACGCACGATGGAGCCGTTTGGGTGTTCCGGGATGAGAACCCGACCATCGACGTCCTCTCGCCCATCGTCGTCGAGGACAACGTCTTCATCGGCCTCAATGCGATCATTCTCGCGGGGGTGACCATAGGCGCCAGTAGCGTCGTAGCGGCCGGCTCTGTCGTCACCAAGAGCGTGCCTACTGGCTCCGTGGTCGCGGGCGTTCCGGCACGCGTTCTGTGCACGGTTGAAGAATACCGCAACCGAAGCGCTGAAAGGGACCTCGGGACAAAAGGTCTACCTCCGCGTGCCAAGCGTCAGCGCCTGTTGGAGCTCTTCGGGAGCCGTCGCCCGTGACGGGGCCTATCGCATTAGCGGGCGCGGTGCCATACCCCTACGGGGGCGCCCCCACGAGCCGAATGCGTTCAATGGCGCACGGTCTGGCTGAGGCCGGTGCAGAGGTCCACGTCATTGCCACACATGATGTCACCAACGCTGCGGCCTCGGGCTCAACCCCCATCTCGTCGGGTCCCACGCTACTTTGGCCCATCCCCGGCGGCATGAAAAACGAGAAGCCGGGCGGTCTGCTCGAACAGCACTCGCGCTTCGTAGTTGGTGCGCTGAGCTGCTTGCGCCGCATGCGTGGCGAGTATGGTGTTAAAATGCTGGTCATTTATAACCAGCAAGCATCCATCGCTTTCCCACTTACTCTTGCTGCGCGCAGCCTTGGAATGCGCGTATTTCAGCAATACGCGGAACAGCAAGTCCCGGAGGACTTTGCAGGTCGTACGCGCCCCTTTCACTACGCGAACCAGCGCGCGACGCTCCTGCTATCGCCCTCTCGTACCAGTGGGTCTATTGTCATTTCACGCGCGCTAGCATCTTTATGCGAGCGCCGCGGGGCGCCCGCGACCCTCCTAGTGCCTGCACTAACTAGCACCGAGCAAGGGGCAGCGGAGCCAATGCCCCACCGTGCCGCCAAGGCTCCGTTCGTCCTCACCTATTTCGGGCTCGGC
>JBBSJC010000822.1:0-2452 GCA_038257655.1 Polyangiales bacterium | reverse complement strand
TAGGTCGCCCTGCCCCCGGTCAGCTCGCGGACGAGACCACCCCCTATGATGCGTGGGATCTGAACTTTCACTACAGCCGCTCCAAGCACCTGAGCATGATGACCGCCCTCGATTTTGCCAACTGGGGCCTCGATGTGCGGGTGGTTGCACCCGCGGTGGTGTTTGGACCGGGGGATATTGGGCCCACACCGTCAGGCAAGTTGATTGTCAACATCGTGAACGGAAAGGCGCCTGCTTATACCAGTGGCGGCTTTACTTATGTCGACGTGCGCGATGCTGCGCACGTGCATTTGCTGGTCGCCGAAAAGGGTAAGGCGGGTAATATCTACGTCGCGAGCGGTCATAACCTCGACAACGAGGCTTTCGTGAACGCGATCATCGCGGCCTACGACGGACATCTGCCCAAGCCGAAAAAGTTGCCGTCGGTGTTGGCACAAGCCGCAGTGATGGGCATGGCGTACGCCGCGGTGAAGCAGGGCAAGGAGCCTGATCTCACGCGCGAGTACCTGGCCTACAGCTTGAAAGCTGGCTACTTCAGCAACGCCAAAGCGTCAGTCGAGCTCGGCGCCAAATTCCGCCCAATCGATGAGACGATTCGCGATTCGATCGCGTACTTTCGCAAGCGCGGGCTGATCAAGCGCTGACCGAACGAGCACGGCGCGCTTTCCTGTCGGCGGACCCGATGAAAACGTAGCCGAAGATCAGACCACCGCATCGGGCGCGGCACCTTGCATCCATGTGGTGCGGTCCTTAGCTTGCGTAAATGGCGAAATCCCTGCGCATCGATGTTTGGTCCGATATCGCGTGTCCGTGGTGTTACGTGGGCAAGCGACGTCTCGAAACCGCGCTCGGCCGCTTTGCGCACGCCGCAGAAGTGCAGGTCGTATGGCGCTCGTTCGAGTTAGACCCCTCGGCACCGGCCACCCGCGATACGAGCGTACCTTACGCCGAGCGACTGGCGACCAAGTACGGCATTAGCCGGGCACAGGCGTCGCAGCGCTTAGACCAACTGAGCGAGGTTGCGGCCGTCGAAGGCATCGTGCTCAATTTCGACGAGATCCGGCCCGGCAATACGTTCAACGCCCATCGGATCTTGCATCTCGCCCATGACCGGCAGCGCCAAGACGCGATGAAAGAGCGCCTATTGCGCGCGTACCTGAGTGAAGGCGCTGCTATCGGCGAGCCGGACGTGTTGCTGAGCCTTGCAGATCAAGTCGGACTCGACCCCGATCAGACCCAGGCGCTGCTCGCAAGCGACCAATACGCCCGCGAGGTGCGCGACGACCAAGCTGCGGCGCGTGCGCTCGGCATCCAAGGTGTGCCGTTCTTTTTGATGGCGGGTCGCTATGCAGTGTCTGGCGCCCAACCCGCGGACTTACTGTTGCAAGCGCTGACCCAAAGCTGGGAAGAGCTGGTCGATGCCCCCGCATCGGATCTCGCGGAGGGCGCAGTATGCGGACCTGACGGTTGCGCATAGTCGGTCTTTTGCGCAGTGCTTGCGTGAACGCAGCGAAGCGGGTGAGAGCACACACGCACTTGATTTGTTAGCTTGTGTTAGCTGTGTGCGACGCTTTCGTGTTTCGATCACGCAAGCAACCGCGGGAGCTTCGCATGTCTAGTCGGTTCGGTCTGATCTTGCTTGGCGTGATGGCCGTGGGGTGTGCACGCGGGGTGAGCGAGCCTGCACCAGACTTCAGCTTCGAGCCCGCCCCAGGGAGTGGCAAGGCCGATGCCGGCGCGGGTGCCAAGGAAGCCGGCGCTATGACCCGGGATGGTGAAGCGCAGAACGGCACCTCGGGCGAGGCAGGCGCACAAACGGATGCGTCGGTCCCGGCCAGAGACGATGCCGGTGCCACATGCGGTGACCAATCCTGCCAAAGCGGTGAGACCTGCACGAGCTGCGCGGCTGACTGCGGTGCCTGCCCCGCGGGCTATTGCGGAGACGGCACCTGCCAGGCTTCAGAAGGTTGCGGCGTCTGCCCGATCGATTGTGGTTCCTGCGGCGGTAAATCGAGCTCGGACTGCGGATCGTGCTCGCTGCTAACCCTGGGCCGCGAAAGCGATTGCATCGGTAACACGCTGTTTCGCTGCCATAAGAGCGCTTGTTTGCTTAGCCAACCGTGCGGGACACGCACCTGCACGCGGCCGGACGCTGGGGACATCGCGGACGCTCAGGCCAGCTGCAAGTAAGGCATCGCGCGCCAATAACTGATCCGGATCGGCGTCGAGGCGCCCCGTCGTCGGTGATGAAAATTCGCAAGAATACTCCCCGTATCTGGAGAATTTTCAGCGCTGACGACGGGGATGCACCGGCGTTGAAACGGGTCAGCTATTGGCGCGCGATGCCTAAAGAACTGTCGATCAATCGGAATTTCGCTCTCGTCCAAGAAACGTGGGCGTAGACGTGGTCGTTGACGGCCCGCGGTCACGCTGAGTTACGCGACCAGCTTCG
>JBBSJC010000821.1:0-2459 GCA_038257655.1 Polyangiales bacterium | reverse complement strand
GGGCGGGGTTGTACGTAAGACCCGTGCCCGGCATTGCCTTGGGTGAACGAACGGTCTATTAATCTACCGACTGTTCAAATGAGTCAAGTGCTCAATCACTTTTGAACGCTGGTTCTGAAAGATTTCAGCTAGTTGAGTGCGCGGCGGCGTGCGCAACGCGGTACAGGAGGCACAGTGATGGCAGAGCCGACGTTCACAACCGTAAGCCTGGAGCGGCGCGGCCGCGCTGCCTGGCTCACGCTCAATCGCCCTGACAAGCTCAACGTTTTCGACCCGGTGATGGTGCGCGAAATTGACGCGATCCTCGACCTGGTCGAGGCTTCTCCAGAGCTGAAGGCACTCGTCCTGACGGGGGCGGGTCGCGCCTTCTGCGTTGGCGGCGACCTCGGCTTCGTGGATCAAGGCATGGGCCAGGGCGCCCGTGACCCGCGCACGGTGTTGCTCGAGCAACTCAATCAGCTGCTCAACCGTCTGGAGGCATTTCCGAAACCTGTGATCGCCGCGGTCAATGGTATGGCTCTGGCTGGCGGACTCGAGCTCGTCGCCTGTACAGACATGGTGTTTGCATCGGACAAGGCGAAACTAGGCGATGTGCATGCAAACTTCGGTCTGCTTCCGGGCGGCGGCAACAGTCAGCGTTTGCCGCGAAAGCTCGGCCTCAATTTCGCCAAATACCTGCTTTTTACCGGCGAGATGTTGCCTGCCGAGCGCTTTGTGGCCTGCGGCTTCGTCAACGAGGTCTTACCAGCCGACCAGCTCGTCGCGCGGGTGCAGCAGGTGGTCGAGCGCATCGCCGAGAAGAGTCCGTTGATGTTGCGACGCGTGAAGCAGATCGTGCATGACGGTCTGGAGCAACCCCTGCACGCTGCCTTGCGGTTGGAGCTTGTGGCAAGCGAAGCGCACGCGACCTCATTCGATATGCGCGAAGGTGTCAGTGCCTTTGTTGAAAAGCGCAAGCCTCAGTTCGAGGGGCGCTAAAACAGGCGTAAGTGGCGCTTGATTCGCAGGGTGTAGGCCTTGCGGCGCGCTTCGCCCCGTGACAGAAGTCGCGTTTGCGCCAGCCAGTATTTTACGGTGCAAGTGGGAACGCGGCATGGCCGTTCGCCGAGCAGACGAAGTAGAGCTTGAGCCACAAAGCGCAGCACACGTAGCCTTACCCGGTCCGGGTGAGCGCTTCGTGCGTTTGATGCGCGGCATGGCGGTCGCCCTGGCGATCGCTGTGTTTTGGCTCGCCGCTTTTGCACTAGCGTGGCTGGTGGTGCCTTGGGTCCTGTTTCGAGAGCGCGCCCCGCTTGCACGCAGGCGCGCCATGCAGCGCATGGTGGCCGCGGCCTGGCGCTGGTTTCTGCGCACGCTCGAGCGCACGAGCTTGTATCGCGCGCGCTATGTCGGAGGCGTGCTGCCCTCGCAGCCGTGCGTGGTGATCGCGAACCATCCATCGCTACTCGACGTGACCGCGCTAATCGCCCACTCACCGCACCTGTGCTGCGTTGTCAAAGCCAGTCTGGTCGACAGTCCGCTCGTAGGCCGGCTGCTTCGTAGCTGTGGGCACGTCAGCGCAGGCGACGGCAGTCTGATGTCAGGAAGGACCGTGCTCGAGGCACTCTCGGAGCGGCTCACGGAGGGATTTTCGGTGCTGATTTTCCCCGAAGGCACGCGTTCGCCCCCGGGTGGCATTCATAAGCTACGGCGGGGCGCGTTTGAGGTGGCCCAGCGCAACGAGGTCCCTCTGGTGCCCATCTTCTTGCGCTGCGATCCCCCAGCGCTCGGCAAAGGGACGCCGGTGTGGCTTCACCCCTTGCGCTGTCCGACACTCACCGTACATATCGATGCCGCGATCTCAATGAACGATCGCGACCCGGCGCTCGTCTGCCGTGAGGTTCGGGCCGACTTTGCCAGTAGGCTAGCCCAACCCGTTTCCGCAGAGGTTAAGCATGAGCTCGCTTTCTAAGGTCCGCCCATGAGCGAAGGCCTTACCGCTGAACTGAAGCGCTTGATTGTCGAGGCACTGATGCTCGAAGACATCGAGCCTTCTGAGATCGAGGATGAGGCTGCTTTGTTTGGCTCCGGCCTAGGCCTCGACTCGATCGATGCGCTCGAGCTGGCGATTGCCATCGATAAGAAGTTCGGCGTGAAGATCGCAGCCGAAGACGAGCGCAATAAGCAGATCTTTCGCAGCGTGGCGAGCCTTACGGCCCATGTCGCGGAACACAAGACCCGCGGGTGATATGTCGATGAGCCGAGAAGAAATTTTTGCGCAGATTCGTGCGACCTTGATCGAGAACTTCGAAGTGCCGCCGGAGCGGATCACGCTCGAGGCACGTCTGATCGAAGACCTGGAGCTCGACAGCATCGATGCCATCGACATGGCCGTCCGCATCCAGGAGATGACGGAAGCGCGCGTGGACGAAGACGATTTGCGCAAGCTGCGCACCGTCGGTGACACGGTCGAGCTCGTG
>JBBSJC010000820.1:0-2464 GCA_038257655.1 Polyangiales bacterium | reverse complement strand
GACATGGCCTTGACCTTACCCCAGGCCTGGCCTGCCACGACCACATCGCCAACTTTGAGCGTGCCGCTTCGGACGAGCACGTTCGAGACGGGTCCGCGCCCCTTGTCGAGATAAGCTTCGAGCACGACGCCGGCGGCAGCAACCTTAGGATTGGCCGCAAGCTCAAGCAGCTCTGCCTGCAGCAGGATCTTCTCGAGCAGGCCGTCGATGCCTTCGCCAGTATGCGCAGACACGTTTTGGAACTGGACGTCGCCGCCCCATTCTTCCGACTGAACGCCAGCCGAAGCCAAGTCGCGCATCACGACATCAGGCCGCGCGCCTTCCTTATCGACCTTGTTGACGGCCACGACGATGGGCACACCTGCCGCCTTGGCGTGAGCGATGGCTTCACGCGTCTGCGGCATGACGCCGTCGTCCGCCGCCACCACCAGGATGACCACGTCGGTCGCTTCGGCACCGCGCGCACGCATGGCGGTGAACGCCTCATGACCGGGGGTGTCGAGAAATACGATGGTGCCGCGCTCGGTGTCGACGCGGTATGCGCCGATATGCTGGGTGATGCCGCCCGCTTCGCGTGCCGCCACGCGGGTTGAGCGAATCTTATCGAGCAATGATGTCTTACCGGGATCGACGTGACCCATCACGGTCTCGTTTGGGGCGCGCGCCTCGTAATCCGTTTCGACATCGAGGGTGCCACCGCGCGCGGCGGTGATCATGTCCTCGGTCGACACAGCCACGTTCTCGATCTCGTAGCCGAACTCCCCAGCCAAAATCTTGGCAGTGTCGAAGTCGAGCTTGCTGTTGATGTTCACGCCAGTCATGCCGAGCTGCATCAGCTTCATCAGCACGTCGGTCGCCTTGAGACTCATGCGCTGTGCGAGCGCTGTAAGACCCACGTTGTCTTCGATGCGAATCACGCGCTTCTGCGCGCCAGGCGTCGTGATCTGAGTGCTGCCACCCTTGCGGCCGGGCGCCAGCTTGCGTGCACGCCCAGGACGACCACGCTGCGCCTGCTGCCGGCCTGGAGCACCGAGCGCTGCGCGCCCCAGCTCTCGACGCCGCGGCGCGACGGCGGGAGCTGCAGCCCCGCGGCCCACCTGATTGTGTTGGGCGACGATGCGCGAGACGGCTTCGGACGAGAGTTGCGGCGCGCTCGGCGCCACTGCATTGCCGCGCGCAACGACGCCGGGTGGTAGGTGCGCGTGACCCAGTCGCTCTGAAGCGGGCGGCGGCTGTGAGGGGCGGGCGTGCATCACCTGCCGCGACACGACGCGACCGCCGCGCGAACCGGGATAGGGATCGGGTGCAGGGGGACTTGCGGGCTCAGGCTCGCGAGGTTCTTCTGCCGCTGCGGCTCGCGCAGCGCGCCCTTCTTCAGTCGTTCGCGGCAAGCGCGTTTCCTCTGCACGCACAGGCACGGGTGCCGGCATCGGAGGCGGCAGCACTACCGCCACGGGCGCGGCGGCGACAGGAGGCGGTGGTGGCGCTTCACGAGGCGCCTCGGGCGCTGCCGGACTGGCTGCAACCTGCGGCGGCTGCACGGGCGCTGCTGCCACCTCTGCAGGTACCGGTGCGGCTGGTGGTGGTGGCGGGGGCGGCGGTAACATCTCCACAGCCCGCGGTGCCGCTTGGGCGGGCCGCACGTCGAGCTCGACGTCCTCGTGCACCGGATCGGGGCCGTCGCTCCGATCATCCCCTGCACGCCGCGTCACCACCGAACGCCGCCGAACCACAGTCGGACGAATGCGCTCTTCGACGAGGTTCGCTTGCTTGTCTTTGTCGAGAGAGCGCTTGATGCGCTCCACTTCAGCAGGTTCAAGCGCGCTCATATGATTGCGCACTTGAATGCCGAGCGAAGCGATCTTACCGACCAGCTCTCGGTTATCGAGGCCCAGCTCCCGGGCAACCTCGTAGACCCGAACCTTGATCATCCATCCTCCGAAAGCCCGGCGAGCAACCGGGCACAAACCGAAATCTCGCGTGCCATCTGGTGATCCAGAAGCGCGATTACACCCAAGGTCGCTCTCCCGGTGAGACGCCCGAGCCCGGCTTTATCCGAAAGCTCGAGAGCAGGCACCTGACGCTTGCGCGCCTCTTCAAGGAGGTCCTCACGGCGGCCCGCCGCGTCCTTCGCTACCAGAATAAGTTCCGCCGCGCCAGCTCTCAGCGTGACAAGAACCGCGTCTGTGCCCAAAGCGACCGCACGCCTTCGTACGGACGCTAAGAGCAAACCTTCTAAACGCCGCATTACCTGTCCGTGCATGGTGACGCACAAACTCTGCGGATCGACCTGCATTTCACGACGCAAGGCGCGCGCGAAACCACCACGACGCGCCGCAAGCGTCACGCACTCGCGACGCGGATGCACAGACACGCCGCGATGACCGAGCTTGCCTCCCAGATCTGGAACAAGCAAAACACGGCCCTCGTCTTCGATCGCGGCCAGCCGAAAAAGCGCATCGCG
>JBBSJC010000819.1:0-2472 GCA_038257655.1 Polyangiales bacterium | reverse complement strand
TCCGCGCGTCCAGTTTTCGTCGTATGTTTTTCTTCACCTGAAAAGCTCTTTGGGTTTTTTGTTTTGGTCTCGCAACCAACGAAATACCCGGCTTTTCAGGCCTTTGTAAAGCTTTCTGTCTCAAACTGCGCTTGATTGAGGGCTAGTAAACTTCGTCACCAACCGAAAGGGCCCCCCATAGCGACTGACATGTCGTCACTCGTGCCGCACGAAGACCCCGAAGGGACGCTACGGCGGCCGCATTCTTGCAGCACCAGGGACAACCATGGACCCCGGTGACGCCGACGCTCAGCCTCCAAGACTACTCACCGGAGTGGCGGGATTGGACGTTGTCCTCTCTGGAGGGCTCATTCGCGCTTCGATGGTCGTGATCTCTGGCCTGCCCGGAACTGGCAAGACCTCACTCGCAAGCGAGATTGCGTACCGGCTCGCCGCTCGGGGCGAAACTGCCATCTACGTGTCGATTCTGTCCGAGTCACAGACGCGGCTCATCACAAGCCTTCGGTCGCTGTCATTCTTCGACATGAAGCTCGTTGGGACGCGAGTCCGCTACTTGAGCGGAGCAAGCATGCTGGAGCACGACAGCGATCTTGTCGAGCTCGCTCACCTGCTCACGCGAGAGGTGCGCGCTCACTCCGCCTCGCTCTTGGTAATCGATTCAACCGCAACGATGGCAGAGGTTGCACGCTCGGGCGTGGCCTATCGCAAGTTCCTCCGAGAGCTGGCAACGAGCGCGGCATTGGCGGACTGCACCGTTCTGATGCTCGTTCCGCACTCAGATCGGCCGGAAGCAGAAGAGTATGTGGCCGACTGCGTGATCGGGCTTCACCACCACGAACGTGGTCTGCGACGCACGCACGAGTTGTCCGTGCTCAAGTTCCGCGGATCGGCAAGCCTGAGCGGGCGCCACAGCTTCGAGATTGACTCGAGGGGCGTGACGGTGCACCCACGGCGGGAGTCACTCCCGCTTTCACAGCCGGTGCAGCGCGGGGGGAAGCCGGGAAAGACATCCTTCGGCGTCGCCGGGCTCGACGAGATGCTCGAAGGCGGATTGCCGGCGGCTTCGGTGACAGGCCTCCTGGGGGCTCCCGGCAGTGGCAAGACACTTCTCGGACTGCGGTTTCTTGCCGAACGACTGATGCAAGGTCAGCCGGCGGTGTACTTCGGGCTTTATGAAACGCCCGACAAGCTGATCGCAAAGGCGGACGGCGTCGGGTTCTCGCTGACCTCCTACGTGCAGTCTGGCGCCCTTCGTGTGTTGTGGGCGTCGCCGACGGAGCGGTTGCTCGATGAGATGGCCGAACGAGTCCTTGCGGAGATTGCAGACGCGAAATCCGCGCACGTGTTCATTGATGGTCCAGACGGCATGGTGCAGGCGGCGGCGCACCCGGAGCGCTTCCCCATCTTCTTCTCGGCGCTCGCAAACGAGTTGCGCGCACGCGGCGTGACGACGCTCGTCTCCATGGAGACCGACGCGAGCGGAGCAGCGGCGCCTGCGATGCATCAGTTGGCGCTTACCGCGACCGTGGACAACATTGTGTGGGTTAGGTACGTCGAGCTCCGCAGCCAGCTGCACCGGCTCATCTCCATCCTCAAGGTCCGCGATAGCGGATATGACGCTTCGATACGTTCGTTACAAATCGGCGCAAGCGGGCTCGAGGTTGCCCGCACCTTCGAGAGCGCAGAGCGGGTGCTGGGCGAGAGGGCTCAGCAGCCGAAGTCTGGAGGCACGCCATGATTTCGCTTCTAGTGATCGACGACGAGCCGGACATTGCCGAGTGCTTGAGCGAGGCGTTGCAGGACCAGGGCCATCGCGTCAGCATCGCACACGACGGGCAAGCGGGTTTACGGATGCTCGATGCTCATGTGTTCGATGTCGTCCTTACCGATCTCATGATGCCGATCATGGATGGCGAAGAGCTGTTGCGGCGGATACGGTCGCATCCGCGCCTGGCCTCCGTGCCAGTTATCGTCATGAGCGCTGGTTTGATCAACGACGAGGTGCGTTCGCTCGCCAACGTGTGCCTTATAAAGCCATTCAAGCTCCCCGCGCTGTATGATCACGTTACGCAGCTCGTCGCTCGTTAGAAGAAGACCTGAAGCGACCCCACGGTTACCCCAACGAAACGTGGCCGGCTATCCGTGTAACTTTGGTAACGTCATAAAAAACCAAATGCGCGAAATGACGCCGCCCATGCGTGGGCGCATTTTTTGCTTGAGGGTAGCCCGCCAATGTCCGAGATCCTCCCTCTAGCCACTGAAACTGCATCCCATGGCGCTGCGCGCGCTCGACCTGCGCCCGTTGAGCCTGGGCAACAATCAGCGCTTGAGCGTAAGCCCCTTACGGGCTGCATGAGTGCGAAGTTTGGATTGTCCGCAATGATATTGGGCGATGTTAACAAAGGCCCAAGAGACGAATGAGCAAGAGGACCGCGGCGGTGGCGGTCTATTCTGTGCTTTTCTCTCGGGCTT
>JBBSJC010000818.1:0-2510 GCA_038257655.1 Polyangiales bacterium | reverse complement strand
GCAGAAACTCCGCCGCTTCGCGCAGCAGTTTGGTGTTGCCATCAGCGGGGCCAACCAGACCTATGCGCATAACCGTTAACGCCGATCCACGCCCGCACGTTGTCGCGCTTCGAAATGAGCTTCGCTGACGGCAAATAGCAACAGATCTCGCGCTTCTGCGACCTGAGTCATGGCGATCGCATTGTGACGCGCGCTGCTCGGCACGCCTGCGAGCTTACACAGGGCGGTGGCGGCCGACGGCACCGAGCCTGTGGCCAGCAGACCGGCCCGGCTGGCAGCCGTGCTCGCCATCTCGTAGACACGTGCGGGGTCGAAGCTGTCTGCGCCCTCGAGGTCGACCAGATGCGGGAGCAATTCTTCGCGTGCTTTGCGGCTCAGGTGCTTGCTGATGCGCCGGGCCATCTCGTCCATCGTTGCCACGTCCACACCGTCAGGTGCGTAGTCGGGCGCGTGCGCGCGAATCAGAGCGTGCATCATCAGGCCGAGGTCGTCTGGTCGAATCCTGCAGCAGATGCTCATTTGCGCACGCGCCATCTTGAGGGCACGCGCGACCAAGAACTGCGCCTCACCGCGGGTGATTGTCTCGAGCAGTGTTTTGCCGACGAGCAACGTGACGGGTGAGTCTTGGATCGGGACAAAAGCGTAAGGTAGCTGTTCGCTGACGTAGATTTCGACCTCGGCTATCGACATCCAGCGTGCGACCTCCTGGGTGGTGCCGCGCAGCGTGTGGCGCTTATCGAGCTTCTCGCCGCCGAGCATGCGAACGTCGACGGGCGCCGCTTTGTTGAGCGCCTCGGCCGCATGCCGAAACAACACGCGTACGGCAGGGTTCATGGTCGTCGGGTACAACAAATCATCGAGCAGCTCGCTAAAAGCGGCTCCGCCTACGCCGGGGATGCCGCCTTCGTTATCGGTGTGCGTGACCACGCCTGCGTCGGCGAGCCCGAGCGCGAACGCGCTGGATGCACACGCGGCCGCGGCGTCGCGACGGCCTCGCTGATCGAGAACCTCCACGAGCGCGGTCCACAGTGCTGCATCATCGAGCTCGTCTGCGAGCACGACTCGCAGATCGTTGGCTGCGCGATTGAGGTGCATGGCCAGCGCGGAGCTTGCGTTTTGACGCCGATAAAAGTCGGCCATGCCGCGCAGTACGTAGAGGTCCGTCGGCGCGTTCTTGCGCAATATCTCGATCGTTTCTTCCGCCCCCCGTGCATCGCCTTGAGCTTCTTTGAGTCGTGCGAGCTCGAAGGTGACTTCGCGACGCCGCGCCACGGTGTCCGCTACTTGTGCCAGACGTTCGAGGGCTTCGACTGCGAGCTCCTGTTGCCCTTCGCGCTGATACAACGCTGCCAAACGCTCGAGCGCTTTCGCATGCTTGGGACCGAGCTTGAGCACGCGACGATAGGCCGCTTCGGCGCGACGCGGATCGGGTAGATGCAAATCGTAGACTTCGCCCAGGCGAAAGAACACCTCGCGCAGCTCGTTCGGGTCGCGGCTCAGGCGCGCCAAACGAATCAGCGCTTCAGCGCATTCGCGCCATTCTTGATCGCGTTCACACAGCTGGGCGAAGTCCCGCAACGTGGCGAGATGCTCAGGTGCGACGGCCAGGGCGTTGCGCAAGCTTGCGCGGGCGGCGTCGCGGTCACCTTGCTTTTCCTGTAGCTTGGCGAGCGAGCGATGCACTTCGGCGATTTGATCGGGCGGCCCGCCGGTTCGCAGACGCGCTTCGGTCAGCGTGATCAAGCCCGTCAGATCATTACGGCCAGAGAGCAAACTTTCGAGCCGCGCTTGCACGTCCGCATAGGAAATGTCGCTCTCTGCAGCCGCCCGGAACGCGTCGCGCGCACGGTCCGGCGCGCGCAGCTCGTCCTGCCAGAGTCGGCCGGCGCGGTACCAAAGGCGCGCAACTCGCGTGCTCGCGCGGGCGGTTTTGGCGCTGGCTTCGAAGCGCTCAGCGGCGCCCTTCAGATCGCCTGCTCGCAGCAGGGCTTCTGCCAGCGCTTCGTCGGCGATCGGATGCTCAGGATGCTTGGCTACGGCTTCTTCCAGCTGGCGCAAGACATCGTCGGGCGACTGGCGGCGCTGGTCACGGGCACGCACGATCGCTGCCGATGCGACCTCGATCGGCTCCGAGCAGGCCTCGAACAAAAGCTCGTTTGCGCGCTCGACACCATTTTGATGGTGCACCGTCACGGACGCTCCCATGAGCTGACGTGCAATCCACGGGTTGGCGGCAGCGTCCAGCCCCGGGCCTAGCAGCAGCGTGTCGAGCTAGCGGGAGTCCGGATCAGTCTTGCCCTGCGCGTGCGCGAATGCGACCACTCGCAGGCGTGCAGCTTAGTCATTCGGGCCAACTGACGTCTCGAGCATGCGGGCTTCCACGTCGGCCAGCGTCGCCACGTCGTTTTGTTCCATGGCGACACGTTCAAGCAAACGTAAGGAGAGCGCGTGGCGCGGCTCGAGCTCCAGCACCGCATGGGCGCGTGCGACGGCAACTTCGCGCGTGGCTG
>JBBSJC010000817.1:0-2527 GCA_038257655.1 Polyangiales bacterium | reverse complement strand
TGATCGTATGCCGCGCCAGATACACCTGGCCCATTCCGCCTCGGCCCAGCAGCTCCTTGACCTGGTATTTCCCAACGACGAGCTCGCCAGGTTCTAGGACTGTTGAACGCACCGGCCCTCAAGCTTGCTTGGCTAAGAATAGGGTATTCTATCGCGCTACGGGCAAAGTGCGGCAACACCCCCTAACCATTTCGTCATCAACTGAGTGCTGATCTACCCCGCTTCGGTAACTCTTCTCACAAGCGCGCAAATCACGTCGCGCGGTTCAGCGACCAGTCGTACGTAAGCTGCGTGATGGGAAGGTCGTCCGAGATGTGAGAGGCGACCGCAGCGTCCACGTATTTGCGTACGAAAGCGCGCACAGAACCCGCGTCGCGCACGAAGTCGGTTTCGAACCAAAATAGCAGCGCAGACAGCTCGAGCGCTTTCACAGTAAAGCGCAGATGGCGCGGGTCTTTCAGCGCAGCGCGCGTCAGCGCGTCCAGGGTTGCTTCGAGGCTCTGCGTACGAAAGGCCCGACCGTGCAAGGTGGGACACGAACGCGCTGCGCAGTTGAGTGCGAAGTGCACGCGCGCATCGTGAAAGCGTGGACGCACGATTTCGTTTTCGATCTGATCGAGCGTGCGTGCTTGGCCGGCTACCTGATGACGGCTGGACTTGAAGAACCCCTTGTCATCCATCACCGATGCAAGGGGCAACTTGGCGAGCACGGACGACACGACCAACGCGTTGTAAGTGTTGAGCCAATCGGCGAGAGGTGCCGCCTCAGGCATGCTCTCAGCACTCTTCAGATAAGCCGCAAGCTTGCGCTTGGCAGTGCTGTCTTTGGCGAGCCCTGCGTAATCAAAGCCACTTGGCTTGGCATAGCGCGCAAGCACTTGATCGTAGCCATCGGTCGCAGTCTCGACCTTGGGCGCCATCCGTAAGGTCTGCGCTGAAGCAGGCACGAGGGGAAGCAGGCAACTAAGGCAACAAAGTACAAACCAAATTCGAGTGATACGCATGGCCGCTCCCGCTAAGACTTCAGCAGGCTACGGCCGATTCACCGCACAGGCCAACTGGCCGAATGCTGAGCTCGGCCGGGCAGCGAGCGAAGGTCAACTGGGTCGCCCGGGCCAGCTTAGGCCGTGTTATCGTGCGCGCCGTGAACGAAGCACGCGATCTGACAGGGCGCTGCGGAACTTGCGCATTTTTCATGCGTTTGCATACGAACGCGGACGGCGCTTCCAGTGGGGAATGTCGGCTTGGATGTTGGCCCGCTCCGCTCAAAGACGTCGGCACTTGCGCCAGCCACAAAGCCGTCGGCACGCCTTGGAGCAAACCTGGCGCGAAGTCGGGCACGACCCGAACGCGCATCGCGCGCGGTGCGGCCACGGAACGAACCCCGCAAGAACGAATGGCACTCCCTCAGGAGCTCGGCATCGATATGGACCAGTCAGAATTCCGACAAGTGTTGCGTGAGATCCTGCTCGACGAGCTCGGCGTGCGCGATACCGAGTTAGGTGAACGCTGGGTGCACGGCGAGATGGTGCTCGTACCGGGCAAGGCCGGCACCGCCGAAAAGCGCATTCCGCTCGACAGCCTCTTTCGCAAGATCGTGCTGATTCGCGAGAAGCTGCGTGTGCTCGAGCAGAAGATCAACAACCACGACAAGCTTGACGACAACGATCGCTTGCAGCTGCAGCAATACGTGACGGGTTGTTATGGCTCGCTGACGACCTTCAACGTGCTGTTTCGCGACAAAGACGACCAGTTCACGGGCCAGGCGAGTAAAGACGACTGAGGGACGCCGGAGGGGCGCCTGGAACACTCAGGCCGCTTCGCTCACGTCTTCCACTTCGGAGTTGCGCACGGCTTCGAGGTAAGGTCGGTAATGCTTATCGAGGAACTGCGCTTTGTAGTCGCGATAGCTGGTAACTACGCCGACCGTGCTTAGCGCCTTGATCGCGTACCAAGGGATGTCGATCTGATAGGGCAAAAAGCCAGAGCGTGCACCATTCGGAAACAGGTGGTGATTGTTGTGCCACTCGCCTGCCACGTAACCGGGCCAGACTTGATTGATCGAGTGATCCTTGGTGCTGAAGTCGATGCCGGCCTGACGTAGATCACGGCCGCTACCGTGGCCCGCGTAGTTAAAGGTGCGAATGCCGACCGACCACACGTGCGCGCCGCCGAACAGGGCACAGGCGAGGGCATGGCCGCCGATGGCGAAGAACACGGCGTACCAAAAGCCCCAGTTCGCGGCGTAGTGCAGCGTGGTCCAGGCGGGATGACAGATCGAACCCCACTTCTGATACTGCGCGTAGCTGTTGCGATGCACGCCCGTGTGATCGAGCATGCTGGACACCTGAGCGTAGTCCTTCTCGGATAGGTCGCGCGAGATCGGCTGGTGGTTCGTGTCCGCGAGGAAACAGTAAAGGCCACCGTAGCTGGCGTTGTACGGATCGCCGGGTTGTTCGGCGAGGCCGTGATGAACGTGATGGGAGATCACGTAGGTCTCTTCGGCGACGGCCTTGATCGAGAGGTT
>JBBSJC010000816.1:0-2546 GCA_038257655.1 Polyangiales bacterium | reverse complement strand
CTTTTCCATGGCCGGCCTCCACTATGCGGCGTTGACCGCGTTTTTCGTTTCCCGTGGGGCCTAGTTTGCCACCACCTCGTGGAGGCCGGCCGCTTCATCCCATCTAGGCTCCCGCAAGGTAGCAAGTCAGCCCGCTCCATGTCGGGTCGTTCTGTACGCCCCACGCTCGCTAGCGCATGGCTTTCGCGACCCTAGACCTCACGCGGGTATCACATGCGTCGGTACATGCAGTCGAGGTGCGCGTCGGAGAGATTGCGGTCGATGTCGTTGTGCCAGGCACCCAGGCTATGAGGGTTCAGATGGGCGGGGGCGTAGAACATTGGACAGTAAGGTAAGTTGCGGTCCATTCGCCCCGTGCCCGCCTTGGTGTTCACCGACTTGGTCTGCCATACGGCGGACTTCGCCTGCACGATGCCCACGTTGCCAGGCATGCTAGCGATGGGATCGAGCTTGCGCGAGAATTGACGCAGGATAAGACAGCGTTTCCCCCGTCCATATCCGACCTGATATTCTCCCGGGTCCGCGCATGCGCCTCCTTCGACCAGCGCGTCCTGGTACCAGCTGAGCGAGTTGCGCAACGGGTTGGTGTGGAAACCGATGCGCGGCGTATTGAAGGCGTAGACCCATACTTTTTGGCGCACGGGCTGCCCCTTGAGCCACTCGGCGATGCTGTAGCCCGCAAGCTCCGCAGCCGCGCCCCCTAGGCTGTGGCCTACTACGATGACCCTGACGATGCCGTTGGGTCCGACATCCGCGACCGCGTCTTGCAAGCGGCGCAGCACCGTCCAACCGTCCTGCGGCGTGTCCCCCGCGTTCTTGTTCTGTGCCTGGTTCACCCACCTGGTCTGAAATCCATGGGCGGTCGTGTGGATCTTGCGCGAGCCGCTCAATGGGTTGTAGTTGTAGACCGGCAGCTGAGCCTCGAAATCCCGGCCCCAGTCTCCAAGCGACTTGGTGCCCGAGAAAGCGAACAGTAAGGTCACCTGCTGGGTGCCCGGTTGGTAATAGAACTTCATCACGTTCGTCGATGCTTGGGGTGCAAACTTGTACCCATGCATATCACCGACCCCTGGGAAGACGCCTTGGGCATTGCGTGTTACGTAGGCACGGCTCGCGAAGTCGACCATCTTTTTGATCAGCGCGCGACGTTCTTGGCGTTGGGCGGCGTCCAGTGCCTGCTGATGCATGCCGAGCTCGACGTCGTCTTCGTCCCGAAGCTGTTCGTTTTCTAAGCGAGCCTCGGGGGCTTCGCCGTGCATGCGCCGCAAGAGGGCCCCAACAACGTCGTTCGATATCGCGGTTGTAAGCGGTGATTTCACGCTCGGAAGCACCGTCATGCCTTCCGTGGTCAGCTGCGAGCTAACAGCTTCCGGCTGCTTTACAGCGAGCTCGAACGTGACGATATCGCGATTGCCGGCTTCCTCCTCTTGACCGTAGTGTACGGTCAGGGTGGCATCGACCGGATTCTTACCATCCGCAGCGATGCCGGTGATGACCAGCGTACTCGCCTCTAGATCCGAGGGGCCGGCCACCACACGCCATTGATTTACCCCGACAGCGTTCAGGGTCTCTTTCGACGCGCTGAAGTATTCCGCCTCGTCAGGCTGCTCGCCCTGCGACGTCTCGACGTCTTCCACTTCGGTCATGCCTGCCGAACCGTCACACGCGCCGATCGCCAGCGCGGCGGCCAGTGTCACGATTCTCCGCTCGATCATGCTCTTCATGTCGCGTTCCCCTTCTTGAGAGTCCGTCACGTTCTTGCCGCCCGGCCGCTTTGAATAGAGGAAGGGCGACACGCACAGGGGAGGGCATGTGCAATCCGCGGGCCGACCCGAACCAGTCAGCATGTTGGGCTCAATGACCACGTCCCAGGCGTGACCCGTAAGAGGACGCCCGGATCTTAGTATCTGCTTAGGTGTGAATGCCCAATGCTGAACACACTCAGGGTCATATCGATTGAACCGCTATCTTCGATGCTAATAACTTAGCTGCCTGGCATGGGTAAGATAAGTGTAGTGTTGCCTGCTCATCTGCGGGTTTTCTCAGCTCCTGGAGCATGCGCTCGCAGCAAGCGCTTGCAGCAACCTCCCAAGTTATGAGCTCGCGGCACAATGTTGAGCCGCCGCGGGGCACCGGCTCCCGACCGTCGCGCCCGCGAGGTCGGCAGCCTGCCTCGCCGACTCTATAACCACGATGTTTACTGTCTGCGTTTTAGCTATGGCTTGTTTGTGCACAGCTACCTGAGGCGTTACAGGTGGCTCGGGCGCGGCGCGCCTGGTGCAGCTTGCCAAGCTGCAGATGTCGGCGCTTTCCTTCGTCCACGCACCGGTCTTGCCCGCCATTCGGCCCTGGCTGGGCGGCTACGAGGAAAATTGGCCGGGGAGAACCGGGGCGGGGGGGCTTCGCGGTGGCGCGAGGCGGTTTGAAGCGCTTCTGTGAAGCGGCCCCCCCAGTCAAGCAAAAGGGTGCTCGTCTCTGCTCGTCTCATATGTTTTGTGATTCTTCGTTTTGAGTCCTTGGTCCGGTTGGAGATTCTCGAGCTCGCT
>JBBSJC010000815.1:0-2567 GCA_038257655.1 Polyangiales bacterium | reverse complement strand
CTCGATCTGATAAGCGCGTTTGTGATCTTCGCGTTGCTCTACCTTTTGTGCCCGTTACTCGGCTGGGCTTAGGCTCTTATCGCCCAGAGCCTGCGTGCGGAGGGTCTTGCTACCCACTAGCTGTGCACGCATCTGTGCGGCCGTCTGCGTGCGGCCATCAGGGCTAAAGCCTGGCGCAGCCCACAGGTACTTGAGCGTGTTCCACGGGCCCCTGGCGCACGCAGCGTCCTTCAGCATGGCGCGCCACTCGTGAAAGGAGATATGCAGCAGGTTGTAGCTCTTGATATTCGTCGTGATGCCGTATACCGGCACATCGTCGTCGCGCTCGGCTGCAAACGTGCCAAACAGACGATCCCATAGGATCAGGATGCCGCCGTGATTGCGATCGAGGTAGCGGAGGTTTACGGCGTGATGCACGCGATGATGGGAAGGCGTGTTAAGTACCCACTCGAGCGGCCCCAACCGCTTGACGGTCTGGGTGTGAATGAAGAACTGGTACACCAAACTAATCGCCTGCTGCAGCAAGATCATCTGCGGCGAAAACCCAAGTAGTGGCAGCGGCAACCAGAAGACCCACATTAGATACGGCTGGGTCCACGACTGGCGCAGCGCCGTAGACAGATTGTAGCGCTCACTCGAGTGATGATTGACGTGAGCGGCCCAGAACATCCGCACCTGATGGTTGGCGCGGTGCGAGCAGTAGTAACAGAAGTCTTCTGCCAACAGTAAGGCAAGCCAACTGCCAAGCGTCGGATCGATCGTGAACAGACGGTACTGATACAACCAGCTCAACACCCAAAGAAACAACAAGCGAAAGGGCAAACCGAACAGCACCGCGCCAAGGCCCATGCCGATGCTGGCGGCCGTGTCTTTGCGCTCGTAGCTGTCAGTGCCCTGTTTACGAGTGTACAGATGTTCGAACACCATGGAGAGCACGAACACGGGGATGGCGTAGGCGATTAGGAGATCCATCATCCACCTTTCGAAGCTCGCATGACTGAGCGCGTCCGTTTGGCGCGCATGGGCTTGCTGCCGGGCACGGACGAAAGAGCGCTCAGGACCACATCTTTGAGCCGCGCGAGCGCTGCTTGACCGACTTCGCCTGCCCCAAACTGTTCGATCACGATGCCGCCCATGGCGCACATCAGCAGATCGATGAAGCCGTTGAATGCTGGGTTATCGCGGGCTGCTTCAGGGAACAGGCTGCGCGCTTCGGCGATCAGCGCAGCGCGATGCTTGCGCACGACGGGCCACAATTGCTCGGACAGGTCTGGGTCGGTGCGCGCGGCCAAGTACAACTCGAAGGCTGCGGTCAAACGTGGGCCCGTGTAGATGCGCCATAACAGCTCAAAAGCGCGCTCGACTACGTCTGCATCCTTCGCGAGCCCCGAAAAGTCCTTGCGATAGCCACGTACCAAGTCATCAAACAGATAGGCGACCGCCGCACTCATCAGCGCTGCCTTGGTCGGGTAGTATTTGAACAGCGCGCCCTGTGAGACCCCTGCACTGCGTACGATTTCCGTCGTGGTGGTGCGTGCGTAGCCCAGGCTCACCAAGCAGTGCAGAGTCGCTTCGAGCAATCGCGCCTGGGTGTCGTCGCGGCGCGCCTGCTGTGAGCGTCGTGCGACCTTTGCTTGTGCAGCGAGCGTGGCCATGACGGCAATCTAGCGCCTCTTGATAGATAGTGACAAGTCACTTTTTATCTAAGGCAGCGGTGCGGGCTGGGAGAAGATCGGGTTTTCGGGATAGGATCGCGTGGTGTCTGACACACCGTTGCGCGATATGGAGCTTCTGATCCGAGGCAGCCACTCCCTGGTGCTTTTGGACACTGATGAAGAAGGCCGGGTAGAGACCTTGGTCGCGCAGCTGGTCGATCGCATGGCCCTGCCTTACTTTCGCTGGAATGCCGCCACAGGCCTGCGCCGTACGACTGAGCCTCAGCCGGTGTACGGCACCCAAAAGCTCGACGGTTGCCTTGACCACATCGCCTCGTCTACGGCCGGACAAGTGTTGTACGAGCTGCACGCGAGCAGCGAGCTGTTTCAGGATCCCGATCGCGCCTCGAAACTGCTCGGCGTCTGCGAGCACCTGGCGCGCGTACACAGCACCCTGTTGATTTGCGGACCTGCCAATCTCTTACCTGATCAGATAAGACGTCGCGGCTCGCGGGTGACGCTGACGCCGCCCACGGACCAAGAGTATTACCGTCTGATCAACACGATCCTATCCGAGGTGCGCAAACGACAGCCGATCACGATGGAGCTCGACAGCGAGCAGTCCCATCGCTTGGTATCGAGCTTACGCGGCTTGAGTTTCTTCGAAGTGCGTAAGATTATCTCGAAGGCAATCCTGCGCGACGGTAAGCTCTCGACTCTTGATTTGCCCTATGTGCTCGCGGCAAAACAAGACATCGTGCAGCAAAGTGGCGTGCTCGAGTACGTCGCCGCCGAAGAGAAGCTTGAACACATCGCGGGGCTAACGCGCCTGAAGCACTGGCTCAGCTTACGCGCCCCCGTGTTTCACGACCCCGCAGGCGCCGAAGAGTTTGGCCTGAGCCCGCCGCGCGG
>JBBSJC010000814.1:0-2572 GCA_038257655.1 Polyangiales bacterium | reverse complement strand
TGCCGCTCGCTGCCACGAAGGTAAGGTACTCGGCCGCCGAGGAGCGAGCGAGGGGCGCGGTGGGCTTCTTCTTGCGGGTCATACGGCGTCTCCTGAAAGCTGCTTGATGTCCTGCGCGATACGACCATGCTCCGCCAACCTCACTTTCATTCGGTGGCGCCCCAGCCGCTGTTGTGCTGCCTCGCCAGGGTAGATAGCGCATCGGTTGGCGCGTGCTCGCTGAGTTCGCTGCGGCGGTGAGAACCTCCGACACGATCTTCGTCGCAATATTTGAGGGAAAGACTCACGTCCGCTTCGCTTGCTTCTGGGTGACGCAAGCTTACTTCAACGGCGTGCGTGACGCCGCATAAGGATACCGTCTGCTCGCCATCTCGACCCGTCGCGGCAGCCTGCGCTATCGCCCGCGCCACGAGTACGAGGCACTGGAAATCAACCGCCCGATACGCTCTTCGTTCTCCATCTGTGTCGGTCGCGAGCACGACAGGAGCAAGGCCCGGCGGATGGAGCGGTAAGCGCAAGCGACGAACCTCGCGCTGCTGCTCGACCTCGAGCCAACGCCAATGCTCGAAGGTAAGAGTCAAGTAAGGTCGATCAGAATCGTCGACGGCGACCATGAGATCGACTGTAAGGTCGATGGTATAAGCGACATGCTCAAGGCGGCCTTCGTGAAGGAGGCCTGAGCCGCAGTCATCGTGGCTGGCGGCTCCTTACGTAGTCTTGCCCTCGGTCCGTCGCACGCAGCGCTCAAGGCGCGCGGCTACGTGTTCGAGTCGGGCCCTACGGATCAAAGCTCTGGCTGTGGCGCGAAGCGCATCTGAGGGATCCGGATGGGCACGCGCTGATGTTGTTTCATGCTGGCGAGAATCGATTGAACCAGCCCTGGCGTTTGCCTGAGACGCGGTGACGGGCGACAAGCCAAGCTATCGCGCGTCGGCGGCCGGCAGCGCTCCTGTCGTCCGGCTTCAGCTTCGTGCCACGTTGATCGCTTCTGGCAGCGGGATGGGCGCAGGCAGACGAGCCCGCCCTGCGCGAGGCCGTGCTCAAAGTCTGCAGCCCCAAGTACCCTCTGGCCTGCGCCAGAATATTCCGTAGACTCACTATGCATTCCAGGGCATTCTATGAGCATGCCGCGCATCGCTGAGTTCGATGGCATCGTGATCGCGATGTACTTCGGCGACCACAATCCACCGCACTTTCATGCGCTCTATCAGGGCTCCGAGGCGCTGTTCAGCATCGCGCCTGTGGAGTTGATCGAAGGAGCCTTGCCCCGCGTGCAAGCGAAAACCGTGAAGGTATGGGCCGCGGCCAACACGGCCATGCTGCAGGCCAAATGGGCCGAGCTTTCAGAGTAGAGGAGTTGTCATGATCCATGTTGCCCAGGTACGTCACGCAGGCGATCACATGCTCGCTCTCGTCTTCAGCGATGGCACGCTCGGCGTCGCAGACCTGAAGAAGGAGCTCGGCCGCAAGGCATTTGCACCATTGCGCGACGAGAAGGTCTTCGCGCAGGCGTTCATCCAAGATGGCACAGTCTGTTGGCCGGGCGAGCTCGACATGGCAGCCGAGCGACTCTATGCGCTCGCGCACGAGCTGACCCCGCCGGCAACATTAGAGCAGGCGCGAGCGAACCAGGCCGAAGTAAGCCTGCGAGAGCTGCGCAAGGCCCTTGGCATCAATCAGCAGGCGCTCGCCGAAGCGATGGGTATGTCCCAGTCGGACGTGTCGAAACTGGAACGGAGAGAAGATCACTTACTGTCGACCGTACGTCGCGCCGTGCACGCGTTCGGTGGCGAAATCGAAGTGATCGCAGTGGTAGGAGACAAGCGCGTGAAACTAGCGGTGTAGTAGGCGAGCAGGCCGATACGACCCGAAGGGCGGGGCTCCGACCCCTGGCAGCTCGATCACACTCTGCGCCTGAAAATAGCGATTCTCCTCCCTTCGCACGTAGCCGAATGGGTTGCACAACACGCGCGTGCTGCCGACCGTAAGGTCGACGGAACCGTGCGTGTGCCCGTGCATCCAAAGCGCAGGGTTGCGTTCCCGAATCAGCTCCTCGAGGTCGGACACAAAGTAGCAGTTGAGAGGGCTGCTCTTGAACCGTTGCAGCACCGAAGCCAACACAGGAAGGTGATGCGTGACGACGATGTCCCCCGCGCGCAGCTCTTCCTCGAGGAAGGTGCGTGCACGCCGGTGCTCCTCGTATACCCAGGTCTCGTAATCCTCGATCTGAGCGAAGTCATTCATATAACGCTTGTAGAGCGTCGCTTCCTCACTCGCTGCGAACCACAGCGGGGTCCCAAGAAAGCGCTGGCCCGACAGCTCCACCACATCGCAGTCGAGCCAGTGCACATTACCTATCCGCGCGCAGGCTTCACGAGTCAGGTCCACCACCTTACTCCGCGTGCTGCCGTAAAACTCGTGGTTACCGTGTACGTAGAGAACCTGAGGGTAACGCTCGCTGAAGAGTTTGAGCGCTGGCTCAATTCCTTCTGCCACCGCGATGTCCCCCGCGAGCACCAGCACATCCACATCGGGCGCTGCGCAGTCCGCCGCGAGCGTGCCACCACCATCA
>JBBSJC010000813.1:0-2623 GCA_038257655.1 Polyangiales bacterium | reverse complement strand
GCTCGTCACCACGCAGGGCCCCCAGTGGCGGCTCGTTGCGCTTGATGCACGCGCTGGCACGACGATCGCCGATCGTACGCTTGCACTAACCGATGGTCCCGAAACAGGTCGTGGCACTGGTGTCACGGTGGATGCCGCTGGACGCCTGTGGCTTGGTGGTCCCATGGACGGCGTGTGGGTGCTTGGGAGCGTTCATGCTGCACCGGCTCTCATGTCCATGCCCGCAGAGCTGTCAGCGCCCCTACTTATCACCGCTTCGGACGACCTGGTAATCGCGGATCGAGGCGGGCGAGTGTGGTTTGGCAAGCTTGGGGTGAACGGTACCTTGCTACCTTGAGTAAGGTACCTATAATTAGCGCTCATGTCCCGAAGCACCTCGACTGGCCTCCGGCGTTTCACATCGCGTTTGGCAACGTCCGCAGCCCTGGTGGTTGTGGGCGCGGTTGTCGGCGCGACGAGTACGGCGTGCACGACGGTCAATACCGATGATGCAGGCGCCGTGCCCTCGGGACCGATAGGTTCCGTGTCTTTGCTGCAACTCGAGCGATTCGTCGATCCGGATGGCGTCTCTTCACGGGTCGTAGTCGGGGCGAAAGTCGCGCGCTATCGCGGCTTGGATGGCGACTCACTGCTGCGACTGCTTGGTGCCCGCCCGATCGAGATCGAGACCTGTGAGTTTGGCGGCGGATTGTCCACGTATCCCGTCTCCGAAGATGCCCAGGTCGAGCTGGTTTCGGTCGGCGATATCGGCCTTCGCAATGCAGACGTTTCCACGACGCTCATGCCGCGGCTCTTTCCTGCGTTGTCGACGACAGCAGCCGGCTGGTTTTACGCCGCCGATGCCGAGCTTCCCGCGCCGCGAGCGGAGCTCGACGAGTACACGTTACGCGCTTCGGGGGAGGACGGGGTCGGGGCATTCGAAGCCGTACTGCCTGCCCCTGCCGTGCTTGCGGGCGTCGAGATCCGTGGCCTTGCGCTCGACGCAGTCGCCGCTCTCTTGCGCAACCAGGATCTGGCCTTGAGCTGGGAAGCTGAAGACCCCCGCGATCGCATCGAAATCGAGCTGCTGTCCGGCGGCAGCGTATTGAGCTGTGCCTCGCGCGATGATGGCCAGTTGACCATTGCGGCGTCTCAGCTCTCGACTCTCGAGGCGGACGAGAACGCGACGCTCATCCTACGACGCGTCCGCGGTAGCTCCTTCGACATGCAAGGGGTCGAGGCTTCGTATGCGCGCGTGGCCACCACGCGCAACGCCGGCATCGCGATTCGCTGATCATTTCCCCGGCTCGCTTTCGCCTGCCGCAAACACTCAGGCCTGTTGCAGACACTCAGGCCTGTCGCGCCAGCAGCACCTGCCGCACGCAAGGTTTATTCGTCGCCGTCTTTGTTGCCGAACAGCCGCGCCAGCAGCTTACTTTGTGCGGGGCCGGGGGGAGGCGCTTTCGAATCCCTTCGCATGCCGGCAATCCGTACTTCGCGTGCGGCGTCTACGTTGCGCGGGTTGATTTCGATCGCCTTTTGAAAATGGCGCACGGCTTCGTGGTCACGCTTCATGCGCTTGAGGATGACGCCCTTGTAATAATGGGCGCGTTCGTTGCGCGGGTTGGTTTGCAGGGCCTTGTCGAGGGACCGCACCATGTCTTCAAAGGGCGCAGGTTCGCTGGGATTCATCAGATTGAGCAACCAGCCGTAGAGCGCGAGAAAGTCCGACTCGTCGGGATTTTTGTTCATGGCGCTGCGCAGCATTGCCATCGCCTGCGGCAGGTCACGTTTGCGCATCAGCACTTCGGCCTTCTGAAACTCCACAGCCGAGTCGAGTACGTTGCGCATCATGCGTTCCGAAGCGCGTGTGCCGCCACCCGCCGCGACTGTGCTCAGGTACTCCGCGCGGTTTTCGTCGCTCGAAAGGTTCTCGTTGGCTTCTGTCAGTCGATCAAACACCTTCTGAGCACAGCGTAAGATCGGGGCCAAACTGCTAGGAAGCCTGTCGGGGTGGAATTTTTTCACGCGTGCGAAGTACGCGTTGCTGATCTCGTGATAGTTTGCGCTGGTCGAGATTCCGAGCAGCTCGAAGTGATTCATGTCGTCCAGCTTGTCGTAGAGCATGGAAAGCTCGGCCCAGCGCTGTTCGTCGAGCGGACTTAGGCCGACTGGCGGGGGCGGTGCTGGCATGCTCTCGATGCTGGCGACGGGAAGGCCTATCGGCATACCTCTGGGTTGCTGCGAGGGTCTGAACGCTGGGTCGCGCCCACTTGAAGGGTGCGCAGTTCCGGGGCTAGGCGTCGTTGGGATTGGGCTTGGTCCGGGAGTCGTGCGCGTCGTGCGGTCCGGCACGGGAGGGCGCATGGACGCGAGCGGCTCGGCTGGCGGTTGAATCGATGAGCCGTCGTCGTTAGTTTCTACACCGCGGATCAACGTCAATAAGTAGAGCAGACGTCGGGCGTCCCGCGTCGAGAGCTCCGAGCCCGCGACGAGCTCGTCGATTGTAGCGGGCCCCGCGCGCATCACTTCGATCAACGCTCGCTCTTTGTTGTTGAGGTCTAGTCGGTCGATGGGCAGACCTGGGCGGATCCTCAACGGACGCCCCACCATGCGCACGAGCACGGAGGCCATGGCTTCGTCG
>JBBSJC010000812.1:0-2640 GCA_038257655.1 Polyangiales bacterium | reverse complement strand
CGTTGCGCAGCTCGTGTTGTGTTTGGCAGCGCGCGTGGATCTCAGTCGTCACGGCGAGGTGCCGCGGCCTTTTCGCGCGACCGCCAGTCGTGCGCTGGCCGACGAGACCGAGCACGTCGCGGCCGCCTGTGCCGCGCTCGCGGAACTGTGTGCCCCGTCGCCGGCAATGGCGCAAAACGCTTCAGGGTTCGTGCAGCGCTGGCTGCCCGTGGCACTAGAATCGCTCGACGAGGATGGTGCGCGCGAGGTCTACCTGAGCGAGCTTGCGCACGAAGCCGAGGAAATCGGCCTGCCGCTCAAGCGCGCGCCTGGAGTCTGACGCTGCCTAACTGCTTGATCAGATCATCGCAGCTTTGAAAGCGCGCGTTCGGATCCTTCTCGAGCAGCTTGAGTACTAGCGCGTCGAGCTCTGGCGAAAGACGGGGGTCGGCGATGCGCATCGACGGCGCAGGATCGCTCGTGTGTTGTCGCAACAGCTCGACCAACGTCCCCGATGCAAATGGTAAGGCGCCAGAGAACAAACGGTAAGCCACGACACCCAAGGCGTACAGGTCCGCGCGGTGGTCGGCGTTCTTGAAATCCAAGATTTGCTCGGGTGCAATGTAGTAAGGCGTGCCACCGATAGCGCCCGTCATCGTGATGTTGCCTTGCTCGTAGGCCATCTTCGCGATGCCGAAATCCATGATCTTCACGCGTCCCTCGCGCGTGACGAACATGTTGTCGGGCTTGATGTCGCGATGGACGATGCCGCGCGAATGCGCAAAGCCGAGGCCGGCAGCCGCTTGTAACAACAGGCCGCGCCGCACCTCGACGGAGGCGTAGTTTTCGTCCACGTAGGCATCGAGCGGCATACCTTCGACGATCTCCATGGTGAGACCGTAGATGCCGTCGGCTGCCACGAGCTCGTACATGCGCACGATGTTGTCGTGGGCAAGCTTGCGCGCCAAATGGATCTCGCGCTTGAAACGCGCGCGCCGGCCTTCATCGAAGGGGCCCGCGAAAATCTTGAGCGCTACTTCTTCTTCAAGCTCGAGATCGAGCGCGCGGAATACCGTAGACGACCCGCCCGAACCGAGCGGTGATTCGATGCGAAAGCGCCCGCCGACGATCGTGCCCGGCGTGGCGACCAACGCCACGTTGCTGCTCCTCATCGCCATTCTCCCGCGCGCGGGAGAATGATCCGCGCTCGGCACGTCTAAGCGCGCGATGCGCTCGTTGGCGACTTTGGCGTCGGGCTGACCCATCAAGCGTTTGTAGGTCTTGCGTGCGTCGTTCTTGCGTCCGGTTTTGGCGTATAGATCGCCCAACGAAAGCATGGCCTCCATGTCGTTGGTATCCTTGAGGCGACTTCCGAGCCATGGCGCAAGTAGCGCGTCGAGCTCCGGCTTGGCTTCGTTGAGCGCGTGCGCACATTCGATAGCCAGTCGCACGCACGAACGATAGAGCGCATGACTCGGCGAAACCTGAGCGAGCGCGTTCAAGCTGCGGCGATATTCGCCGGCTTCTTGAAAGCACGCGGCTGCCTCGGCGTGATGCCGTGCGCGCTCGAAAAGTTGTCCGGCCTGGGCGGGACGGCCGAGCGCGCGCGCGGCCAATGCGGCATCGAACAGCTGCTCTTGGGCGAGGTGCTTGCGCAACACCTGCTCAAGATCCAGCTCAGCTCGGCTCCTGAAATTGAGGGTGGCGCGTAGCTCGTCGTCCACGACCTATACGGTATCAGAAGCCGATGCTTGCGATCGCGACAGAACGCGAAGGGCTGCGAACTCTTTTCGGGTTTGTGTTTCGCGAACCGACGCTACCACGTGGGGCACGTAGGTCGATGCAGTGCGTACCTGCATATGGTGCAAGCAAGCTGGCTCGCGTTGCGCACACATGTCCAACATGCGCCAGTTGAACGCGCTCCACGACAGCTCCTCTGACTCATCGCGTTCAGTGAACCGTAAGCACCGGCACGTCGCTCGTGCGCACGAGCAGCTGAGAGACACTGCCGAGTAGGACACGTTCGATCGCGCCTTTGCCTGTCGACCCCACGCAAAGCAGATCAGCGCCGAGCTCGTCGGTCAGCGCCATGAGGCGTTTGACCGGATCGCCCCGCACCACATGCCGCTGCAGCGTTTTGCCTGCATCGCCGAGGGCCGCGGTCACCACGCGTTCGACTTCCGTATCGAGAAATCGCGTGTAGCGCTCGGTTTGCTGATCACTAGGCCAGGGTAAGCCGAGCGCGGGGTCGCTATGACCGTCGTATACGTCCGGATGAACGTGCGCGACGTGTAGGGTGGCGCCCAAGGCCTGGGCCAGGTCAAAGGCGACCAATAGCGCCCGGTCGGCGGGGCTCGAAAAGTCATGGGCTACGAGCAAGGTTTTGATCGTCATCGGGCCTCCCCTCTTAAGTTGGCTAGACTCCCCTGCAACGTGCAAGCCAGATCGACCACCTTTGTGTTCGCCCATGGTGCCGGCGCGCCCATGGACAGCCCGTTCATGGAAGAGGTGAGCGCCGGACTGACGGCGCTGGGCATCCGAGTGGTGCGCTTCGAGTTCCCGTATATGGCTAGACGTCGGCTGGGGGAAAAGAGCTTTGCTCCGGACCGACCGGCTGTGCTTGCAGCTAGCTTTCGCGCGGTGATCGAGGCCCAGCAAGGT
>JBBSJC010000811.1:0-2643 GCA_038257655.1 Polyangiales bacterium | reverse complement strand
CGACGCTGCGGGCAAAGCTTACGCTCTCCTGCGACGCGGCGATGGCTTCGGTCACGTTGGCGCGGCCGGTTGCGGCCTGCAGTGACGATAGGGCCGTGTTGGTTCGTGCGACCTGGGCGAGAGCTTCCGAAGGCGAAGCGCACCCCATGGCAGCGATGAGTTGCTGCAGTTCAGGATCCATATTTTTCTATTCCCTTGTGGGTGGGTTGCGCTCCCGCCTAGTAAGAGCGGCGGGATAACTGGCTGAGCGGCGTGGCGATGAGCGCGGCGGCCGGACGTGGCTTCGGGGATGGCGCAGGCGCTACCTCGGGTTTACCGGGCTGCTGCGCTTTGCCTCCGAGAATGAGCTGCAACGAAGCGGGTGCGTTTTTGTACGTCGCTGCGACTCGCGCCGCGCTGCTGGACTCTTCGACGGGCTCGATTCGCTGCTTGCTCGCGACGATGACGTCGCAGAAGCCGAGCGACTGGGCCTCTTCAGCGCCTAGCCAGGTCTCATCGGCCATGATCGCCAAGCACTTCTTTTCGGACTGGCCCGATCGAGCGGCGTAGATCTTCGCCATCTCGGCTGCGACCTTACGGAGCATGAGCGCTTGGGCCTCGTGATCGTCTGCGCCGCCAATGGTGAATGTATGCGGGTTGTGGATCATCATCATCGCACCGGGAGCGATGCGGATCTCATGGCCCGCCATGGCAATGATCGACGCTGCCGAAGCTGCGACGCCATCCACCTCGACGCTAACGTTGCCTTTGTCGTAGCGACGAAGAGCGTTGTAGATGCTGACGCCTTCGAGCGCGTCGCCGCCGATGCTGTTGATGCGCACAACCACGTCGCCGGTAACGGACACGAGTGCCCGTGACACAGCTGCGGAGCTTATAGAGCCCCAGCGGTCGATCACGTCGTAGATGTGTATTTCAGACATGGGCATTCACTACTCCTAAGGAAGCGCGGCCGTTTCAGGAAGGTCGCCTAGCCCGTCTTGCGCTCATCGCGCTCTTCGTCGATGCGTCCCTGCTCGGTCTCGAGCTCGGCATTGGAGCCGTTCACGCGGTCCATGAATTCATTCCACACGTCGTTGTCGATGCGGTCGATGTTCGGCACCGTGATGTCTGGACGCAGTGGAGGTGCAAGGCCGAACCCCTGCGATGCCTTCTCGGAAGGCAAGGACACCGTGGGACCCCGACGCAGCGCTTCGGACTCTCTGATCGACCGTAAGCCTGCCCGGCAGTTGTGGACCACGAAGCCGTCGGCCACGTAGGTCTCGTCGTCTGCGACCTCGAGATTGAACACAGAGCCCGACGTCGCGTCGATGAGTTCATGCCGCGTGACGATCTCAAGCGCGCTTCGCAGTTCTGCCTGTTGCAGCAACATGGCGAGTGATTCCCGGAACTCAAAATGCGCAGGAGGGCGCTGCGACAGGTCTACAAGACTCTGCCTGCTGCCGACCGCATCAAGCCCGGTGCTTTGAGCGGCGATGCGCGTCACGTGCAAAAGGATGTCGCCCGAGCGAAGCGCTGAGAGCTCGACCCAGCCACGCGAGGTGAGCGCCGGGTGGCTCTGCGTCCCTTGAAGCGCTCGGCCCGATTCAAAGGTAACCCTTGAAAGCTTTTCCGGAGATGGCGACTGCATGACCTCGGTCACCGCTCGCATGCGTCCGAGATGTGTCAGGACAGAGTCGCCGATGCGGACCTGGTCGATGGGAACGACGCCTCGGTCTGTGGTCACGAGCGTGTCCGCCGGGAAGCACCGGTGGTGGCACTGAGGGCTATGACTCAACCAGCACGGATCGCTCGCAGGCCGGATGACGCCGTCCCACTGCAAACAATGAGGCGATGTCCTGCTGTCGAGCACGGAGTCATACAAAAGGTAAGGTCTGAGCGCAGTGAGCTCCGGGTCCGTAATCTGATACCAGCGCCCGGTGTTGTAGGACTGCTGCACGTTGTTGATGAACGTCGTCTCGAGCACGTGACCGGGGATTGGAAAGTCGGCGAGCTTTGCGCCCACAGCTTCAGCGAACGCCTCGTAGGGCGTGCCCTTGTCGATGGCGCGCTTCATCTCGTCAAAGACGACCTGCACCAGCTGAAGCTCGACTTGTCCCGCGAGTGTGAACGCGCGAGCGCGTGCTGTATCTTCGAGCTTGTCGTACTCGTCTTGTGTCATCGGCTCGCGCGCGTCGAACCACTCGACTGCTTCGTCAAAGCTGTCGACCTCCGCGGTAACCGACCAAGCCATTCGCGTTTCCTTGCCCTTGAAAGCTCTGCCGAACCTTAGTGGGAGTAGCCGGCGTTCCCGGTAACCTTATGGCGCCTCACGACGCCCGTGCTCACGTGGCGCGTTTCTGAGTGCCGCACGCCTGTAGATGCGATGGAGACGCGCGCCTTCAGGCGCTCCTCGTCCTCGTCGACGACCAGCACCGCGATGCACTGCGCGCACAAGCAAAAGCCTCGCACATGCATCAGCTGTCCTGCCGCGCTGACTTGCGCCCCGCGAGCTCGCCCAACACCATCGCCATCTGGAGAATCTCCCTGAGTTTTGCGGGCGATGCCTGCCCGCTGTAGGTCGCCAGAACGTTGGCACGCAGTTCTTCGTAGTCGCTGCTCTTGGCGATCGTCTTCTTAAGCGA
Organism: Polyangiales bacterium; assembly: GCA_038257655.1. GTDB lineage: Bacteria > Myxococcota_A > Polyangia > Polyangiales > DASUME01 > DASUME01. Next base: position 22 of record JBBSJC010000811.1, on the reverse strand, counting down.
CGCGATGAACGGCTCGATGCTG
>JBBSJC010000810.1:0-2721 GCA_038257655.1 Polyangiales bacterium | reverse complement strand
GCGCCGCCTCGAGCATGTTGAACGTGCCGCGCATGTTGACTTGGTACATGGGCGTGGGGTCCGCCATGTAGTCCTTGTAGATGGCAGCGCAGTGAAAGACGACGTCCACGCCCTTGGAAGCTTTGAGCGTGTCGTCGGTCGACATCACGTTGCCGCGGATTACCTCGACGTTGCTCAGGCCCTCAAGATTGTCCATGGGTTCACTTGGCAGCGCCAGCACGCGCACCGAGACTTCGCGGGAGGTCAGCTCGCGAACGATGGCGCTGCCCAAAAAGCCTGCGCCGCCCGTGACCAATGCGTTCTTCATGAGGACTCCCTGGTGCGCGTCTATCGCGTTCAAGTATCGCGTTCACTGCGTGGTGAACGCGTTCACTGCGTGGTGAATAGGCGGGCAATGCTTTGCCAAAAGCTTGAAAAACGCAAGCTAGCGCGCCGCTGCGTAGTGTGCGGGGCAGGACGGCCCCACTACGCCTACGAGAATCAGCCGTGCTAAGTGACAAAGATGTTCGAGAATCTGCCTGATCGCGTCTCGGTCTATGAAGTGTCGCCGCGTGACGGCCTGCAAAACGAATCGGTGACGGTTCCCACCACGCGCAAAGCGCGCTTGATCGAGGCCTTGGTCGCCGCCGGTGTCGAGCGCATCGAAGTGACGAGCTTCGTCTCGCCCAAGTGGATCCCGCAGCTGGCCGATGCCGAACAAGTGATCGGCCTCTTACCGCGCGGGCCGGCACGCTACAGCGCGCTGTGCCCGAATGCGCGGGGGCTCGAACGCGCGAAAAAGACCGGCATCAAAGAGCTGGCCGTGTTCGTCAGTGCCAGCGAGACCCACAACCAGCGCAACGTGAACGGCACGGTGCAAGCAACACTTATCAAGTTTCGCGAGGTGATTCGCCCCGCAGTCGATGCGGGTCTGATTGTGCGCGGCTACGTGTCGACGCTCTGGGGCTGTCCCTACGAAGGCGCGATCGATCCCCGCGCCGGCCTGCGCATTGCGCACGAGCTCATCCAACAGGGCTGCTATCAGGTGTCGCTCGGCGATACGATCGGCGTCGGCACGCCGAAGCAGACCCAGGAGATCTTGCGCATGTTCCTGTCGGAGATCTCCGTGGAACAGCTCGCGCTCCATTTGCACGACACGCGCGGCACGGCCCTCGCGAACGTGTTGGTGGGTCTTGACCTTGGCATTCGCACCTTCGACGCTGCTGTAGGTGGCCTCGGTGGTTGTCCATACGCGCCCGGCGCAGCTGGAAATTTGGCGACCGAAGATCTGGTTTACATGCTGCACGGCATGGGTGTGCCCACCGGAATCGACCTCGACAAACTTTGGGAGGCTGGAAAAGTCGCAGCGGCTGTCGTGGGACACGAGCTCTCTGGTAAAGTCCATCGCGCAGGCGTTCGCTCGCTCCGGGGTTGATCGTTTGAGGCGCGCTTTGCACCACTGCAATTAGGCTGCATGCACTAGGCTGCAGTGGGCAGCGCGGAGAGGAAGATACGAGGCGCATGGGAACTTTGACCGCTCTGGCTTTTTCGCTCGTCACGCCAATCTTTGGATTCGCTCTGGCACCCCCGAGTCTTGCGGCCCTGCCTCTATCGGTGGCCCCTGCCGCGCAGATCGAGGCGTCGGTATCTGCAAGCACGGACGGCGACAGCAAGGCCGATAGCAAAGACGGGGACAGCAAGGCCGATAGCAAAGTAGAAACGAAAGTCGCCGAGCCCGCCGCGGGCCCGAGTCTTTCCCAAGATGAGTACGTCACGCAGCTGCGCAAGCGCGCCAAGATCGCGAAAATCCATCGCACGCTCGGCATCGCAACTTGGGCGCTGACGGGCGTGGCCGTGGTGGCCGGCACGATTCAGTATCGCAATCTGTACGGCGTGCCGTTGAGCACCAAACTTGAGGACACCCCGTGCGTGAAAGGCAACGCCTTTCCCGACCAGGATCAGTGCTCAGGCACGCCTTGGTTTCACGCGATCACCGGCTTCTCTGCAGGTGCCCTGTACTTTTCGACGATGTCCCTGGCGATCCTGATGCCGGATCCAGACAACGCCTCGAAGGGCGATAGCCAGTTTTCCAAGACGTTGCGGATGCACAAGCTACTGCGCTGGGTGCACTTGGCGGGCATGGTCAGCCAGATGGTGATCGGCACCATGATCGCCAATCCGGGCCTGACGGGCCTCGATCGCGCCAATGACTACGACACGCTCAAGATGCTTTCAGGCGTTCACCTCGCCACCGGTTTCATCACGCTCGGCGCCCTGAGTTATGCGGGCACGATCATGCTGTTCTGAGCCATCGCGCCGCGCGCGCAGCTTCACGCTTGCCAGCGGGTAGAGCGGCTCGCTAGGATGCCCACCTGGCAAGGCGCCAGCGCGGTTAAGTGTTCTAAATTGAACGTGTTTTTAGGGCTAACTCAGGATCTTTTGCGGCTCGCGCGCTGATTTGGCGCCGCGGGTAGCGGGCGGTCCTGTTGCCCGCCGTGCGTGGGCCTGAGTTTGGGGAGATCGATGGCCGAGCTGACTGTGGCGAATTTCTTGGCGGCCCTTCAAGACGATCCGTGGGCGGCGGACGCATTCGAGGGACTGGCTCTGGCGCTCGCGAGCAAGGATCCGGCGCGCACTGGAGACGACCCCGTACGGTTGCTTGAGTTTGCGCGACGCAATCACGAGGTGCGTGGCGAGAGCTTTGCAGCAGCCAAGCTGATCGAGCGCGAGCTGATGCTGACT
>JBBSJC010000809.1:0-2723 GCA_038257655.1 Polyangiales bacterium | reverse complement strand
GATGAAAAACTGCCCGCCGTTGGTGTTGGGCCCCTTGTTCGCCATACACAGCAGACCGGGCCTGTCGTGGCTCAACGAGGGGTGCAGCTCATCCACGAGGTTGTAGCCCACGTCGCCCGTGCCATCGCCGATGTGATCGCCACCTTGGATCATGAAGCCCGGGATCACGCGGTGAAACGTGGTTCCGTCAAACAGTGGACGCTTGACCCAGCTGGCAGAGCGCCCGTCCCAAAACGGTCGCAAGCCGCGCGCTAGACCCACGAAGTTGGCGACGGTCAGTGGCGCTTTTTCGGGCCACAATTTGCACTCGAGCTTGCCGAGCGACGTCTCGATCGTTGCCTTGGGAGCGCCCTTGCCTGGCAAATCCTTGAGTGCCTGGGCCAAGGCAAACTTACCGTCGAGCGGATCAGGCGAGGTCGGTCGACGCGTGATCGTCATCGGATCGGGCGCGGCGGCCTGGGGCGCGACCGCTTTTGCTTCGGGCGCCTTGTCGGCGGGTTTGGCTGCGCTGCCCGCGGCCGGCGACTTCTGATTGTAAGGAGCGGTCAACTCTTGATTCGAAGTAGGTGAGCGCTCGAAATGCGGCTCGGGCGAGGGCGCATGACACGCCACGCACAACACACTGATCAGATAAGCCTTACGCATCACGTTCCCCCCGGTGACATATAACGGACCTTGGTGCCGGCGCCAAAACCGTACTTCTTCGCGAAACCGGCGTTGACCTCAAGCACGTACTGCGAGTCTGCATCGATCTCGCGCGGACTCTCCGTGAGCGGCTCCGCGTTTTCGACTACGCCCACCACGTTCCAACTAGAGTCGATGAAAAACAGGTCGAGTGGAAGCAGCGTGTTGCGCATCCAAAAACTCTGGTGGCGCTGCGTGGGGAACAAAAACAGCATGCCGGCGTCATCGGGCAGGCTCTCGCGAAACATCATCCCCATCTGCTGCTCCTTCGGTTGCGAGGCGACCTCGACCTTGAGCGTCACAAGCTGACGGTTCTCGATCTCCAGCTCCACCTTACCGATGGGCAGCGTGGGTTGCGCGTCCCCTTGCGGCTTAGCAGGCTGCGCCTTCTCTGCGACGGAGGTGGCAGCTGGAGTGCCAGAGGATGTAGCGACCGTGCTGGGTCGATTCGCATCGGACCCCGACTGGCTTGCACCGTTGCATCCGGTGCCGAGCCCCAACAAAGCCCAGACACAGATTAAGCTGCCGCGCGCTGCTCTCATGGCCTGTGGCTACCATCGCTAACGCGAAGCGTCGAGGCACACACGTAGACTTCGATCGCTCCGTCCGCACGCTGCTATCCTGTCCTGGATGGCGGAACACTCTCCACGGCCGGGTCGCGTCAGCTTGCTCGGCGCGGGACCTGGTGACCCGGAGCTCATCACCGCACGCGCGCTCAGGCGGCTACGTGCCGCCGACGTGGTCTTATACGACGCGCTCGTGCATCCGAATCTGCTCGCTCACGCCAAGGCCGGTGCAGAACTCGTATTTGTCGGCAAACGGGCAGGCCGCAGCTATGAGCGGCAAACCACGATCAACGAGCGGCTCATCCAGGAAGCAAAGCGCGGCCATCAGGTCGTTCGGCTCAAGGGCGGTGATCCCTATCTGTTTGGTCGCGGGTCTGAAGAGGCCGAGGCATTGGCGGCCCAGGGCATCCCCTTTGAAGTCGTGCCCGGCGTCGCCTCGCCCATGGCGGCATCTGCCTACACTGGCATCTCGCTTACCCATCGCGATCTCGCCAGCAGCGTCGCCTACGTGACCGCGACCGAGTCCGTCGAAAAGGACGACAGCGCCCACGACTGGAGCAAGCTTGCGACCGCAACCCAGACGCTCGTCTTCTTCATGGGCCTGCGCAAGCTGAGCACACTCATGGAGCGCTTGATCGAAAACGGTCGCTCACCTGAAACGCCAGCTGCCGTAGTCGCCTCCGCGTCGCTTCCAGCGCAGCGCACGGTCGTCGGCACGGTCGGCACGATTGCAGCGCTCGCACAGGACGCCAAGCTGGAGATGCCCGCCCTTACCATCGTGGGCAGCGTGGTTTCACTTCATCAGCAACTGCGCTGGTTCGACACACTGCCCCTGTTCGGAAAGCGTGTGCTCATCACCCGGCCTGAGGGTCAGTCCGACGAAATGGCGCGGCTTCTGCGCGATGCGGGTGCAGAGCCTATCGAGTTGCCCACAATACGCATCACCGCAGCGCGCGACCCGAGTCTGCTCGCGGCCGCGGTCGGTAAGCTCGAAGAGTATGCCTGGGTCGTGTTTACCAGCGCCAACGGCGTCGATGCCGTATTCGCGTGTCTCGATGCGAGCAAGCGGGATGCACGCGCGTTCGGTGGCTGTAAGGTGGCCGCTATCGGCCCCGCCACCGCGGCCGCGCTCGCGATACGGGGCATCCGCGCCGATGTCGTGCCTGCCGTGTATCGCGGAGAAGCGGTGGCGGAGTCGATCCTGGCAGCCGACAGCACACTTGACGGCCGGCGTATCCTGCTGCCCCGCGCCGAGGTCGCGCGCGAGGTCTTGCCCGAGTTGCTGCGCGCAGCAGGGGCGCACGTCGATGTCGTGGCGGCCTATCGCACCGAGCCGGCCTCGGACGACGAGTTTGCGCAGATCCGCGGGCGTCTCGAAGCTAACACGCTCGATGTGGTGACCTTCACGTCGTCCTCGACGGTCAAGCAACTTGTCGATGGCTTGGGCAGCGACGCTAGCGCCCTCCTGTCGCG
>JBBSJC010000808.1:0-2726 GCA_038257655.1 Polyangiales bacterium | reverse complement strand
TCTTTGCGGAAGCTTTCGCGATGGCCTGGGGACTTTCGTACGATGGCGGAGACAAGGCGGAGGCCTATTGGGCGATAACTTGGCCCAGCTTGAGCAAATCATTTCTGTTCCGCATGCCCACCATGCGGGAAGTACTGTACGCCACGCGCCTTCTTACCGTGCTGGCGCGAGGCTGCGCGACCGGTGAGGTTGCAGCGTCTGTCGTCGAGGCGCGACGCTGGACGCGCGGGCTGCGCGCGCCGCGCAGTGCGTTGGGAATAGCGTTCGGTTCGCTCGTTCGTGCGCAGCTTGCCTGGCTTGACGGCGACAGAGTCGAATCCTCCAAGCTCGCGCGCGTGGCACGTGATGTGTCGGCCAAGATGGGATCGTTTTACGCGCGTCCGGCCGACGTGCTGCTTGCTCGTGCAGAGGGGGCCGCCGATGCTCACGATCGGGAGCAACGGGTGTTGGACTGGTTTGCTGCAGAAGGCTGGGTACGTCCCGAACCGGCGCTCGATTTGATCTTACCCGTGGCACGCAGCTGGCGTTGAGGCATCTTGCAGCGAAGATGCTCCGCCCCGTCTTACAAGGGTTGCTGTCGCGCTTGCTCACGGAGAGTCGCGAGCACAAGCGAGTCAGCCTGGACGCCATCGGCGAGGCCGTAGGCGCACTGCAGATTTCGCAGGACGAGATCGACGCGCTGATGCGCGCGTTGGAGGCGCAAGGGCGCGAGATTGTAGGCCCCCGAGGAGGTGGCGTGCAGGAGCAACTCAAGCACGTGATAGCTACTGCGCGCGCGCTCGCCGAGGAGCTCGCACGTAAGCCGAGCGTGGCGGAGATAGCCGCCCGCGCCAACTTGAGCCCCGAGCAGGTGCGGCATGCACTGGCGCTCGTGCAGGTCATGCAGCGCTAGACCGAACCGCGGCGCGCGAGTCAAGACTGGGAGCTGCGTGCGCTGCTCTGGGTCAGTCGGCAGTCGGAACGCCACGATGGTGAATGGCAAGTCCGCGCAGAAAGTTGCGCAGGAACTGGTTGCCACAAGGCTGAAAGTTGGGATGTCCATCGCGTCGGAAGAGCGCATTGACCTCACTCTTGGAGATCGAAAAGCCGGTCAGTTTCATGATGGCGATGATGTCGGTGTCTTTCAGCTCAAGGGCGATTTTCAACGCGCGCAGGATGCGGTTGTTATTCATGAAGGGTGGCGCCGCTATCGTTTCCCCAGCGGCGTTCTCGCGCTTGCCTCTTCGGACCTCCACGAATCCGTCGAGAAAGGCTGCGAACAGCTCGTCGGATAGCAGTTGGAAACCTGGCTCGTCTTCGCGCTTCAAGAAGGCCATCAAGTGTGCTGGTGCCACCTCCACACCGGATGCTGCGAAGCAGGCGAGCAGCTTCGAGTCGCTCGAGTCGAGCGCGTAACGCAGTCCACGTAGTACGTCGTTGTTCGTCATTGGGGCTGAGCTTTCAGGCTGTATACGCGACGCTGCGCATCCCACATGGAGGGGGCGTGTCTGATCTCGAACTTCTCGTCCGCGCTGATACCGATTGTCTGACCGTCTTCGAGCACAGGTCCTCGGTCCACAAGGTAATGCGAGATATTGAACGCGCGATCAACGAGCGTCTGCGGATCGAGCTGTGAATGCGGGAGCTCAACCTCCATCAGGTTGAAAGCAGCGAGCCCGGTTGTGTAAAGGCTGGTGGAGCCGTCGTCTTCGCGCGCAAGCCCAAAACGCAACCAGAGGTAGAGCGGGAGCTGTTCGCGGCTCGCGTTCAGAGCCTCACCGACGAAGCTTTTGACGTCGTGTACCTGCGTTGCCCCCGGCCAGTAGATGCCCACGGCCGGCGTGATGAGCGCTGCGGCTGCGACCACCCGCGTGAGCGAAAGCAGCAGATCGATCGGGCCTAGACTGCTGCTGCTCGCGCTGATCTGCAGATGCGCCGCATGCGCTTTCATTTTTCTCGTGGCATGCGGCCAATGCCACGCCGTTTGGCAGGGGCCTTCGAGCTCCGCCCACGGAATGGGCCCAGGTGACAGCGCGACGCTGAACGATGCTGAAGGCGTGTCGAGCGTACGGCGATTTCCCTCCTCTTTCTCGCGCGCTATGAGTGGCGGGGCTGCTGCAAAGCGTTCTGCATACGCATCTGACAGGGCAAGTGCGAGTGGCAGCTCAGGTAGACGCAGCGCCAACATCGCCCGCTGCGTGGGTGTATCTTGCATGGGAATCAGCGTATCAGCTGTTGGAAGGCGTCGCAGCTGAGCGAAGCCCCACCGCTAACCTCCGCGAGACCTCGAACCCGACCCTCTCGAATCGATCGAACTATCGATCGAGCCGCCCTCCGTTCGAACCTCACCAGGCGCCGCGGAACAAGCCGCCTCGTCGAGCGCGAACAGAACGCTCAAAGCCACCTGGTTACGACGCGCGCCCGGCGCAGCCCCAGAACGATTGCCTCGACGAGGTTTTACCCGGAAGGAACCTCGACTATGTTTGCCGGCTCATGAGCGAGAAACCCTGTCACGTGATCAACGTCCACGAAGTCGCCGAAGTCGCGCACCTGCGCGGAGCACATTGGGGAGGGGCGTACAAGTCTCTGACGCCATGGATGGAGGCAGCGGGCCGACGCCTAGGTGTCAGTCAGTCGCGCCTGCCGCCGGGCCGCACGACGTGTCCTTTTCATTACCATCAGCTCGAGGACGAGGTGTTCTTCGTGCTCTCGGGCCGGGGCGTGCTGCGCTATGGCGACGACCTGCG
>JBBSJC010000807.1:0-2738 GCA_038257655.1 Polyangiales bacterium | reverse complement strand
GTCATCGCGCTCGAGGCGCTCGGCTATGTTCCGCGTCAAGAGGCGCCCCGTACGCTCTACGTCAAGCGCGTGGCCGAATCCGTGGTGATGGTCCTCGAGATGTACGTGCTTTCGCTCGCGTTTCACAACGCCACCGCGCGCGCCTATGAGCTTCTATCAACGAAACGCGACGAAGTTGCGCGATTGCTCGACAGCATGCGCCAGGGCGTTTTGGCCTTTGGCGCCGATGGCTTGGTGGTGGGCGAGCATTCCAAAAAGGCTCAAGCGATCTTCGGCCGCGACAAGCTGGATGGCACGCCCATGATCGATCTGCTCTACGCGGGCGTCGCATCTTACGATCTCGAACGAGAGCTGTTTGGGACCTGGCATGAGAGCGTGTTCGCCATGGGCCGAGCCGGATGGGAGGAGCTGTACCAGATGGCGCCCAGCTCGCGCGTGCTAGTTACAGGCGGCGAGGAGCAGCACCTAAGGCTCGAGGCACGGCCCGTGTTCGAGGGTGACAGGCTGACGCGAGTCATGATGCTCGTGACGGACGAGACCGAAGAAGTGAAGCTGCGGCGTCAGGTGGATGAGGGGAAGGTCGAACGGGAGCGCAACTTGCTGCGGACGCGTCGCCTGGCGGCCTCTGGCGCGCACACGTTCGTGGCCTTCCTACAGTCTGCGCGCGAACGCATCGATGAGCTGGACGCCGCGTTGGCTGGCAAGAACTTGCCCCTTCGTCACGGTGAGCTCGAGTACTTCTTTCGCCACGCCCATACCATTCGCGGTGAGGCACGAGCCTTTGACCTGGAGGCTATCGAGCGGCCCACTGAACGTATCGAACAGGTACTGCGCACTAGGATGCAGGAGGCGTTTGCCGAGCGCCGCGAGCCAAACCTGGAGGGTAGTCGGGACGAGCTTGCGAGCTTGCTGAGCGAAAGCCGCAGCGCGGTAGCCGATGCCAAGGCGCAGCTTGTCGAGGTGAGCCCGATTGGCGAAGCGATCCTGGACCAGGTGACGGTCAGCCGCCGCGACTTAGACGCGCTGACCACGGCGGTGAGCACGCTCAAGGCGGACGCCCCCGGACACCACGACCCGCGACTCGATGCTCTGTCCCAGGTGACCACGCGCCTGGCGGCCAGACCGTTTGGCGAGCTTGCCGGCCTGTTCTCGGACGCTGTGCAGCGCTGGGCGGAGCAGCGCGGAAAGATCGTGCGCTTGGAAATCGAAGGCAGGAGTTATCCGACTCCGCCCGCCCTTGCCAGCATCCTGCCCCAGGTACTTTCGCATCTGCTGCGCAACGCCATAGCCCACGGCATCGAAGATCCGCACCAGCGTCGGGAGCTCGGCAAGCCGCACGCAGGCTTACTGAGTATTTCCATTTCGCAACAGGAGCAGGACGTGCAGCTGACGATCGAAGATGACGGAGCAGGTCTAGATGCTGGCGCGCTCGCACGTCGTGCCGAGCAGCTCGGCTTGCCCGCAGCTGCGCCCGCAGAGCTCATGTTCCTGAATGGCGTTTCAACCAGTGCTGATGTCGATTCCCTGAGCGGCAATGGCATCGGCATGGGGGCGGTGCGCGCAACACTGCAGGAGTCTGGTTACGACGTCGTCGTGCGCTCGGAGCCAGGGCGAGGCACGCGTTTCACCATCCGCAGCGCTCGGAAGCAAACGCCGTTCCGTAAAGTAAGCTGAGTCTGCTTGGAGATTTGAATGTCAGAGAAGCCTCTTCGCATCTTGTATTTGGATGACAGTGTGGCCGCCCTCGCGGAGGTTTCCGCGGCGCTCGGCGCCGAAGGCCATGACGTGCGCACGGCCGCGACCGTAGGTGAGGCGGCACCGTGGTTGGAAGTTACGGACATCGTGATCATCGATTTCCACATGCCGGGCATCAACGGCGCCGAAGCATTGATCGAGCTGAAGCGGCGTGTGAATTCAGAACCCGGCCCGACTTACTACCTATATACGACCGATACCAGCATCGCGGTCGAGTTCCGTAAGCACGGCTTTCACGGCGCGTTTACCAATAAGGGTAATGTCGCCACGCTATCGACCCAACTTGCGACGGCGGCACGGCTGCTCAAAATGCGGCGCTTTGTCAGCCGCTCACCGACCAAGTGAGCTGAGAGATACGCTGAAGAGAAGCTTATCGTCGACGCCAGTAGCGGCATTACTGGGCGAGGAAAGCGACTTCTGTGGCGGTCAACGCGCGGTCATAGAGCCGAATGGAGTCCAGGTTTCCGTTCACCGCGGACCGAATGTCTTGATTCTCTTGCCGCGATCCGATCAGTACGGGCGTGGTGTCAGCGCCGAAGCCAGAGGGTTGCGCTGACACTCGCCAACTCTTAACGAGCGCGCCGTTGACGTAGAGACTCGCAGTCTTACCGTCATAGCTCGCGGCAACGTGAAACCACTCAGCGGTGGGAAGAAAGGGTGGAGTGAACGCGAGGCTTGTATTTCCAAACTGGAACTGAAAGCGATCCTGGAAGATTTGTAGCGAGTAGTGCTGGTCCGTGCCTTGCCCTCGCTGACGCGAAAGGATCGCTTGCTCCCAGCCGCTGCCAAGGCTGTAAACCCAAGCGCTGATGCTCACACCCTGCGTGATTGCATTGATGCTGGGGCTCGGCTCCACCCTCAAATAGTTGGTTTTTTGATCACTGAACACGAGCACGCTGCCGCGCGTGCTGTCAGACCAGGTCACCGATCCCATCATCTGAGCATGGTTGCCATAGGCGCTACTGTCGCGGACCGAGCTACCG
>JBBSJC010000806.1:0-2744 GCA_038257655.1 Polyangiales bacterium | reverse complement strand
TTGCATGTGACCGACGAAGGTGTCAACGGCATCGTGCTGCAAGCGGTCAACGAAACGGCCGCGTCGCTCGAGACGACCTTAGGGGTGACCTTATATCGAGAAGGCGAGGTGGTGGTCGCGCACGCGGAGCTCAACCTTACGCTGCCGGCACGCTCGGTATCGGCCCACCCAGTCGAACGCATCTTGGGCAGGTTTGCAGACAGCGGCTTCAGCTACCGTTTTGGCCCGCCAGGACACGACGTGATCGCCGCCACGCTGTCCGATGCTGATGGGGTGCTGGCGCGCGCCTTTCACCTGCCGCTCGGTCGCGGGCGCCCAGTCGAGCCCGAGCTCGGACTGACCGCAGTCGCAGCCTTGCACCACGGGCGGCCCGGAGTGTCGATCGCCAGCCGGCGTTTTGCCCAAAACGTTTGCTTGGACGTGGACGACCACACCCCGCGCGATAGCTACTTTCATTTGGAGCCCGGTTCGACGCGTTGGATTGAGCTCACTCCCCGCACGAGCAAATCGCTCGACGTCCGAGGCTCGGTCACGGCGCTCAATACGTCGAGCACAGTGCGTATCTCGAGCGCAGTCAAGAGCTAAGTACCAGCCGACTAAGCCCGGAAGCGAAGTTAAACGCGCTCCACTTTCGCCCAAAGCAGCGGCTTGATGCTGGGCCATTCAGGCGCGACGATCGAGAACGTTGCAGTGTCGCGCACACCGCCATCGGCTGCGGGCCCATGGCAGCGCAACACGCCCTCGAAGCTTGCGCCAATCCGTTCGATGGCTGCGCGCGACCGCTCATTGCGCGCATCAGTCTTGAGCATCACACGCTCCACGCGCAGGGTCTCAAAGGCGTAGTTCAGAAGCAGCCATTTTGCTTCGGTATTGATCGGCGTGCGCTGCGCCCGTCTTGCAAGCCAAGTCCAGCCGATCTCCACAGCGTCAGGTCCCGGTCGTTCAGGCTTTGTTTGATCGCCCCAGGCCCACCACTCAAGACTCGCGAAACGCGTGCTTCCGACCACCTCGTTCGATGCGGTCGCAATGATCGAAAACGGGTAAGCTAGGTTTGCAGCGTACGCGGCGAGGGCAGCATTCACGTAATCCTGCGTCGCGCTCTCGGTGCGCGGCACCGTAGTGAAGCGTGCGGTGTCGCCCGTTTCTTGTGCGGCACGCCAAAGCCCTTGCACATGGGATAACGCCATCGGCTCAAGCCTTACATGCCGGCCGACGAGGGCTTTATACTCAAATGCCATGCTGCCTATCCTAGCTGAGGCTTTCGCACTTGCGAGAGCGGCGTCAAACGCGTATTCACCGTTTGGTCAGTTCACGCAGGGGGACACGTTGACACTGATTTCAAAGACCTATTGGGGCGGCGCGCCCTACAACTTCAAGCACAAGCCCGAGGCCGACGTCGAGCCGTTGATCCTGAAAGCCGCGGACTTTCGTGAGCTGTCGGCGTTGTACTGGACGCCCAAGGGGCATCCTAAGCCGCGCGTGGTAGTGGTATGCATGCACCCCCGCGTGGACTTCACGAGGCACTATACCTTTCCGCGCTTGCTCGCTGCAGGTATCGGCTGTCTGGGCGCCAACACGCGCAACCCCAACAACGACACCGACACGATTCACGAGGACATCATTCTCGATGTGGCTGCGTGCGTACGTTTCTTGAAGAACCACCGCGGCGCCGACAAGGTCATTCTAATTGGCAATTCCGGCGGTGGTTCGCTCAACGCATTTTTTCAAGCGCAGGCTAAGAAGCCCGCCAAGGAGCGGCTGCTCACCACGCCCGGCGGCCTCCTTACTAAGTTGCAGACCGCAGACATGGTGCCGGCGGACGGTATAGTATACCTTTCTGCCCACCGCGGCGAGGGGCACATCATGAATCAATGCATCGATCCATCCGTGGTCGATGAGCATCGGCCATTGGCAACGGATCCGAGTCTCGACATGTACGCCGCCGAGAACGGCTTTCGACCCGCTCCTGAATGGAGCACGTACAGCCCCGAGTTCGTGTCGCGTTTTCGTGCGGCGCAGATCGCAAGGGTAAGGCGCATCGATGCTGTCGCTCGCGAGCACATCGCAGACGCGGAGCGCGCAAGAGAAGCCGTCGCGAGCGACACGTTCAAGAAGTGGTCGGTAAACAAACAGCAGGACCTGGAACGTCGAAAGTACTTTCAACAGGTGATGATCATCCACCGCACGATGGCGAACCTGAATTATACGGACAACAAGCTCGACCCCTCGGCGCGCGAATATGGCTCGCTGCTCAGCGAACGACCCGACCTGATGAACGTGCAACTGCTAGGGTTTGGGCGCATCGCAACGCCGCATGCCTGGCTGTCCACCTGGTCCGGCGTGTCGAGCCACGGGGACCTGCTGGACAACGTCAAGCAGATTGACGATCCTATCCTCGTGGTCAACGCCGGGCGAGATCGCGAGATCTATCCCAACACCGATGCTAAGCCGATCTTCGCGGCCGTCGCCTCGAAGGATAAGACCTTTGTAGAGCTAAAAGACGCCCGTCACTACTTCGAACCTGATTTCGGGCAGAAAGATGCGCCCGATGTCGAGACACTGATGGATTGCGTGCTGCCCTGGATTCAGGAGCGGTTTGGCAGCTAAGTACAGCTCCCCAGAAGTAGGTGATCAGTCGATGTCGGGCGGGAGGGGCGGTTTTGTCAAAAAGTTGCCAGGCTCGAGCGTTGTGAACGTATGCGGGCATGGCGATGCAAACCCCGATTCGGATCGAACTCACAGAC
>JBBSJC010000805.1:0-2756 GCA_038257655.1 Polyangiales bacterium | reverse complement strand
TTGAAGCCGAGCCAGGCCGCGGTGCCGGGTGCGCACGTACCGCCCGCCCTCGACGCGGTATTGTTGCGTGGCCTGGCCAAGGACCCGCGCGACCGCTTTGGGCGCATCGCCAGCCTGGTGACCGCGGTGCGCGCTGCCTACGCCGAATCCGGTGCTGTGAACGCCTCAGCCATCGCGGATACGGTGCCGCTGATGCGCTTTAGTGCGGCAGGCATCGGGCGGCGCTCCTCGGCGCCTGAAATCGTCAGGCGACGGTTACGCCTGTGGCCCTTTGTCGTAGCACTGGCGGTCGGCGGCCTGGTGATGATGCAGCTTGCACCGCGCGTACCCGCCGAAGGCGACAGGGACGAACCTGACAACACCAGCGTTATCTCCAACGAGCGCGTGACCTCGGTTAGCCCTAAAACGGCCGTGAAGTCGCACGATGCTGCACTGCCCTTAGCGCAGGTAGGCGATGCTGGGGCGCTCGGCCCAAAGGCAGACGCCGCGTCCGTCGCAGTGCCGGAGAGCTTGAGCGGTTTTGAGCGCGAAGAGCGTGCAAAGGACGCTATCGAACGTGCGCGCCGCGCCTTGGCCAAGGGCGACAAAGAAGCCGCGCGCGTCGCACTAGATGACGCATTTACTTACGATCCCGAGCTGCCCGACATCGAAGTGCTGCGACGTAAGCTGTAAGGGCCCGCCTAGAATACGTACCTCAAGTACAACGAGCTGTAGGCGCCAACCGTCAGGTCTTCCCGCGCGAGACTCGGATATAAGCGGCCGCCAGCGAGCACGCCTAGCGCGTGGTGGCGACTCTTCACGTGCCAGTCAAAACCTAGCTCCCCGCCATAGTTCGGACCGAGACCTATTGCGTCTTTGAAGCCGAGGGTCTTGAGCACATCGCCGCCGGTCCAAGCTAAGCCGACAAGACCGCTCGCCCACAGTGCCGCGCGTGCGTTGATCGGAACTGCGAGCTTGATGCCTGCGATCGCGCCCGCCATTTCAAAGACCGTATGGCTCGGTGGTGGTCGATTCTTGGTGACGTGTAGGGAGCCTTCAAAGCCAGCGACTACGCTGAGCCAGGTCGCAAGCTCGTAGCCAAAGACCACTGCCAAACGCGGACCTGGGATTGCGACCTCGCCCAAGTCCAAGGCGAAGCCCTGGGCGCCTAGCTGCGCCTCGACAAAGAAGCCCTGGGCGTAGAGATCCCTGGTAAACGTCGCCGCTTCGGGCGGCAAACGCGCCACATCCAGACGCGTGGGATCGGGATCTTCCAGCACGCTTTGTCCGGGCGTGTGCTCGTCGTTTGCCGCCGCATCTGAGTGTTCTACGTCCTGCGCCCGCGCCTGTGCCACAAGCAGCGTCAGGACGCCCGAGACAACGACCTGCAGCAGCCGTGAGCGCATCGCGGTCACTGCTCCTCGACGGGCACGAGCGGTACGAACAACATCGGCATCGGCTGCTCCCAGCGCTGCTCGCCGCGTCTGACTAAGCGATCGCCGCGATCCTGAATGCGCACACTGAGCTCAAGCACCACGTCTGCCGCTTCCGTAGCGAGCACACCTGCGCGCAACGCGATCAGCGCCGGGATAACTTTCGGGATGTAGCGCTGGATGCGCCCGTCGCGCCCGGATTGACTCTGAAACTGCACGACCTGATTGGAGTTGGGTGCGCCGTTCACCACGGTCGCAAGGTCAATCGCGATCTCAGCCATCTCGAGCTCGCTGATACTGCCAGTGATGCGCTGCTTGGGAGCAAGCTCGATGCGTCGCTCCCATTGGTTGAAGTCTTCGGGACGGGGTGCGTACTCATGGAACTCGTTCGCGCCATTGATCACGACGCCCGCGGTGATCTGACGGTCCGTAAGGTTTGCGAGCACGTAATCGAGTGTGATTGCAAAGTCATCCTGCACGACCCAGGGCAGGCGAGGGAAAGGCAACATCATGCCCTGGGCGCCTTCGGTCAGGTCTTGCAGCGTGCTTCCTTGCACCGGCTCGACTGGAAACTCGAAACGCCTTTCCACCAAGTACAGCGCGTTGTCATCTTCGTCGACGAAGGCGGGTGCCGTGTCTTTGGTGAGTGCCACCGCTTCGTTCTCGATCACGTACCGCTGCTCTTCGATGCCGCACGCGCTCAGCGAAGCGAATAGTAAGGCCCGAGAGAATCGCACACGCATGTCAGCCCCCGACGCCGAACAGGAATGGGAACTGCACGGAGACTTCGCCGCCATCGGGCTTGGGAAAACGCCACTTTTTGACCTGACGCACCACGCAACCTTCGACGCTGGCATTGTTGAGCGTGCTCGAGGTGATGCGCGCGTAGGGCACGAGTCCGCCGCGATCTACGCGCCACTGCACGACGAGCTTGCCCTTGAGCCCGCGCTGCCGCTGTAGCTCGCTTTCGTAGCAGTAACGCAGGGCGGCCTGGTTGGCGCGCACCACGCGTTCGATCTGTTCGGGCGATAGGTAACCGCTCACCTGAGGCTTACCGGTGCTGAAGGAAACCTTGGCTTCCTCGCGACCTGGGCCTCTACCCCCAGCGCCCCCTTTACCTCCTGCACCCCCTGCGCCGCGTCCACTGCCGCTACCTTCGCCCGCACCGATGCCCGTGCCGAGCCCGCCCCCGCCGAACAAGCTGCCCTCGCTGTCGCCGCCGCCGCCGGTGCCGGTGCCGCGCAAACCCCGCCCAGCTGAGCCCGTGCCGATGACCGTGCGCGTGGAGTCAAGCCCACTCAAAAGCCCGCTCACGCTTGGCATGTCGAGCGCATCGCGCAGCGT
>JBBSJC010000804.1:0-2769 GCA_038257655.1 Polyangiales bacterium | reverse complement strand
CCCAGCGACCCGCTTGCTAAGGCGACTACTTACTTCACCAATCAGGAACCTTACCTGCGCAGGCTCTTCAGCAGTGGACTCTTCGAGCTCGACACCTCGCGCGTCGAGCGTGCCATCCGGGAGTTCGTCGTCGCCCGAAAAGCCTTCGGAATCACTGGCTCCGCGGACGCCGGCGCTCGTCTCGCTGTCGTCTTTACCATCGTCGAAAGCGCCAGACGCATCCTGCCGCCCACTCAGGTTCGCGCTTACCTCCAGGACGTGATCACCCGACTTGCAAACGGCCCCGAGCTCATCAACCTCCACGACCTCGTGCCGGACGTCTGGGCCGCTCAGCATCCCCTGCAAGAACGATAGCGATAGCTGCGCGCCCGTCCCACGCGAAGCCGCTTCTCGAAGGCGGGCGCGCAGAAGACGACCTTGCAAACGCAAGTCCTGCTCTCCGCTACTCGTGGTCCGCTGCATCACGCAACCAGCATGACACTCCCGCTACCCCCCGGAGCGAACCGTCCGTGGGAGGTGTACGTGGCCGCTGCCCACGCCGCCCTGAACGTGCTGCAGGAGGAGCCTGAGCGCGTGGTCCAGGTCCAGCAACAGGGCGCACAACTGCGAGCCATGCTGCGTGCGGCCGGCTGGGCTGTGGCCAGCGACGTCGGTGCGGTGGTGACGCTGACGATGGCAAACGATGCCCGTTGTCTCGAGACCGCCGCCCACCTCCAGAAGCGCGGCGTGGCGATCGAGTACCATCTCGCAGCGGACTCGGGGGGCGTGCCGCGCCTCAGCTTCGCGCTCGTCTACGCGCATACGCCGGAGCAACTGGAACAGCTCGTCTCGACGCTCGGCGAGGCGCGCGCGAGCTGGGCTCCCAGCGCAGCCAACGCGCACGACGCGCACGACGCGCAGCCCAAGGTGGAGGCTCGTTTCGCCCGCGATCCGTCTGAGCTCCGTACCCAAGCCAAGCCAGGCGCCGCGTCCGTCCTCCAGAGCTCCGTGCGCGACTTCCCGGAGTACCAGGCGCTCATGGCGCGCCAGGCTGCCGTTCCACCCGGTCAGGGGCTGTTCTATCGACCCCACGAAGGACGGGTCACCGGCTCGATCAACGTGGCGGGAAAGGACACCGTCAACTTCGCCACCTTCAATTATCTCGGCCTGGCCGGCGATGACCGCGTCATCGCGGCAGTGGAGCGCGCACTCGCCCGCTATGGCGGCTCCGCTTCGTCGCCCCGCAACTGGAGTGGAACACTCGATGTGCACCTGCAGCTAGAGCGGACGCTTTCGCGTTTCCTCGGCGTGGAGGACGCCGTCGTGTTCGACGCCGGGCACACGACCAACGTGACTGCGCTCGGTAGCCTGTTTGGACCCGGCGACCTGATCTTACAGGACGGCTATGCCCATAACAGCATGGTTCAAGGCATGTTGCGTTCCGGCGCGATGCGCCAGCCCTTTCGGCACAACGACCATGAACAGGTCGACGCGCTACTGAGTAAGCTCCGCCCCCATTACCGACGTGTCTGCGTGGCGATCGAGGGAGCGTACAGTCAAGATGGAGACCTTCCCGATTTGGCGAAGTTCATCGAAATCAAGAACCGCCATGGGGCGCTTCTCTTCGTCGATGAAGCTCATTCGATAGGAGCCGTCGGCGCGACGGGGCGCGGGATCGTGGAGCATACGGGAGTTTCTGCCTCGGAAGTCGACATCTTGATGGGCACCCTGAGCAAGGGCCTTGGCAGCTCAGGTGGTTACATCGCGGGAAGCTTAGCACTGATCGAGTACCTGCGACAGACATCCCACTATCGTTCCAATGCCAACCTGTCGCCCGCGGTGACCGCAGCTGCGCTCGAAGCCCTGCGCGTGATTGCGGAGCACCCTGAGAAGCTTAGAGTGCTTCGAGCGCGCTCAGAGCAGTTCCGGAAGCTGGCACAGCAAGAGGGGCTCGACACCGGGACTAGCGGCGACAGCGCGGTCGTTCCGATTATGACCTACAACTCCCAGCTCGCCTACATGCTGAGCTTTCAACTGTTTGAGCACGGCATCACGGCCTATCCGTTTACCTACCCAGTGGTGCCCGAGAGAGAGTCACGACTGCGTCTGTTCGTCAACTGTGAGCACTCCGAAGAGCAGATTGAACGCAGCGTGAAGTGCATCGCCGCTTTGTATCGCGAGCTCAAGGCCACCGTGGGCCAGCCCCTGATTGCAGCGGCATCGTGATGCCTACTCTGTACCCAAAACGAGCCGTGGAAAGGACATGATCATGTCGCTAATAGAACTCGAAAACGTTCACAAGAATTACGATACTGGTCATGCCGTCGTTCACGCGCTGCGAGGTGTCTCGCTGTCGATCGGAGAGAAGGAGTTGGGCGTGGATCGCGGTCGGAGCGGGAGTTGACGTGACTTGTTGAATTTGGGAGCGGGCCCCTTCGTCGCAGGATTTGCGAACAACCGACGAAGAAAGAGCCCACTCCCATGCCGACGATAGCCGACCTTATCCGAGATCCAAGAGTGAAAGATGCGCTGGTGACGATTGGTAGCGTGTTGCGCGCCGTGCTTTGCGAGGGGACCTTCGAGGAACGCGAGGCGCAGGCGCTCGCGATTGGCAACGAAGCTGTACGAGAGCTGCTGCGCGAGGAACTGCAAGAGATGGCCGACAGCTTCGGCGAGGAGCTGCTCGTCAACGGAGTTCCGTACAAGTTTCATGAGCCGGGAACGGATACTTACCATTCGCTGTGCGGCCCTTTGGAGGTGAATCGCCCGAGCTACCGTAAGATCGGCGTG
>JBBSJC010000803.1:0-2784 GCA_038257655.1 Polyangiales bacterium | reverse complement strand
CGCCACACCGCTCGCGTCCTTCACCGCCGGCATGCCACCGACGTTGTTGTAGTGGATCTCGATGCGAAACCTGTCCTCGGGTGTGACGCTCAGCCCGCCACCGGGGAGCTCGACCGCTCCCGTGCCCGGAGCCCACGCATAAAGATAGGCCGCCGCACGCGGGTCGCTTGTGCCCGTCTTGATGTGGTGGAGCGTGATGTGATGCACCACGCGTGATTGATCCAACACCACATCGATACGTCGCACGAACATCCTGCGATCGACGACCTTGGCAAACACGAAGTGCTCGTAGCGATCGACGGTGTTCTCGACGACCATGTGACCCTGCGCCGTAAGCTCCAGGCGTTGGGTGCCCGCAGGTGCCTCGAGCGGCGCGTCGAACACTTCGCGGCTCGCCTTCAGACTGCTCGGGTAAGGCGGAGCCTCTTCACCGCATCGCGCCCACGAGAGTAAGCTGTGAAACTCATCGTGCGTAAGTCGGGGCTGACCTGCGGGTGGCATGGCACCGCTGGCGACGGCTTCGGCCACGCGCTCGACGAGCGGCTTACCCGCTTTGTCGCTTAGCAATGCACCATAGTCGAGGACGCTGAAGGGAGCGCCATGATTCGGCGTGGTGCCGTGGCAGTCGCCGCAGCGCGCCTTCAAGACCGGCTGCACCGCGCTCTTGAACTCGGCCGAATCAGGGACGCATCCCGCAGGCGCTGGTGTTGATCCGGCGTCCAGCTCGGTTGCTGGATCTAGGGCGGCGGTAGTGGACTCGCTGTTGCAGCCACCCGAAAGCACCAGTGTCCACGAAATAATAAGAAGCCAACGTGCCATCCCCTACCAACTTTCATAGTCTAACTGAAGCGGAACACGGACGATTCATCGCAAACCATGCCGAGCGTCAGTGCTCGACCCATGCCGACATGGCGGATCGAGACGATCGTGCGCGAATCCTGCAACGCGAGTGCTTTCAGCGACCAATGAATATTTGTAATGGCGAGCCATTCGCGCGGTGCATAGTAACGGGTGAATTATAGTTGCCGTGAATATAAGTGGTACGAAAGGAGTGTCCGTGCACGGCCAGTCCGCAGCGCGATCCGAGCTGTCCGTCAGTCACGGTGATGGACTCCGTCGAGCTACCAGGATGCTGTAGGCGCAGGCGGTCTCTGCGGTGTGATTTCCACACTCACCAACACCTGCATCACCAGCAGTATGTTCGTCATGCTGCCCGAAAACCCGGCGCCATGCGGAAGCGGCGCCGGCACTCCAGATGCTGGTACCAAGAGCGACGGCGACTGACGTTACGCAGTCTTTGCAGTCACCGGTCGCACGTGCGCTCGGACGACAGCAGGCATCCACCAGGAAGGTCCTAGCGCAGGCAAAGGCGTGCCCGCTTGCTCGAGCTTGAGGCGGAGCCAGCTGTCGGCTTCCTCCATCGTGCCAAAGGTCTGGATAGGCCACGGTGTGGGGTTTACCCATAGGATGGCGGTGAGCTCGTAAGCCCGCGGGTACACCATCAGGTGCAGCGGGTCGTGGGTCGAGTCGAACACGATCATCGCTTAAGGATATAGCGAGTCTGACCCTACTGACCAGTCCGACTGCATTGGCTAAGTGAACGTCCAGGAACGTCCAGAAGCGTCCGGCAGCCACCCCAAGCCCCACCGTCGGGCCCGTAGCCCGGCAACCCCCCCGCTCACGCCCGGAATGTGGATGGCAAGCCAGGAGTAGCGGTCTGATGCTGACCCTTATGACTCTTCGACCCTTACTGTCTTGGGCTTGTTCACGATGCCATCGAGGATCAGAAGCCCCACGCCGACTGCGATCCAGATGTCGGCCACGTTGAAGATAGGGTAGCGAAACCAGCTCGGGTCCACCTGCAGAAAGTCCACCACGAAGCCGTGTCGTACCCGATCTACTAGATTGCCGACCGCACCGGCCAAGATCATGGGTATGCCGGCTGCGAGTAGCGCGCCGCCGGAGCCGCGCACGAACATGAGCGTGAGCAGCACGGAGATGACGATCGCGGCCAAACCAAATACGGTGTGGCGCACCCAGCCCGGTGCAGTCCCGAGCATGCTGAACGAAGCGCCGCAGTTTTCGGTGTAGTGCAGACGCAGGTAGCCGTCGATCAAAGTCACGGGCGGCTTTCGCCGACGCGAAAGCTCGACGTAACCGGCTTGCGTGGGCTCGCATACCACGAGCTGCTCCTGTTCAGGCGGCCGCGGCTCGGAGAGCTGCTCTATCGCCCACTCCTTCGTGCCCAAGTCGGCCGCGAGGTAGAGCGAGAAGGCAGCGGCCATCAAAACGATTGAGCGCAGGTTGCGACGGGGAGGGTGAACGCTTGTCGAGCGGCTGGCACTGGGCATCGCTCAAGGGATATCACACCACGTCCCCGGTCGTAACCTGCGGATTCAAGGGCAGGCGAGGGTGAACGTCCAGGCGGTTCCCGAGCTCCCTGCACAGTTTGGCGCGACCGAGACCACAACCTCGGACGACGATCCGCAGATGCTGAAAGGCAGATTTCCGGACGCACCCACGCAACCGGTGTCCGCGACGACCTTCCCTTCATAGGTGACGGTGATCGCGTCCTCGATTGAATACGTATCGTAGTTCAGCGAGAGATCGGCGCAGGCCGTGCCTACGTCGAACGTACGCGTTTCCGGCGTGTCGCCACCTGCTGTCTGCGCCTCGTTGCACGTGCCGCCATCGCCATCGCCATCGCCATCACCATCGCCATCGCCAACGTTCCCGCAACCAGCCGCCAGCCCCGCGCTACAGTTCCGCCATGCAAGAAAAACT
>JBBSJC010000802.1:0-2799 GCA_038257655.1 Polyangiales bacterium | reverse complement strand
TCTGGGTTGCGACCTTGTGCACATCGATGCCAATCTTTTCCATGGCCGGCCTCCACTATGCGGCGTTGACCGCGTTTTTCGTTTCCCGTGGGGCCTAGTTTGCCACCACCTCGTGGAGGCCGGCCGCTTCATCCCATCTAAGCTCTTCTCGATCTTACTATCTAGCGACACACTGGCGCGCCGTAAGGGTCGCGCACGACACCTCCGTGCCACGCGCAACAGCCGCTCTCGTCAGCCCGCCAGCACTCACAAGTAACGGAAGCCGTGCCATCCGCGCACACAGGATGCGGGCGGTAACTCAGGGCAGCGGCCGCTGCGGCGACTGCGCGCGCTGCCTTCGATGGACCTGGGGGCCTTCCGCCTCCCTCCGCTGTTGTCCAGTTCTGTAGGCATACGTCGAACTTCTGCTCACTCGTGTACACCCATTTCCGGTAGCAAGCCTTGGGACCGTGACGATGGGAGTGGCGCCATGTTGACGGGGCGCCGTCCTCAGCCTCCGAGGACGCCTGAAGCATCCTCGTCTGCTGCTTCGGCGTGGTGCGCGCGTTCTCAGGTGATCGGACAACGCAACCGAGTGAGGCGACAAGCAATGCAAGGATCACGCGCATCCGCAGATGGTAAGCCGTGATTGTTGAGCCGAGCCTGCCTTACCGTCAGTGCGCCGGGATACCCACCTGAACGCCGATAGAGTCCCCAAGTTGGAGCAACCGAGCCGCGGCAATGTTCCGCCGCATTACGATCTCGTCGCCGGAGTGTGTACTATCCACGTCATGACAGCAAGGCAGGCTATGCGGCGTTGTATTGTCGCGGCGCTGGTTACTCTCGCAACAGTCTGCGGCTGCGCTGGAGCGCTTGATCGTCTCTTCCCTGGTGCCAACGCGAAACCTGTCGCGCCTGGAGACAGGATCACGCGCGAGCAACTCATTCAACGCCTGGGCCCCCCGCGTAGCGAGATCGGCTTAGGGGGCGTGAGCTACCTTCGCTTCGATAGCGCAGCCGTGGCCCTGCAAGACCGGCGCGTGCTCAAGGCTTGGCGTGATTCGCGCACTGGTCGCGTTTACAACCTTACTGTCGACGCCATGAAGACCGCGCATCGTGCCGGTCCGGTCTTCGTCGCCGCTGTTTCACCCATGGCGCGTGAGAGCCTAGAGTTTCGTGACGCGTGCCAGTACCTGTGGCCCGTGTTGTCGGAGCTCGGCTACGAACCCACTGATGACCAGGAGCTTGCCCAATACGTGGTGAGCGTGGGCTTCGGCATCGCCAGCTCGAGCACCTTGACAGAAACTAGTTACCGCCCCGTGTTCAGCTACGCGCCGGGTGAACAGGCGCAGTTCACGGCAACCTGCATCGGGTGCGAAACCGTTCACGGCACCCTTTCGACGCAAGGGAAGGTGCAGACAAGCTACGTCCCCGAGAGCCGCAAACGCGTCTCGCACATGCGCTTCCTCGATCTGCGAGCAGTCGATGCGCAGGACGTTCGCGAAGGGCGTACGCCGCGAGAGGCATGGACCGTAAGGGTCCAAAGCTCAGGGCCATCTGACGACCTGCGCCTTGTGCTGCCGGTCATGGTGGCCGCTGCATGGACGCGGATCGGCTCACAAACGGAGCATCAAGAAGCGGTCCGTTACGCTGACTCGACTTTGCGAGTGAGAGCTGTACGCGAGGCCGCTCAAGGCATGGCAAAACCGTAGCGTTCTCTCGCCCCCGAGAAAACGAAGGTCTCCTGCCCGAGCTCCATATCGTCGCGGCGCGCGTCATCTCGGCCGCGTGCTCGTCCTTGGCAGCAGTTTCTCGCTGGCACGCGTCCGCATAAACCCGGCGCCACTCAACGAGCCGCACCAGACCGCCATTAGAGGAATCGCCGCGCTGGCTTTGTGGACCCACGTTGCGAACGGCGTGCTTTGGTTCCTGGTCGTTTTCCCCCACGCGAATGCGGCAAGCACCGCCGAGCTGGCAAGGGCCAACGCAACTCCCCATGTCGGCCTGTGCCAAGTGACGAAGAACGGAGCTAAGAGTATGGCTTCCGCGCCTGTGCCCTTACTTGATCGCCTTCGAGCCAAAGCTGCCTGCCTTCTCGTGGCTCGTGAGTGCAGCTACGGCCAAACACGGACGTTCGCGACGTCGCCGGTGACGGTGCGGTAACCTAGCTCCTTGCCGCTCTCGGGCTCCTGGAAGCGAAACGGTCCGTCGCTTGCTTGGGTCACGAACGCCAGCAAGGTGCCCTTCTCAGCCGGATACTCAGCGCCGTAAAGGTCGCCCTGCGTTCCGTCGCTCGTCTCGTACCAGTCAACCTCGTACCAGGCGTCGGCACTCTCGCAGTGCGTCACGTCTATGTCGGCCAATCAGGAGCCCGCGAATCCGCCGCCTGCGCCATAGCAGAACGCGGCGTTGACCTTTTCCCGCCCTTCGGCCGCGCCTGCCAGTTTCGCAGAAGATAGGTTGAACCAAGCCGCTCCGCGGCAGGCCCAGAGGCGCGCTTGTGGCGCGGTGAAGCCCGAGAGGACTCGGAGCTACGTCGTTGATGCTCGCGATGACCTGAACAGCCACGTACGCGCCTCAGGTATCCAAGCGCGCTCCTGTTGAGGGCGCCGAGGAGGCCACATGGGACGTGTTCGTACGAAGATGCAAGAAGACCCCGTCCTGTCCCAATACCCGGCCGGGGGCTACGAGGCCTGCCTGTAGTAGTATTTTAGCAAGCCCCCTACCCGCTGGCGACATTGGACCTTACCATTGTCGTTCGCCGGCTCCGAGCCCTTCAGAATCAGCTCGTTGTCGAGCCCCTGATGATTGCGCTCTCCG
>JBBSJC010000801.1:0-2801 GCA_038257655.1 Polyangiales bacterium | reverse complement strand
TGCGCGCGGATTGATCCGCGCAGCTCGATCACCCACGCCGCCGCGCGCCGCCACCGGCCCCACGCCGCATAAAGCCGCGTCGCGCGTCCGCCGGCCGCATCGACACTGCCCGCAAGAAAACGCTTGACGGCGACCCCCAACAGGGGCGAAAAGCCGCCTCAAGGGTTTTCCAACAATCGCAGGAGGTGCATCAAGGGCAAAAAGCGGCTGCAAGCCGCATGGCATCAAGGTTTGCGGCCCTCGGCGCGGGAAGTTCGCGACGGGTCACAGGGTTTATGCCAATAACAATCCTTACAAGTTCACAGACCCCGACGGAAGGCTGCCGATACTGATTCCGATCGCGATCATCGCCTACCGCGCGTATTCGGCTTACGACACGATCACCTCCGCTGCGGGAAACGTCAGCACTCTGACAGATGCCGGTGCATCGACGGGCGACAAGCTGGCGGCGGGCGCTGAGCTGGCGGGCTCTGTGCTCGGAGGGAAGCTTGGTCGTCAGGCTGCCGGTGGCGCTGCCAGGGCAGCGAAGGGCGCGGCAAGAAAAATTGAGGATGCAGCAGGCAGAGGAAAACGCGGCTCCTGCCCTTCGTGCGGAGGTCGCACTTCAACGGGAGAGCCTGCGATCGCGAGAGATCATGACATGCCGAAGAGAGACGTCGGTGATGCGATACATCAAGCCAAGGGAAATGGCCCAGAGTCCGGAGATTTCGGGAAGACAAACGGTGATGTCGAGGTATGTAGAGAGTGCGGCGAAATCTTCCCAAAGACTCCAAATAATGGATTGGGAGACAGCCTCGGCAATATCAAGGATCCCATCGATAGGAAGTAGAAATGCTGCATCACGAAGCAAAGCTGCTCGTAATCTCCGCGCTTGCGCCGATCGAGCTAATTGAAGAAGTTCTGGGAGAGAGCTCATTCCGTGAACACACTATCGGCAGCGTCCGTGATAGCGGTTTGGTTCGGAAACAGACGATTTGGTCGCGGAAGTTTTCTTTTGAGAGGGAGATGCTAGAGGACGTGGTTTGCGAAATCCTTGACTGGCTCGCGGACAGGTTCGATGCGCTGAAATCTCTCGACCCCGCTGTGTTCTGCAAAATCTGCTGTGCCTTACATGCAGATGACGGACATGACGGATTCGCCGTCAATCCATCGATGGCAAGGAAACTGACTGACCTTGGCGTTTTGCTTCTTTTGGATGTCAAGCACGGCAAGGCGGATTGACTGAAAACGCGATAAGGCGGATCAAATAGGGCGGGCCTTGGCCCGCCGCATTTGCCCAATCGAAACGCCACTCAACGCCCAGCTTTCGCGCTGGGCGTTGTCGTTTTAGCGTGCTGCTTGCTCGATCGATGGGGTCAGTGTCATTTGATTTCGCACAAGTTCTAACGCGGTAAGGCGGGTCGAACAGCCCGCCGAACTTCTACCGAATCGACAAGGCCCGCTGATGCGGGCCTTGTCGTTGCTGCATCAAACAATCGGCGCAGTGCTTGCCGATGGCGGCGGATGAAAAGCTACTTCATCAGCGGCGAGCGGACTCCAGCAGGAGCTGATGTTCTGGCGCTGGCAACTGTCGTGGACCTGCTGCCCGAAGCAGCGCTTGGTCTTATCCAAGTTTTCGGGTTTGACGTGCTTGCCGTCGGGATTACGTAGCCAGCCCTTGAAGTAGATCTTTTGATCTTCGTCGACGAGGTGCCGATAGGTGCGCAGCACATCGGCGGTGGTGACCGTGCGGGTACGACCGACATCGGCGGGAACGGCATCGTCGATCTGGCGCAAGAAGTCGCTGGGTTTGAGGACGTTGCCGCTGTGGATGCCGGTACGCAGCAGGTTGGCGAGCTCGCGGTAGAGCGCATCCGCGAAGGCGGTCTGAATCATGTAGCCGCGCAGCACGTCGAATACAAACACCATGCCGGGATGACCAACGGCGGCCAGCACGAACTCATACGGCGCGATGTCGGTGAGAAAGAGGCAGTCAAAGGTCACGTGGTTGTGCGTGATCGTGAAGCGTGCTCGCTCGGTGCCGGCACGTCGCATGCTCAGATGCAGACGTTTGAGGCCGGGCATGAGCTGCAGCATTGAGATCGATGGGGTCAGTGTCATTGATTCCGAGTCAAGGTGATCGCCTTGGCCCACCGCATCCGTAGACTCGCAACACCCACAACGCCCAGCCCTTGCGCTGGGCGTTGTCGTTTCAGCGGCCGGCTTGGGCGAGCACCGAATCGATGACCTGCATGACGAACTGCTGGCGGGCGCGTGGCAGTTGCGTGATGCGGTCCATTTGCTGTTGCAGCTTGGGCGCGGGGCCGCGCTTGGCGGTGGCTTTGGCGTCGTCGTCGAGCAGTGCTTCCACGGCGACGCCCAAGCGCTTGGCAATCGCCGGCAGCAGCGACACCGGCACGCGTCGCCGGCCGGTCTCGTAGGAGTTGATGGTTTGCTGGGTGATGCCGATCAAATCGGCCAGCTGCGCTTGGGTGATGTCCTGATCTTTGCGGATACGCGCGATGCGTCCACCCAAGGCAATGAAAAAGGCGCGTTCGTCGCTGCTGATGGCCACGGGATCGAGAGCGGGCAGTGAAAGTGTGGGCATACGGTAAGCCTCGGTTCTGATCGCGGTTGACAGTACGTCATTATGACGTATCGTGTCGACGCGATTGTTCCGCTTGACAGCTTTTCGCGAGGAGCCGACTTATGCCCCGATCCACCCGCGCACCCCTCCCGGCGTCTGCCGCGCCCGATCCGGCACTGTCGGTGCCGCTGGCCTCGCCCGCCGCCCCTGCCGCTGAAGTCATCGGCGACGACGA
>JBBSJC010000800.1:0-2809 GCA_038257655.1 Polyangiales bacterium | reverse complement strand
TCAGATGGTCATGCTCGATGACACGACCTTTGCTGTCCTCGGGGGCATCTCTGGCATGCATCATGGAAGCCGGACCGCCCACATCGAGCGAGTCTCCACGAGCGAGGCTTCACCGCGCGTGCTGAGCTGGCAACTTCACAGCCCGAGCCCGGCGAAGAACCGTCAGGGCGTACAAGTGGTAGGCGACCAACTCCTCGTGTTCGGCGGCAATCGCAGCCTCGAGCAACACGACTTTGGGCCGGAGGACTTCCGCGCAGACGCGTTCGCGCTCGATCTTGCGACCATGCAAACTGAAGCCATCCCGAGTTATCCCGTAGCTCGCCAAACCGTTCAAACACTGGCGCTCGATGGCGCGCTGCTCGCGCTTGGCGGATTCGGGCACGATGGTCAGAAGGCGCGCTCCCACGCCGATGCCTACGCTTTCGACTTCACGCGCCGCGCCTGGGCTCCGCATGGCTCCGTGCTGCCATCACCCCGCACGCAGTTTGGCGTCACCGCAGATCAGGACAACCTGTGGATCTTCGGCGGCCTCGACTACGACCCGTCGCGTACGCAGGAGGCCGCTCAGTTTACCCACCCCACGAGCGTACTGACAGCGAAGCGCGGCGAGCCCTTCGTCGCGACTGACGTGCAGCTGCCGCACCCGCGCCGCGCCTTCGCGGGGGCAGCGCTTGATGGTAAGTACTTCATGGTGGGTGGCATGGCCGAAGGCTTTGCGCCCGTGAAGGAGTGCGACGTGTTCACGTTTGCGACGAAGTCGTGGTCGAGCATGCATTGCCCAGCATCGTCGCGCATCTCCGCGCAGCTCGTACCCCTCGACGGTAAGCTCTATCTCGTTGGCGGCTCGTCGCCGGTGAGCGAAAAGGAGCTCGTTCCCGCACCTGCACTCGAGGTCTATGACCCCACAACCGACTCGTGGACGACCTTACTCGACACCATTCCCGTCGAGCCTCGTCATCTGACGGCTCTTGCGTATCGGCACGCGCTGCTTCTCTATTCCGCCCATCATGCAGAGGATACGATACTGGTGACGTTGATCGTGCCACCCGTGGGTAAGGAGTGAGCGATGCGAGCGCTTGACTCAGGGGCCGCGCTGGAGTTGTCGCGCTTTCCAACGCACGACTTCCCGCCTGCTCCACACGATCCTCGCGAACGCGAGCCGGTCATCTCGATTGCCGGGTGGCAGGTGCGGCTCTTCACCGACGCCCGCTTCCGGTACTTTGTGCCGCGCGGGCTGTGGCACGTGCAGCTCTGGCACGACGAAGCCAGGATCTCCGTGCTCACGCGGTCGACGCTTACCAAGGGCGCCTACGAAGTATTCCCAATCGCCAACTGGAAACGCCGGGCCTCGACATATGAGGAGCTGCGTGCGCTCATCGAGATTGCGCACGGCACACAGTTCATTTCGGCCGAGGAGCTTGGCTGGATTGAGAAGCGCTTCGTGAAGGACATCGTTCGCACCAAGTCTTCACGACCTCTCGCCCGGAGCTGAGCCAGGAACCGAAATTTGCAATGCGCGTCGTTTCATCAGCGAGGTCTTCGGCATGCTCATTTTCCGCCGCGTCGCCACGTTGAACCAACTCAGAGCACCTGCAAGTCACCCGACACGAGACGCGGTTGCGCATGCGCGGCGCGGAGTCCTCGCGGTGCTGTTCGATCCACGCATCGCGATAGGTCTCGGCATGTCCGGACAGTTTGTCTTCATCGCAGCAGTGCTGGCGACGAGCGGGTGCTGGTTAAGTCTAACGTGTGGCTTGACCATGATTGCGTTGTCGCTCTGCGCCTACGGCTCGTCCTTGGTGCTCGGGCACCTCGGGGGATTACGCCACCACTATGACTAGTTGGCGGCCATTGTGCTGCTGAGCCAGTGCGTACGTCAATACATGCGCCACATCGCGCGGCGGCGTGGAAACGGCGATCCATGGGGAGCCGACTCTTGCACGCGATTCATGCTGGAACCCACCTTCGTGCCTCGTCTTGCCGGCCATCTGACGCTGCGCTACTAATGAAATCGATTTTCGATTTCATTATCTGGAGTGCGTGATGCTAGCTCGTTCAACCGCAGTGATTTCGCTGCTTTGCCTGGTGCTCGGGTGCTCAGAAGACGACAAGACCACGGCGATCGCTCCGCAAACGCGAGATGAGGTCGTGGGCCACTACGCGGAGCTCGTGCACGCTGGGTATGGCGACAGCGTGACCGGGGCGGAGGACCTGCTCGCTGCCATCAAATCGTTCGTGGCCGCCCCCTCGGCCGACGGCTTGGCGAAGGCCCGCAAGGCGTGGCTCGCTGCGCGGCCGGCCTACCTGCAAACGGAGGTCTTTCGCTTCTACGATGGGCCCATCGATAACCCCGAGGACGGGCCTGAGGGTTATCTCAACGCTTGGCCGCTCGACGAAGCGCATATCGATTCAGTCGAAGACGACGCCACGACCGGCATCGTGAACGATGCGAGCATCACCATCGATGAAGAAGGGCTGCGTGCGCTGAACGAGAGCCCCAGCGAAGAGAGCATCGCCACCGGGTATCATGCCATTGAGTTTCTGCTCTGGGGCCAGGACCTGTCAGACGATGGACCCGGTGACAGACCTTATACTGACTATGTCACGGGTGGCGACGCCACGGCCCCCAACGCAGATCGCCGCGCCAAGTACCTCACCACGGTAGCCGAGATGTTAGTGGCCGACCTCAAGAAGGTGCGCGCGGCTTGGGCACCCGACGCCGACAATTACCGTTCGACCTTCATGGGTGACGAGGCGCTCGAGACGATGCTCACCGGCTTGTTCGTACTCTGCGGCTTTGAGATGGGAT
>JBBSJC010000799.1:0-2812 GCA_038257655.1 Polyangiales bacterium | reverse complement strand
CAAGATCGCGTCGAGCTACTCGCAGTCAAAGCACACGCCAAACAGCTCGAGATTATCCACAGCGTGGGCGACGACGTGCCCCCGTCGGTCAAAGCCGATTCGGACCGATTGGTTCAAGTGCTAACGAACCTCGCCGGAAACGCGATCAAGTTCACGAACGCGGGTGAAGTCGCGATCTCCGTGACACGCCAGTATCCAGTCGACTGCCCCGCCACTGAGGCAGAGCTCCTGTTCGAGGTGCGAGACACCGGGCCGGGCATCACATCGGAGCAGCAGGCCAAGCTGTTTCAATCGTTCTCGCAGCTCGACAACTCATCGACCCGTGCCCACGAAGGCACAGGCTTAGGGCTTTCCATTTCGAAGCACTTGATCGAGCTCATGGGCGGGCAGATTGGAGTGAACAGTACCAAAGGCGTGGGCTCCACGTTCTGGTTTCGGGTGCGCTTACCGGTGATCGAGGGGGCACGCCATGCGCCGGTACGTGTGGGTACACCGCGCGGTCGTCGTGTGTTGATCGTCGACGCCAATGACAGCTACCGGGAGCTTTTGACCGGCTACATGCAGCGCTGGGGTATGGTGACAGCGGCGGCTAAGACCAGCGCAGAAGCGGGCGTGCTCGCAGCGAAGGCGATCGAAGAAGGTAAGCCATACGAGTTTGCGATTGCCGATCTCAAGATGCCGCCGCTCGATGGACAGCCGCTCGTCGAAGCCATGCGCGCGCGCATGCCTGGCATCGTGATTATCCAGCTTACCCCTGCGCTCCACCCCCAGGCGGAGTCTGCGTCAGAGGTGCTGTTCATGGCCAAGCCGGTGCGGCTCTCGGAGCTGTACAACTGCATTGCTGAGAGCAGCGATGACGCCGAGCTACGCAGGCGCGCGATCGAAGGTACGACTGCAGAGCGTCCGCCGACGCCACGAAGACGCGGCCACTTCCTGGTCGTAGATGATAACGAGGTGAACCGCGTGCTTGCCGCCGAGCTACTCGACGAGCTCGGCCATAGCTGCGATCTGGCGGTAAGCGGCTACGAAGCAGTCGAGAAGGCCAGTGCACGCCGTTACGATGCGATCTTGATGGACTGTCAGATGCCCGGTATGAATGGCTATCAAGCAACCTACGAGATCCGCCAGCGCGAGGGCAACGACGCCCATACACCGATCATCGCGCTCACGGCGCACGCCTACCATGGTGAAGCCGAAAAGGTGAAGTCGGCCGGCATGGACGACTTTTTGACCAAGCCCGTGGCGCCGCGTGTCTTACAAAAGACGCTGCGCCGTTGGATGGACCGCAAGCATGGGACAAATAGTCAGAGCCATACCGGGGCTTCGGGCTCGAGCGCTACCGACCTCATGTCGATCACATTAGACCCCTCCAATGCGCCTCCCGATCCAGGTGCGGGTCAGGTGCGTTTGGATGAGCGCAAGCGCTCGCCGCGTTTGATCGAAACGTTCTTACGTACCGTGCCTGAGCAAGTGTCAGGATTGGTCGCGAATGCGAACGGCAGCGACGCAAACGAGATTCGCGCGCGCTCGCACAAACTGAAGGGCAGTGCGGTCAGCCTGGGTGCGATGCGTATGGGTAAGCTATGCGAGGCGATGCAAATGGCATCGGAGCATGGCGACCTAAGCTCTGTACCCACATGGGCCCTCGAAATCGAAAGCGAGTTTGCCCAGATCAAGCTTCTGCTCGAGGCCGAAGCACGCGCCAAAGCCGCAGCTTCTTGATCGCGGCTGGCGCGAAAGAACACGAGCTAACTGACCCGAAGCTGCCCGTTCGTGGTACCTCCGAGGGGCGCGCGCGAACCTTGCGACAACCCCCACCCCCGCGCACGAGAGGCCGCATGCAACGACGACAGTTTCTAGAGGGCGTAGGAGGAGCGGGCCTTGCGCTGCTTCTAGGAAACGCGTGCGTAGACTCCAGCGACGCGACTGCGGGCGACGCCGGTGGTTCTGGGGGTGGTAATGCGAACGGTTCGGCAGGCACCGGAGCGGCGGGCAATGCCAACAGCGACACTGTAGGCGGGGGCGATGCTGATACGTCAAGTGACGCCAACGGCGGCGCAAACGCAGGCACCAGCAATGGCGGGGCGTCAGGCAGTAGCAATACTCCGGATGCAGGGGGCTTGCCCGAAGGCGGTATGAAGACCGACGCGGGGCCGACTATGGCGGCGTGTGCCGCGGCGATTGCTGCGCAGATCACCTGCCGCCATGATCACAAGCTGGAGATCCCGACCGCAGATCTCGCAGCTGGCCTGCCCAAGAAGTACGACATCCGGGGTACCAACGCGACGCATGGTCACGACGTCACGGTGACGGCAGCCCACTTTACCGCGCTCAAGCGTGGCGAGACGGTCAAGATATTCGTCGAATCCAACTATCAAGCTCACAACGTCTATCTAAGTTGTGCCACCGACTGGAAGCCCGCAGCGCGGGATGACGAGGAGTGCAACTAGGGGCATAACCCGCGCTCCGCGGAACAGTCCTGAAGCGTGGCCTTCCAAACAGCGCTGAAGCTAAGGTTTGAACGTAACTTGCGCACTGTACCGCTGGCCTTCCTTGCCGGTGAAAAGGGGCATACGCAATTTCATCATCGTGCCCGTAAGGCATGCGAACAGGCCGCTGAGCTGTGGTGGTAAGGTCTTGATCGAAGCATCAGGTCGATCGTTTTCGCGCATGATGATCGACACTTCGATCGTACCCGCGAGCTTGGGATTGCTCTTCGCTTCGCGCAGGTAACATTTGGTGGCGGCGGCGACGCCCTTTTCAAGCCACGGCTTCATGCGCGTGTCCTTGGCCAGGTCTGCTTGCAGGCCCT
>JBBSJC010000798.1:0-2817 GCA_038257655.1 Polyangiales bacterium | reverse complement strand
GGTGACACGGGTTCCTTTCACGACGGCGAAAGGCGTCATTCGGTGCGGCGACGCGCGTTTGACGCTGGTGATGTGCTCCACCTGAGCTTTGCGGGCCGTCAGCGCGTCGGCGACGAGGGAGCGATGGCAACGCCACGGGACGGCCTCGGCGCACATCAAGGCGATCTGCTTTTCCGCCGCGAGCTCGTGCAACTTGGCGAGCCCGACTTCGAAATCCTCGGTCTGCATATAGTCGGCGTACCCTCGGAAGCTCACATTGCGCCACGCCATGTTGATTGAATCCTTACGAGCGCGGCGCAGACCTCCGAGCTCCGCAAGAGGCACGTAGCGGATGCGTCGGGAGCGAAGACGCGACCGAAGCACGTCGCCGTTGAACTGGGGGTTGTGCCGCGACTTCGGGATGGTCCGGATGTCGACGAGCACGGTGACTTCAAAGGCACGAAGGAGCTCGACCAACTCGTCCAGGGTTCGTGTCGAATGCCCGACCGTGTAGATGTGCGCGCCGCGAAAGCTTCCTCGAGCAGGCATGCCTAAACTACTGGCTACCAGGCGGCCACCCGAGGCTTAGCAGAAGCGCGCTGTCAACGACGGCTTCGACATCATGCTGAATTCCTCGCGAGAACGAGCAACTGGCCGGCGCGTACGTCCGTCGTCTCGTCCGGAAGGTGCAGTCGCACGTGTCCGCTGAGCGCGTGGATGGCGGCGGTTTCGTTGGCTTGATGCTCCCCCATGCGCGCGCCGGCCTTCATCGCGATGACTACGATCCGAAGGTCGTCCTCACGCAACAGTGTGCGCGCGGTGTGACCCTCGCGGGCGTACGCGTCGGCTGCTCGCAATTCGGAGGCAATCGCTGCCGGATCGAACATGCCTCCGTGTGTCGGCGTTCCGTACTTGCTCATTCGTTCTCTCCTTCGTGTCAGATCGACTGTCGCTAGCCAGCGGTCGGCCGTTCATATCGTAAGGCAGCACAGTCAGGTGGTTTGCCCATCTGCTTGATGGGGTGCGCTGCCTAGCAGAGGACCTGATCCGAACCGTCTGAAGGCGAGTAGAACACGGCCAAATTCGTCTCAGGCTTGACCAAATCAAGCATGGTCTGCTTCGAGACGCACGGCCACTGGGTGATTGTGCTGGCTACCGTGTCACATCCGCTACGCCGCACTCCGATATTCATGATGCAATCCTCCAAGCACGGGCACGGAGATGACCTTACCTGTTCCTCCATACGAGGTACCTTCTGGCACGCGCTGCGCGACACCCCGTCCTATCCCAAACCCGATCTGGGATGCGGCTGCCTTCCAGTCATTTACTGAGCCAGGAGCTGGCTCGGACCTTCCGGAGCGTGGCAACAACGACGGGACTATTCGGCCGCCCCCGGACGGGCCCATCCTTGGCCCATGGGGCACGAATGAGTGACGTGGTTGACACAATGGACGCGCCGTCTGCGCGAAGCTTGCATGTATCGCACTGGCACCGACCGTGCATCCCTCGATGCTCAAGCCGACGAGACATCATCACTATCACGCGCGGGTGGAAGAGGGAGCCTATGTTGCGAAGCCTAAAGGAACTCGATGGATACACGGTGCGCGCCACGGACGGAGATGTGGGCCCCGTCGTGGACCTGCTGCTCGATGATGTGCGCTGGACCATCCGCTACCTGGTGGTCGAAACTGGAGGGTTCTTCAACGAGCGCCGAATACTGATTTCCCCGATCTCTTTTCGCGAGGTCGACTGGACGAGCCAACGTTTTCACGTCGCCCTCAGTATGGATAAGGTCAAGAAGAGTCCCAGTGTCGATCTCGACAAGCCGGTTTCCCGGCAGCACGAACTCGACTACTACCGCTACTACGACTACCCAAACTACTGGGCGTATTCAGGCCTCTGGGGGGTAGCCGCTTACCCGGGCCCGATCGCCAGCGCGGCGTTCAGCGAACTGCCCGCAGGAAAGAACGACAGGCCAGGCGACAGCCACCTGCGGAGCGCGCGGGAGGTGCGCGGATATCACATCCAGGGCAGCGACGACGCAGTGGGCCACCTCGAAGACTTCATCGTCGACGACGAGAGCTGGGAGATTCGCTATCTTACGATCGATACCAGCAACTGGTGGTTCGGCAAAAAGGTCTTGATCGCCCCCCACTGGGCAAGTCAGGTCAGCTGGCAGGAGGGTAAGGTCCACGTCGACATGACGCGCGACGCGATCAAGGAAAGCCCCGAGTGGAATCCGAGCGCTCCAGTGAATCGCGAGTACGAAGCGCGCCTCTACGACTACTACGGACGTCCGGTGTACTGGGACGATCCACGGCGCGCGCCGAGCAAGGACAGCGACCGCGAAGCCGCCCGTCCGCGCTGAGAAGTAACCTCCCGGCGACCCCATCGTTGTTGATGCCTCGCGGCCGTGCTTGAAGACTCAGCACGGAGGCATTGATGTCGCGAGAAAGAAACGAGCAGCTCTACGCTCAATGGCGTGATCGCGTTTCGCGCTGGAAGGCGAGTGGGCTGACGTCGAAGAGGTTCGCTGTGCAGGAAGGTATACCGCGTGCGCGTGCGCTGGTGGCCTGGAGTCATAAGTTCCGTGCGGGCGAGCGAGCAAGGAAACGCGCGCCAGCGCCAGCATTGCCCATGAGGGTACTGAGCGTGTCGATCATGTACCACTGTCAATTTATCGGAATGCACTTCTTTTGGTGGGTCTTTTGGCTCATGATAATCATTCCATTTTTCTTCATCGCAACGCCCGTTCGACGCAAGACGGTGCAGCTCTACCGAGAGAATCCGTTCGGCATCCTGCAGCGGCGATATGCTGCCGGTGAGATCACGACGGAG
>JBBSJC010000797.1:0-2822 GCA_038257655.1 Polyangiales bacterium | reverse complement strand
TTGCTCTCTCGATTGAACCCACCACTGTCGTCAATGTCGCGCAACCTTGCCCATAGGAGCATTCCGCGCTTTCGAGTCTCCCCGACAGGGACCGCAGGACAGAGATTTGGCACCTCGATGCCATAGTTGACATAGAAGAAGTCGTTGCCGTGGCCTGCTGTTTGTAGGTTAAAGGACTCTAGCCAGCCACTCGTGCTCTTCTTGAAGTACTCCGTACCCGAGGCCTGCTCGTAACCTAGCGCTTCGGAGACAGGCAGGAAGCAGCGCTTCGCTAATGCCGCGAAGTTCGAATAGTCACGCGACATCAAACCCCCAAAGAGACATAACGCCGTGGTAAGCCGCTGCTGCGCGGCACAACATCAGTAAACATCGAAACCCCTCCCAGCAGTCGGCTTGACCACATAGTTATGCCGCGAGCTGCGGAAGAAACGCGACAAATGCTCCAACGAATGTGGATGCCAACAAGCCTATGGTGAGTAGAAACAACCAGCCGAATGCAACGGCGCCTTTCCTCAGTCCTCGCGAGCGAAACAGGTAGTACGGAACGCCGACGGCTGGCACTGCAATGACGGTAAGGTTCAGAAACGCGGATCTCCTATAGCTACGCTCATTGCTGTCAAATACGTACCACGCAAACATGAGCAGACCAATGAGAAAGACTTCCGGCACCTTTGCAGCAGCCTCGTAGCGGCCCCCTTCCAAAAGTACGGCAGATGCACCGAAAACTGCAAAGGCCGATGCAAGAAGCCACAGAGTGACAGTCTTACGGCTCACCGAAATCCTTCATGCTTGCGGCATAACGCCGTGGTAAGCCGCTGCTGCGCGGCACAACATCAGTAAACATCGAAGCATCTCCCAGCAGTCGGCTTGACTGATCGAATGGACTCCTCCCGCGTCGCCACACGGCTTCGATGAGCCAGACTGAGCATGGTGATGTTCAGGACACGGGATCACGAGAGGAGTCCGATATGCATGCTACGACCGTTGCTATTGACCTGGCAAAAGATGTTTTCGAACTGGCGTTCGCCGATGCCAATCACCGCGTCATTGATCGAAAGCGTCTGACACGAAAATCCTTCGCACGCGCACTTGAGAATCGCGAGCCGCTGCACGTAGTGATGGAGGCCTGCGGGTCTGCTCACTATTGGGGTCGGCGCTTCGAGCGACTCGGCCATCGGGTGACGTTGCTGCCTGCGCACCAGGTGCGTCCGTATGTGCTGCGTCGGAAGACCGATCGCACCGATGCAGACGGCATGCTCGAAGCCATGCGTTGTTCGCAGATACGCCCAGTGCCAATCAAGACGCCAGAGCAGCAAGGCGTCCAAGGCCTGCATCGCATTCGCGAGCACCACAAGGCGCAGCGCACGGCGGCGATCAATGTCATTCGCGGATTGTTGCGCGAGCTCGGCATCACGATTCCGGCCGGTGCCGCCAAGGTACGACCGGCGGTGCTCGACGCGCTCGAAGATGCCGACAACGACGTGCCGATGGCGCTCCGTGACAGCCTTGCTGAGCTGCTTGATCAGGTCGCTCATGCACACGCGGCGATGACCGCCATCGAGTCTCATCTAAGCGACTTCGTGAAGCGCGACACCCGTAGTCAACGTCTGCAGCAGGCCGGCGGTATCGGCCTCATTACCGCCACTGCGATGAGCGCCAGCATCGGTGACCTAGAACGCTTCCCATCAGGTCGCCACTTCGCCAGCGCACTCGGTCTGACGCCGCGTGAGCACTCCAGCGGCAATCGACGACAACTTGGTCGCATCACCAAACGCGGCGATGTCTATCTGCGCACGCTGCTCATCCACGGCGCGCGCTCGATGCTCGTGGTGGCCAACGCCGCGCGTAAGAAAGACGCACCGCTCGATCGCACCCAACAGTGGGCGCTCAATCTCGCCGATCGCCTAGGCCACAACAAGGCCGCCGTCGCGCTCGCCAACAAAACCGCTCGACGCCTATGGGCCGCCGAGCATCACCGCAAAGCGTTCGATCCTGATCACGTAAGCGTGCGCGCTGCCAGCGTGCGCTGAGCGTCACCGCGTTCCACCCGTCCCTGCGTTGCTCGTTTCTCTCTCATGCAAGTGTGTCGGTCCCCGAAGCAGCCAAGCCGATAACTCTGTTGGTCCTAAGTGACCGCTTGACCGAATGGCCCTGCTTCGCGGATTCCATGATGGCTCGGGCAACGCCCACCACAAAGCCGAATACACGTATGCAACCGCACTACTTGCCGAGATAAAAACAACCGCGTCAGCAGGAAGGGAAAGAAGCCAAAGCAGAAAACTTAAACACCATCGACGTCAGAGGTTGACGGAGGAGTCCATACACACATAGTTAGATTCCGTCGCCGTCGGTTGACGAAAGCCCGAAATCGAAGCGCTGAACCTTTGCTACAGATGATTCCCGCTCAATGTATCGCCAGCCTGATACGGCTTCCATCGCCGCTAACTTCCAGCGAGCATCGCCGCCAGACTCGCGCACCTCAACATCACCAACACTTCCATCTGGGAAAACGAGGAAC
Organism: Polyangiales bacterium; assembly: GCA_038257655.1. GTDB lineage: Bacteria > Myxococcota_A > Polyangia > Polyangiales > DASUME01 > DASUME01. The sequence continues at coordinate 304 of JBBSJC010000797.1, read as the reverse complement.
TGCAGCACAACGTAGCCGCCTTTCAACTCTGTCGCTTTCGGAGCAGCCGGCACACTGCACGATACGAGCTCTGGGTCTTGGATGCGACATTGCTCCCCAGCGATTGCGGGGAGCGGCAAGCTGAGCAGGAGGCAGTGCAGGGCTGCGGATAGCTTCATGCGGAATCTAACGAGGCTGTAGAAAAACTCTGCTGATCTTGCTGGAATACATCTGCCCCAGCAAGCGAGAACGAGCATGGCGAAGTACCGCGACATCGACATGAGTCCACGGCTGTTGCCGGTCTCATTAGAAGCGCAGATCGTGC
>JBBSJC010000796.1:0-2828 GCA_038257655.1 Polyangiales bacterium | reverse complement strand
GCCGGCCTCCACTATGCGGCGTTGACCGCGTTTTTCGTTTCCCGTGGGGCCTAGTTTGCCACCACCTCGTGGAGGCCGGCCGCTTCATCCCATCTAGGCTCCTGCTCGTCGACATGCTCTAGTGCATTCACGAAAACCAAATCCGCAGCGAGGTCAGCCAGCGCAGCACGCGCACCAACATGCCCATGCGCTTGGGAAACGTCAGTTGGGCAGGTCGCTTTTCCAGACAGCCCATGATCACATCCACCGCGCGTTCCACCGAGATCATCATCGGTCGCACGGGAGACTTGGCCATCTTCGTGTCCACAAAACCAAAGCGCACGTTGGTCACGTATACGCCATGGGGACGCAATGCGAGCGCAAGTCCAGACAGATAGGTCGACAGGCCAGCCTTCGATGCGTTGTAGCTCGGTGCATCGCCGGAACGTGAGTCATCGGCGATGCTGGACAGAGCGACGAAGTGTCCGGCGCCCTTTCCGATCATGCCCGGCAGCAGGATCTCGGCAGTTTCAACCGCCCCCAGAAGATTGACGCGGAAGACTTGGGCCTCGTTGCTGAGATCACGCGGGTTGAACAGGTTACCGATACCCGCGCAGTAGACGCACACATCAAAGGGCCCACGGCGTCGTTCGACGGCTTCGAGCGCCGAGCGATAGTCCGGCGAGGCGACGTCGAGCACGGCGTGCTCGTAACCCTCCATACCCGTCTTATCCCGCTTACTTTCTTTACCCTGCATGCTGGACAAGGGAGCTTCCCGTCGCGACACGCCGGTCACGATGCAGCCGGCAGCGAGCAGGCGTCTCGTCAACCCCAGTCCGATGCCATCGCTATTTCCAATCACCAAGATGTTGCGCGGGGTTGTCGCCATTTCCAACGTGCTCTCCGGCATGCGACCTCTTTCGATGGGGAGTCGAATACGTGTGAGTGAACGGTTGTAGCCGCTGCGCCTACGCTTGCGTGGCTGTCCTTTGCACGCCACCTTGGACTACCCAGCTGACGGGTAGGTCTTCCCCAGACCGCCCTGCGGAGCATGACGTGCATAGCTCTCCGATCGTGGTTCTGCTGACATTTTTGCTTTGTACATCGAGTCTGGGCTGCGAGTTCGATCGCAGCCACATTCCCGTCGGCGATCGCTCCGATGGCGGCGGCGAGGAACCGGGCGACCGCGATGCGGATGCGGACGAGGTGGACAAGCCATCGAGCACAGCGGGCGGCGCAAGTGGCGCGGATGGGGGCGGCACGCCTTCGCAAGCCCTCGATGGCGGCAACGTCAATGGCGGGCCAGACGCGACCGGCGTCGATAAACGAATGCCACTGCCGGCGGGTACCGGCTGTCCGGGAGCGGATTGCGAGTTTCTGACGGTTTGCGGCGGTGAATTCTACAGCTGCGGCTTGCTGAGCTCGGGCCGGTCGGTGTGCTGGGGAGATAACACTTCTGGGCAGCTTGGACGAGAGGGTACGAGTCGCGCCTTCGGGTATGTGCAGACTGCGGCGCAAGTACCCTTGGAGGACGTCGCGCAGCTAGCCTGTGGCACGAGGCACGTTTGTGCCGTACTTGCGGACCATACCGTTCGTTGCTGGGGCGCAGGCGACGAGGGCCAGCTCGGACGCGGCGTGGTCCCCAACGATCCTTACGCTTCTCAGGCGGTCGCGGTCCCAGCCGCGGACCAGGTCGTGGCAGGCAGCGATGCCAGTTGCGCGCGTCTACAGGATGGTAAGGTCTCCTGCTGGGGCAAAAACCAGGAGGGACAGCTCGCGCGCGGCACGAAGACCGACGAAGTGCTGCAACCAAAAGTGATCGCGCAGCTGACGGGCGTGACCTCGCTCGCGCTTCGCGTCCGAACCGTGTACGCGATCGCGGGCCAAGACCGTCAGTTGCTGGCGTGGGGCACGGGCCGCGGCGCGGGTCCCGTGCCAGTCCAGAACGAGACCTGGAGCGACACGGTCAAGGGCGTGCACGCGGTGGCTGCGGGCGCTGCCCACGGCTGTTTTGTGGTGGGCACGGAGCGGCGTGTGTTGTGCACCGGCTGGGATAGGTTTGGCCAGAGCGGGCAGGGAGCTCCTGGCTGTGGCGACGAGTGGTGCGAGAACGCCATGCCGGTTCGCCACGGGGCGGCCGCCGACGGATTCCTTGCCGGCGTCGATCAGCTCGTGGTCAATGGGCACTCCTCCTGCGCGTTGCTCGCCGGACAGGTGCATTGTTGGGGCGCGAACAGCTACGGGGAACTCGGCATTGGCGTCGCAAATTTCACCGAGTTCGATGAATCCAAGACTTTGATTCGCACCTCCGCTGAAGCTGCCCTTCCGCCTGAGGGGGAGGCCGCGCCGTTGTCCGGCGTGTATCTCTTGGGCGGCGGCTATCACCATTTCTGTGCCGCACGCAACGCCTCCGAGTTGCTGTGCTGGGGAAACGGCGACCACGGTCAGCTCGGCTTCGAAATCGGCGCGAGCCCGCGCGCGAGCAGCGTGCCTGGAATGCGCCTGGACCCCTGAGCCTCACCTGCCTGCGTGCGTGCGTGCGTGCGCACTCCCTCACCGGACACGTGGCGATGACTCCCTTCCCACGGAAGCGACGCGCGCCCCTCGTGTCCTTTTGCCACCCATGCCCTATGCCGCCATTCGGCCCTGGCTGGGCGGCTACGAGGAAAATTGGCCGGGGAGAACCGGGGCGGGGGGGGCTTCGCGGTGGCGCGAGGCGGTTTGAAGCTCTTCTGTGAAGCGGCCCCCCCAGTCAAGCAAAAGGGTGCTCGTCTCTGCTCGTCTCATATGTTTTGTGATTCTTCGTTTTGAGTCCTTGGTCCGGTTGGAGATTCTCGAGCTCGCTGCCT
>JBBSJC010000795.1:0-2834 GCA_038257655.1 Polyangiales bacterium | reverse complement strand
TGGGTTCGCCCCCAGGGCAGACACACAGGCCCCACCCCACCACAACGCGTCATTCTCCCTCTAGAGCGCGTCCGCTAGCCCCGCGCCCGCAGCTTGGCGACTGCGCGCATCACGGAGCTATCGGAGCTTGCCTCATCGATGTCAGACAGCCTAACCCAGCGTCCAGCCTCCGCGTCGCTCGCGGCGTGAAACTCAAGGCTCGGAGCCCGAAATGCAAAGCGGACGTCAAAGTGCGCGTGAGCCGGGCTGCTGTTCAAGGCGGGAATGTCGTGGATATCCAAGTCGAAGACGCCATCGGCAAGCAACGGCAAGGCCGACAAGCCCACTTCCTCCCTTATCTCACGCTCAGCGGCAGCCAGGATCGATAGGTCGTCTGGATCCACGTGCCCCCCCGGCTGCAGCCAGCGCTTGAGCTTACCGTGATAGATCAACAGTAAGGCGTCCGCGTCGGGCGAGAGAATGAACGCGCTGGCCGTGAAGTGCCCGGGCGAAAAATGCTCGCGCCCAAACACATCGCAGGAAAGCTCAGGCTGCGGGGTCTCGCACAAAGCGAGCATGCGCTGAAGATAGCCAGCCTCGCGTGCATCGGCGGGTAGGTGCCGAGACAAGAGCTCTTGTAGATCCTGGTGTCGCCGCATCTCGGGGCGTTTTAGCAAATCGGACAGTTTCTGCATCGGGGGCTCGCGCTACCGAAAATGAAAACAGTTATCAATTTCTTCAGCGTTTTCAGCCCTCTCCATGCTTGAAGCCACGCGAATGGACCGGTATCTTGCAGTCATGCAAGGCGATCCTCAAATCATCGATGCGCTCAACGAGATCCTCACGGCGGAGCTCACGGCGATCAACCAGTACTTCATCCACGCCAAGATGTGCGCCAACTGGGGTTACAAGAAGCTGCACGAGCTCAAGTACAAAGAATCGATCGAAGAGATGAAGGACGCCGATGTGATCATCGACCGCATCCTTTACCTCGACGGTGTGCCCAACATGCAGCGCTACAACCCCGTGCTAGTCGGTGAGGACGTCGTGGAACAACACACGCTCGATCTCGCGCTCGAAACTGCGGCGATCGCACGCCTCAACAAGGCGATCGCACTCTGCCGCGACAAGGGCGACAACGGCACGAGCGAGATGCTCGAAGGTATCCTCAAAGGCGAAGAGCACAGCGCAGACGAGCTGGAAGCGCAGCTACGAATCATCAAGGAAATCGGCAAAGAGAACTATCTCGCGCAGATGCTGTGAGCTAGCCGGGGCCACGCGCCAGACTCCATCGGGCGCCTCGCGAAGGCGAAGATCGGCGCGCCGCCCCTTACTTGACCGGCACTGCGCGTCAGTTTAGTTCAGGGCTTCTGGAGTACCTGCCATGAATCGCCCCACGAAACGCTGGCTGCTGGTCGGCCTCAAGGTCGCGGTATCCGCCCTGATCTACTACCTGATCTTCGCGAAGATCCTGGGCCGCGAGAGCATCGACGAGCTTTGGGCGCGCATCGCGCAGCTGTCGTGGGGTTGGGTGGGTGTCGGTGCGCTGTCGCTATGCTGTGCGATCACGTGCAGCATCGTGCGCTGGCGCAAGCTGCTCGTGGGCCAAGGCATTCACGCAAGCTACCCGCACCTGATTGGCGCGTTCATGATCGGCCGATTCTTCGGTGCCGTCACGCCGGGCGGCTTCACGGGGCTCAACGGCTACCGCATCTACGACATCGCGCGCCACACCGGCAAGACGGCCCGCTCTGTGGCGACCATCGGCATCGAGATGGTGCTCGGCAATCTCGCGATGGGAATCGTGGCGTTCTGCGCCTGTTTCTTCGGCTACCGCTACGTGGGCGCGACCGGCATGACGCTGCTGTTCGTCGTATTCGGCGGGATGATCGGCGCCGCCCTGATTGTACTTTGGAAGCCCATCGTCGTGCGCAAGCTGGCAGGGCTCTTGCCGCCGGCGCTCCGCCAACGCGTCCAGAGCTTAGTCGATGCAGTCTGTGCCTACGAAGGCAAGGGCAAGCTGCTCGTGCAGGCTGCGGCGCTCGGGGTGGGCACCCATACGTTCAACAGCCTGATCTACGTGTGCTCGGCGCGGGCGCTGCATGTCGAGCTGAGCGTGGGCGAGGTGTTCTTTGTGTCTACGCTGCAGATCGTGGCAACGCTCGTTCCGCTCTCGATCAATGGCGCAGGGCTGCGTGAAGCTGCGGCCCTTACGTTTTACAATCAAGTTGGGCTTCCCACTTCTCTTGCGATCCTTATCCCCAACGTCGGTTTCGTGTTCGTCGAGATGGCCATCTCTGCGTTGGGTGCGATTTGGCTGCTGCGCCGCGGGCCAAGCTACCGGCCTGAGATTCAGGTCGACCACGTGGAACACGAAGAGCGACTTCAAGCACAGATCGATCGCGTTCCGGAAGGCGATTGGCCGCGCATCAGCCGCGGTGCCGCGATAGGTCTCGGTGCGGGCTTGCTATCTGGGCTCTGCATCGGCATCGCAGAAGCCGCTGCGATCGTTCAGGTCGCCCACGGTCGCGCCGAAGCAGACGTATGGTTTTACGGCGCGCTCAGCTACGCGCTCTTTTGCGGCGCGCTCGGGCTCGTTGGAGGCGCGCTGCTCGCCTTGAGCGGGCGCCTCATGGAACGTCGGGCTTTCGCTGAGCCGGTCGCGTTCGCCCACCTTACGGGCGCGATAGCGGGGGCCTTCACCTTGGTGATCGGCGCCTTCCGTGTGCAACGCGATCTGTTTCACGAAGAGCTCGTGTGGAAGAGCGGCCAGGGCCTGCTTGTGCTGGGCGCAGCGCTGCTTGCTGCGCTCACCGTCTACGCCGTCTTGTTCTTTGGCCTGCGCGCGCTCACCG
>JBBSJC010000794.1:0-2877 GCA_038257655.1 Polyangiales bacterium | reverse complement strand
GAGCGGCCAATCGGGGCTGCACGTGCTCGTGCCGCTCGGTCCCGCTGTGTCGTTCGACACCGCATGCGCGTTGTGCGATCTCCTTGGCAGTCTGGTGACCGCGCGTAACCGTGAGATCGCAACCCAGGAGCGCACGAAGGATAAGCGTGGGCCACGCGTGTATGTCGACACCGGCCAGACCGGCACGATTCGCGCGATCGTCGCACCTTACTCTGTGCGCGCCTATCCCGGTGCGCGCGTGTCCACACCACTTATATGGGACGAGGTCGGGTTTGCGCTTGATCCGGGCCGCTTTACGATCCTGAGTGTTCCAGACCGTGTCGCAGAAGTCGGCGATCCGATGGCCGGCTTTCTTGACCAACGGCCGGACATTGCAGCCGCCGTCGCCTCTCTGTCGAGTCTACTGCCCAAGCGTCTGTGACTGTTACTGCATATCCGTAATGATCCGATCGAGCAGGGGAAGGCTGAGCCCGAGGCGCTTTGCTGCGCTTTGGGCGCGCAATACACGCTCGCTTGCCGAACGTCCGCGCGCGCTTACCCCCGCTAGGGCGCGCATGCCCTGCAGCACCAGTTGCACCGAAACCGCTTGATCGATCTCGCTTTCGGCCATGCGCGCACCCAATTGGCTGACCTCGGCTGCCAAATCGCGCACGCGTACGGGCTCCTCTTCAAGCCAACGTCCCAACGTGCGATCACGCCATAGACCGAGCGCGTTGATGGTAAGGATGAATGCGTACTTGTACACAAGCTCGCGCGCTAGGGCGGCCCCATCGTCGAGTACCACGCACTTTAATCCGAGCGCCTCGTGCAGAGCGTTGACAAGAGCGGCATGACGCCCGAACACGGGCGTCGGCCGGATCTCGATCTGAGGGTTGCCCTTTTTCTTGAGCAGCCACGGGACCATCACGGTCGGCGCTTCAAGCTCAGCCCTCCAAAATGAGGGAAAGAGCTCGTTTTGCAGCAGGATTGCATGGCGGCGTCGCGCGGCCGGCAGGGCGGCGAACACGCCGGCCAAGGACGGCTCTGACACGGCGACCAACAGTGGCGCATCCTCCGGAAGCGCGCTCACTACCGGCTGAAGCGGCGTTGCACGCAGCACGGGAGTCACCCGGTACCCTGCTGCCAAGGCAGCGCCCCCGAACAACTTTCCCAGCTCACCGAGACCTATGATTGCAAGCTCACCCATGTTCGGAGCCTAGCGCTAACAGGTGGCACTCGCCCCACGTCGCGACCTGCGCAAGCTCATCCAGCGAGATCGCGCTATAGGCGCGCGTAACGGGGGAAGGTCATGAGCACCGGCGGCGAACGCGGGGCGGAGGAGGAACGTGGTCTCGTTAAGCGCGCGTTGTCGTCTGTGCGCGCAACGAATGGCCGAGGCAGGGCCGGTACGGCCGATGCGGACGCAGAGATTGAACGCGCCGTCGATCCGGAAGGGCCTCGCTGGATCCGCCCGACTGCGGTGGCTATTAGCATCATGATGCCAGCCGCGGCCGCAGTCGCGCTGCTGCTTTATGAGCCGAAAGCGGCACCAGCCACGCCAGTGAGTGCGACTCCACGCGAAACGCAGACGCTCACGCCCACCGTCGTCGAGCTCGCGTACGCGCGCACGTCGGCCCGCGGTCCACGTCTCTTTCGCTCAGGGCGTGTGTTGCCCTGGCAAACGCAGCTCGTCGAAGGCGATCGCGTGGAGAGCGGCGCGAGCGCGGGTTGCCTGATGATCGATCCGGGGGTGGATGTTTGTCTGGCCCCCGGCAGTGAGGTGAAGCTGGTCAGTCTTTCGCGCGCCGCGCGGACGGTCAGGGTTCAGCGTGGACAAGCTATCGCACGTCTCGATCCACAGGCGCCCGGCGACGGCTTCGAGCTGCGTGCAGGCGCGGTACGCGCGTTGGCACAGGGCACCGTATACAGCCTCGAGTACAACGGAGCAGATGATGCTCGCATTCGTGTGCTCAAGGGACACGTGAAAGTTCTCGCTGCCATGAGTGAAACGTTGGTTTCAGCGTCTCAGCTCGCGACCTATCGCGACGCTGAACAAGCCGTGACGCTGGCTGCGCTTCCTAGCGGCCAAGCGGCGCGCATGTGGGAGCTGCTCGCGACGCGGGGCTCGGTGTCTGACGCGGCTCTGAAGCACGCCGCGGATTGGCCCGGCCCGCCTCCCTTACCGTTAAGTGAGAAGACAGCGTCCCCAGACGGGCCCGCACTGTCAGCCGATTCAGCGCCCGCCCTGCCTTTGGCCGATGGTACCTCTGCCAGTGCCTCACCGTCCCCGAGTGACGCGGACGGTGAGGCTTCTGCGCTGCCCAACGCACAGCTCGCGACGCCCGATGCTAGGGCGCGTCTGCGCGATGCCTGGGAGCAGCTCAAGGCCACGCGTTGGGCCGAGGCGGCGGCTACTTACGCTTTGATCCTGCGTGATTTCCCGAACAGCGAAGAAGCCCACGTCGTGCTCGTACGTTTGGGCGATCTGCAGCTAGAGCATCTGGACCAGCCGACTCAAGCGCTCGCATCATTCGAGCGTTATCTGCGCGAAGGCGGCGGTGCGCTCGAAGCTGAAGCGCGCTTCGGCATCGTTCAGTCGCTGTCACGCCTGGGGCGCGTCGAAGCAGAACGTGGCGCGATCGAAGACTTTCTCGTCAAGCATCCCGCGAGCCTCAAGTCGGCTGCGTTACGCGAGCGCCTACGCACTTTGTCCCGTTAGTACAGGTCCCCAGAAGTAGGTGATCACTAGGGCTGCCAGGACGTTTTCTCCACGTGGGCGTGAGCGTTGTCCTGGTCGTGAGCCTTGACGGCGACGGCGACGGCGACGGGAGCAACTTCGGTCGGCCTTGGTCGATACCTTGGTATGCTCAGTTTTCAGAAATTGGATGTGTATCGATG
>JBBSJC010000793.1:0-2883 GCA_038257655.1 Polyangiales bacterium | reverse complement strand
GCCAGCTCGCGCACCCATTCGTGCCAGAAAGCGGTAGGCAAGATCAGGGCGGTGATACTTGTAGCGCGCAGAAAACGGTCAAATCGCTGAAATGACTCGAGCAAATCGTCGGGACGCACCACCACTTGGGCTCCGGCAAACAGGGCAGGGAAGATCTGCTCGGCGGCAACATCGAAACTGACCGACGCCGAGCACAGCACGCGATCATGGGAGGTCAGCTCGTAGTTTCGAGCAACGGCAAGACTGTGATTGACCAGTGAACGGTGACGAATCTGAACGCCCTTCGGTGCTCCTGTGGAGCCCGACGTGAAGATCACATAGACGAGGTCATCCGGTCTAACCGCGACCTGGGGTGCCGACGTCGCATACCCGTTGAGCTCGCCTTCGTCGCTGTCAAAGCAAACGGCAAGCTCGGCACCGGACAGGAGCGCGGAACGCAAATCGGCGGTGGTGACAACCACGCGGGCAGCACTCTGCGACAGCATGGAATCGACGCGCTCGCGCGGATAGCTTGGGTCGATGGGGACGTAAGCGGCGCCCGCCTTGAGGATGCCGAGCATTCCTATCGTGACTTCGAGGCTGCGCGCCACGCACAACGCAATAAGGTCGCCCGGCTGAACACCGCGCAATATCAGCCCGTGCGCCAGCTGATTGGCGCGGCGTTCAAGCTCCGCGTACGTCAGAGTTGCTGGCCCAAAGCGCACTGCGACCGCCTCTGGTGACCTGAGTGTTTGTTGCTCGATCAGCGTGTGCACACACAGCTCTGGAATCGGCGCATAGGTTTGATTCCAGTCGACCAGGATCCGGCGCCGCTCGCTATCATCGAGCAAAGGCACCGCATCAACCATTAGCTGCGGAGAGCTAGCCATGGCCTCAGCCACGCATGCTAGCTGGGCGTCGATGGCCTCGAGCTGCCAGAGGGGCTGATCAACCGGTGCGAGGATACCCAGGGCCGCTGAATCAGGCGGCAGCCAAAAGGTAAGCGCCGCTGGTAGCCGCTCGTGGGGCTCGCTCGCAAACGATATGGCCACCTGCCACGGCGCTGCGCCTGGGCGCCCGCGCAACTCAGGACGCCGCGCTGTGAGGTCCAGGGCGTAGCTGCCTGCAAGCTGAGCGCGTTCGAGATCAAAGCGCGCCCGTGCCGCAAAGCTTGCAACACTCACACCCTCGCCACGTTCCAAGCGCAAAGGCACCAGGGGCGCGAAGATCGCGAAAGGCAAGATGGCGGCAGACTCGCAGAACAGGCCGACATCGAAGCAGGCATCGGCGCTGAGCTTGGCCAAGTACGCCGCGACGAGATCAAAAGCCTGCACAGACGAGCCACTAGCCCGCGCCATAGCAAGCGCGGCCTGCGTGCGGGCAAGCTCGAAGCAGCGCAGCTCGTTCGAGGACGGAGGCATCGCGTACGGATGCTGGACTGGCACCAACGACTGCAAGCGTTCGGACCAGTAGTGCTCATCCAAACATACACGTTGATGAAAGTCGCTAAGGGCCTTGCGGGTCTGTGGCTCGACTGCGGGTAGAAGCTTACCCAGCCGCCGCTTGAGTTGGACGTTCACGTCCGAGGCGGAGAGCTCCTCACCTGTAAGCTCCGATAGTCCGGAGAGAACGACGTCTTCGGTCTGCGTCGAAACCACGACCTCGCGCTCGTCGCACGCGAGCAAAGTGCCAGGCGCGGCGCCACTGCGATAACCGAGAGCACGCAGTCTTCTTACGGCAATGCTCCGGTCGCCGATGGCAACCTTGGGCATGCCGAGGGGATTGATCGCGTGGCCGAAGTCCAGCGCGCGCGCCAAGTTGTAAAGCTGCTCGGCCGGACGGTCGAAGTCGATGAGGCATGCACCCTCCGGACGTGCTCGGGCGCCGTAGTAGGAAGATTCGCCCTGTTGGGGCCGAGCGACTAGGCGGTCGTTTTGGATGTCCTCGAGCAGCGTCTCGAACGCCCGGGCCGCGGCATCGAAGCTCTTCGTATTCAGCGTGAGCGCCGAATCTGCGTGCAGAATCGGAACGGCGACTTGCTGGAGCACGCGTCCGGTATCGATCTGCTCTGCAATCTCATGCCAGGTGATGCCGTGTTGCGACTCGCCATGCATGAGCGCCCAAGAGCTCGCATGGAGGCCGCCATAGCGCGGCAACAAACTGTTGTGGAAGTTGAACGCGGAGCGACGCACGCGCGACAGCACGCTCGCTGGGATAACCCAGCGATTGTTGACGCTGAATAAGAAGTCGTACTCGCGCGCGCTGCACGCCGCGACCATCTCGGCACAGCTATCCGCGTGAGGTACTCCCAGACGGCCGGCTACCTCCTTGAGCGAACCGTCAAACGAGCCGATGAGCGTCAGCACGAACCCGCGCCTGACGAGGGAATCCAAACACTGCAGCGCGATAGCGCCGTCGCCGATCAGAACCGAGCTGAACATCCTGCGCTCCTAGTGGATCTGTGCGTCCGGCGCGCTTATTCCAAGCTCTCGGCGGTAGCGATCGAAGGTGCGAGCGCCCGCGTTGAGGCGCATGAGCGCGCCTTCGGCAATAGGTACGGCAAGCTCAGGTCGTTCGGCGACCAATGGAATCAACACCTCATCGCGCCACTCACGCGCGTGTGAGATATCCACGGTCGCGTGCAGACGAAAGTAGTGGCTGGCATCCTTGTGAAGATCGAGGCGATCGAGCGCATCGACCACGCGCACAGCGCGGGTAGGCGCAGTGAGCTCGACCGCACCGAGCGCGCCGACCGAATGAAAGGCATAGCGCCGGTTACAGGCGAGGCCTGCAAGCACGTTTCCGAGGGCCAACGATTCCCATACGATGTCAGCGCCAACCTCGTGTGAGACCTCGAGCGCATCCGCCAACTTGCCCAACATCGGTCCGTGCATGCCGACGGCT
>JBBSJC010000792.1:0-2883 GCA_038257655.1 Polyangiales bacterium | reverse complement strand
GACGGACTGCGCGGAGTAGTTACGCTACGCGCACTGCAACAAAGCGAGCGGCTCCCCAAGTTCTGGGCTCACCTTGCAACCCATTACACTGCGGAACTCGAGGCGGCATGAAGACTCCTGATCCGAGCGCAATCCACGCCCACAACCGCATGTGAACCGGATCCAAACTGCGTTCTCTGTGGCGACGGGCTCGTCAGTGACTCTGCTGAAGAAGCGTGCGACTCGGCCCTGACGGCATACTGCGACGGTAGCTGCCTGCCGATCGACAAGCCTATTTTATGCGAAGCGGATGCCGAGTGTCCGGCGGGACAACAATGCGGAATCGGAAATGGTCCTCTGTTTGGAGGCGCCTCCTACACGAACTTCTGTTGGCCTATTGACAAGTGCCCCGCTCAATGCGGAGATCTTACATCTCCATGTGGCCAATGCCCCTGTAGCCCAAGCTGCAGCGGAGCAAGTTGCGGTCAGCGAGTGCCTGATACCTGCGGCTCCAGTTGCTCAGGAGCCTGCGACCTCGGTGAACCCGGCTGCACCAGTAACCGCGACTGTCCCAGTGGCACTGAGTGCCTGCCTGATGGGGATAAGCTGACTTGCTTAGTGCCCCCTGGGTACACTCTGCTCACGGATGGTGACTACATACCGCCCCTTGTTGGGCCTGACGGTAGCGTTTGCTTGGAGGGGCCGCTCTGTTTCCCCCCCGCCTGCGACGTGAGCTGCGGAGGTTTCTGCAATCTGCGCGGTGAGTGCCTGCCTCCGGAGCACTCGGCTGCGTGCCCCTCGATATGTCCCGGGCGCTGCGATACGCAGGGCCGCTGCTATAATGGCACGGGATCGCCGAAGGCTCCGAATACGTCAAAGGGCCCAGCGGTAGCGACGGGCGTCGGAGAGCTACGGGGCGCTCTTTCGATCGACGAAGACGGGGCGGCCCGGTACAACCTGCCACTGCAGATGCCCCCCGGGCGTGGTGGGCTTGAGCCCAACCTGGCCTTCGCCTATTCGTCTCGCGGCGGCGATGGTCCCCTGGGACTAGGATGGTCACTAGCAGGAGTTCCCGCCATAGCCGTATGCGAACATTCCTCCTCCGACGAGGGGTTTAGCTCGGCTGTTTTGGCGCCCGCACTATGCCTGGACGGTGAGCCCCTTCGTTCTCTGTTTGCAGGGGCGGGGAACCCGAGCGCAAGTCTTGATAACGAGCCCTTCTACTACCGGCCTCGACTCGACGCTGGGTACGTCGTTCAGGGAACCGTCAGCAGCTGGCAATACGTCGATAGCGGGTCTGGCGTTCGCGCCGGCTTAGCTCCCGGAGACACGTTCGTCATGTATCGGGACGATGGTCGCGTATTCACTTTTGGTGGGTCGTCGGAGTACTTATTTCGAGGTGGACAAGACCCGCTCATGGGTCCTAGTGACGTTCGCAAGTGGTTGCTCGCAAAAGTGGAAGACCAATACGGGAACCGATTGCAGTTCGAGTACGACAAGGCCTATTACCACTTTACAGGTGCCTCGGCGTACGACCCATCTAAGAAGACGTTCTTAACTGATCCGAGTGGCAGTGTCACCCGCAAGAAGCTTGAAACAGAGATCATCCTCCGTCGCATTTCTTACAACTTCCAGGGCCGCACAGCGCATAGCGAGGTCACGTTCCACTACAACGAGGACAAGCTAGCTTCACTGAAGGAACCCGCAGAATGCGACGCAGATGGTCATTGCGTGCTGCGACCTGCAGTCCACATCAAGTATTGGCGTGGCGGGCCACTTGGCAGTCTTCTCATGCTGGATCGCGTCGAAGCGCGAACAATGGGACGTCTGGTCCGGAGCTACGATCTGGGCCAGCTGACGACATCTGCTGGACGGGTGACACTCCTAGAGTGGCTTCAGGAGTGCGATTACGATTACCGAGGCGCAACATGCCTCGCCCCACTTAACCTTGAATACGGCGAACCCAACACCGGGGAGGCAGGCGACGGCACAGACGATGTGAATGAGATGGGCGACCCTCTCACGACGCGAACTACCAAGACTCTTGACGAGCTACCATGGCAGTACGCACGCGAGCACACCGCTGTCGCCGATGTGAACGGCGACGGCGCGGACGACTACCTCGTGTTGGGCGACGACGGTGCTCTGTGGATGTCGTCGGGGATGAACACCATGAGCTTCCGCAAGGTGGCGGACGAGAGCGACTTCCCAACCTTCCTTTACTTCCACAAAACAGAAGGAAAGAACGCAACCTACGATCTTCCGTTCGGGATGCACGCTACAGACTGGAACAAGGATGGCTTAGCCGACCTGATCGTCTGGGGTGTGGACCAGAAGCAGCACGACGACGGCGAGAACGTTGTAAGCCGCTGCGCAGGGAAGACGGGTAGGATCTGCGGCCGGAACGATAGGCTAGGACGGCTCTCCGCAAGAGTACCTCTCGGCGTATGGATCTATCAGGCTAAGCTCGATGGTTCCACGGTGTCTTTTAGTATCAAGCGCGTGCTCGCGGAAGCTGACATGCCCAACGAAGGGCTGGGGCTTGCGAGCGCAGCTAACCTCGCATCCGCGCCGGGAATTCACTTGTCCGCAAGCATTCGCGATCCCGGTCCGACAAGGAACGTTCGTATCGCCGTACTCGACTACAATCAGGACGGTTTGAGCGATATTCTCTACTGCTCTAACAGTGACAATGACCAAGGGGACAACCTCGGCGTCCTCGCCATCGCCACCGGCGCCCATTTGGGATCTAGGTGGGTAGAGTGTACACCTCCCACGGACGGTTCGCACCTGAGTGTTTTGCATGCGCTAGATCGGGTGCATGAAGCAAATCGGTGTGGAGATCCGGCGGCGTAACCGCGCGGAGTGGATCGAGATGGTAGGTCGCTATCAGGCGAGTGGGCT
>JBBSJC010000791.1:0-2889 GCA_038257655.1 Polyangiales bacterium | reverse complement strand
TGGTGTATCCACTTCTCAGGCGCTCCTCGCGAAACACCCCTGTGCCACTTTTACTGTGCTCCCCCTTCACGGCTGCCGATCTAACCCTATAAGTTCTGCGTAACCTTCGTTGGGCTGGCTCGGTGGTCACTACTCACCCCTACTTCACGTTGCCTCCTCGTCCTAAAGGACTATCTGTAAGCAAGATGCCAAGGGGCCGGGCGATTTCCCATATAGCCGTTCTGTCATGCGAGCAATGAGCTCGCATGCGGTCCCTCCATTCCGGAAGGAGCCGTAATCAAATTGGCAGAACGATTCTGACTTCACTTTGCGGGAACTCTGGAGCTCCACCCAATGCAAAACTCAGCCACTCCCCCATTGGCGCGTACGGTCGTACCGCCGTCCATTCCCCTCGTTCGGCGGGTTTTTCTCGTCGCGTTCAGCGCACTGTTTGCGACGCATTTCGCGATTACCTGGATCGGCCAAATGCCCGGAACACTGCTGGGCGTGAGCCTGGGCAACCTACCTGCCAACGCCTTTCACGCGCGGCTCTTTCCTCAATCGTGGGCACTCTTCGCGCCTGATCCATCGACAACCAACCGCTGGTTCGAATTTCAATGCCGTCACAGCGATGGAACTGAGAGCCCGTGGTTAACCCCGCACGTGGAGAGTTCGATGCTGAAACCGAGCGGATACCTGGAGCGCGTGAATGAATCGGCGATTACTTGGCTAGTCCCCAGCTTTACTCGTCAACACGTCAAAATAGTTGAATCGACCGTCGACGGACCTCCTCGCCTTCTTGCACATGCACGCTCAGTCGTTGGCGTCGCTCTGTCGCAGTCCCATGACAGACAGGCTGCGGCTTACCGTTTGGCTGAACACTATTGCCACTCGCGAGAGCCAGCCTCGGTCAAGACCGACGCAGTGCGCTGCCGGGTGCTTCAGCAAAAAATAACGCCCTACTCTCGTCGTAAACTTATGAATAAGGAGTCGACCAGCGCAACAGCCACGCCTTGGCTCAAGTCGAGTGCCATCGGGAGTACCGATCTGCCCGAGTCCATCGTGCGCCTGGAAACCTGTGCGTACTTCAAGCAGGTTCTTGGCGGTAGGTTCTCATCGCCGGACTCAACGACTCACGCATACGCGGGTGAGTGTGAACAACTCCTAAACACAAGGCCAAGCTTATGAAGGACTCCGCGGAACATGTTCTAAGCAGGCTTGCGCACAACTGTCTGACCCGTAAGGCCAATCTTTGCGGAGCAGCTGCCTTCCGAGTGCTGTCAGGACTGACCGTGCTCTATCAGACCTTACTGAATTACGGACAACGCCGCTTTCTGTATGGTCCTGATTCGATTTTCGCGAGCACCGCCCTAAAGGGCGAGTCCGTGGACCTCTCGTTCTTTGGCCTGTCTGATGGAATTTGGTACTTCGAGGTCTCCTATCATGCTGCGCTCGGGATCCTTGCCGTGTGGACCACGGGCTTGCGTACGCGGCTACTTACCCCCGCCGTTTGGTGGATAGTTTTTTCGCTGACAGAGAGAAACGGCTATATTCGCGACGGCGGCGACAACCTTATTTTTATTCTGCTCGCGTACTGCACGTTGATGGATCTCTCTGGCGCCTCCCGGTGTGACTACCCCTCACAGGGCTGGCACTTGACGGCACTGCACAACTTCGGCGTCGCAGCATGTAAGGTCCAGGTCTGCACGGTGTACTTCGTAGCCGGTGTTTCGAAGCTCTTCGGGACATACTGGCCCAACGGAACAGCACTGTACTACGTCTACTCTTCCGAGCGTTTTGGCTCAGATATGCTCTCTAAGATTGTCTCTAGCTCCGAGTTACTCCTGGTCGCCGGCACGTGGGGGCCACTGCTCCTGCAGCTATCGTTTCCATGGGTCTACCTTTTTGGTCGCGCGGAGGCGCGGAGGTTCGTGGTGCTCATCGCCATGTTCTTTCATGCAGGCATTGCGCTGACGATGGGGCTTGTCTCTTTCGCCGCCTTCATGATCGCGTCCGAGCTACTACTGCTTTCCGACAGCGACTACATGTGGATCCGTCGTCAATACATCGCGGTGCGCGACGGCCTCTCCGGCCGCGACCCGCGGGAAGGACTCAAGGCGGCACAGTTGCCGTCGGAGTAGAAGGAGAGTTTCAAAATGAAAAGAAAAGTAGAAACAGCAAGTGCACTGCTCGTAGCAGGTGCCCTTCTCGCCTCGTCCTCGTTCACTTATGCTCAACCAGCAGTAGCGTCAAAGGCAGAGGTGTCCGAAGACGATGGTGACCAAGATCCCCAGTTTGCTCCGCTACTAGCGGGCCTAGCGTGGGGAGTGCAGGGAGCCGCAATTTGCTACATGCTAACGGTTGTGGGCGAGGAGTTCCGGCAGAAGGGGGGCAAGCACCCCCTCAGTGAAACTCCGAATGGGGCTGTCGGATTTGAGTCTATCCTAGACTGAAGTGAAGGTTTCTCGCTGGATCCTTCGCCGCCGTTGTGCGGCGGGGGATCTTGCTGAGAGTGGAGGCTCACGCGCGAGCACCTTCTGTGCGCTAGGCTCGCCCGGACTCAGTGAAGCATTCAAATTAGGCACTGCGAGGGTGCGGAGAGAGTCGTTATGCCTGCTCAAGAATTTCAGCGCCTTTGGGTGGCCAGCCTTGCAGTTCTCTCGAGCGTCGTAGTTCCTCTGGTTTTATGCGGATGGCTCGCGTTCTCGCGAGCAAAAGATCGGATCTATCTGCTCGGCGTCATGCTAAGCGTCGGCTCGATCACGCTCTCTTTGTACCTGACCAACACATGGTGGTACTGGACCAGCGCTTTTCTACGTTGGCCGATAGCTATCGCGTTGCTACTGGCCTTCGCTTCTGCAATCGCGCGAGTCCGCACGCTTCCTTGGCTTCCTGCCAGCCACACAAGAC
>JBBSJC010000790.1:0-2898 GCA_038257655.1 Polyangiales bacterium | reverse complement strand
TCTTGCCCCAGTGAGGGCGGCCCTGGTACTTGCGCAGCGTGAGCTGCAGAATCTCGTCATACACGGCCGAGGATCGCTCGTGGGTGGTCTCCGTAGCGTCCTTGGGCACGTGAATCTCGAACGAGACGGTGTCTGCTCCGTAGTTCAAACCGAGCGCACGGTCCGAGCCCTTCATGAAGCGAAGGTACAGACCGAGCACCGGAAAGCAGCCACGATTCTGGTCGAGGATCTTGCGCACGTCAGCCATCCATGCGCCGAGCTCGAGCACAGGAATCGCAATCTCCATGGTGCGGCTCTGCACGTTGTTGCCATCCCACGGGCACTTGCCGGGCTCACAGTAAGATGCGAGCACCTGATGGGAAAAGCCCACCGGAGCATGGCCGGGTGAGTCGCGGGCCTCGATCGGCGCCTGCCAGATCCTGGCGCGAATCAGCTCTGCATCGCACTGCGCGCGCAGGGGTAGCGCGTTCAATAGTCGGTAGGGTGCATCTCCCACGAGATTGAAGATGCCAGCCGTGGCAGACCAAAGGTTATGCTGGGAGGTGCCCTTGGTAGCGAGTGGCACACGATCATAGTAGTCGAGCACGTAGCGTTCGTTGCCGGCAAACCACATGACCTTGGCGTAGTCGTGGGCAGCCACGGCCGCGACGATGCGTTGCTCGAGCTGGCTGTCCGAGCCGGACTCGTAGCCGTAGCGAAGCTTATACTGCGGTACGATCTGCAGGGTGACCTCGACGATCACACCCAGTAGTCCCACGTGCACGGCCGAGGTGGCAAGCTGCTTGCCGGTGAGCACGCGCACCTCACCCTTACCGTCCACGAGCGTCATGGAAACCGCGATATCAGCGATCGCGTTGGCAAAGCGCAGCGACGAGTTGTGCGCTCCTGTGGCCATGCCGCCGGCCACGCTGACACCGGTATAGTCCGGCATGGTGGTGACTGCATAGCCGCGCTCGTGCAGCCATGCCGAAAGGTCATGCATGCGAATGCCGGGGTCGACGGTAACGGTCATGGCGCGTGCGTCGATCGAGCGCACTTGGTTCATGTGTCGCAAGTTGAGCAGTAGGCCACCCTGCTCGGGGCAAATGAAACGGCTGTTGCTGTTCGAGGTAGAGAGCGATACCGCCTTGAGGCGTTTGCCCTCTCGGAGCGCGCGCTTCACGGCAGCCTGTACCTCGCTGCTATTGCGCGGCTCGATGATGTCCGATGCCAGGCAACGCACGGTGTTCTGGTAGTTTTCGAAGGATCGATTGCCGGCGTATGCCGGGTCTACCTTACCATCGTCAGCGATGTGGCCACTGATCCAAAGCAGGCCGCGCGCGACGAGGTCAAGATACGCACCGAGCTCGAGCGTGTCTTTGCCGTGCCCAAGCGTCGTGGCAAAGATCGATGCCGCACCCGCCTTGCGTGTCCACGCTACTGGCTCATCACCTACCGCATAGAGCACGTTGAGATCGTCCATCGTCCGCTCTGCGCGATACAGCTCGTCGTTCTGCGTGCGAAAACGCGGGGGCAACCCCTTGGTAATCGGATGCTCTCCGACCTTACTGACCTCGATGGCGCCCGCGAGATCGTGACTCACGCTGTTGATGCCGAGGAACTGCCACCATGAGGGAAAGGGCTTTCCCTGGTGACTCTTGTTCCAATCCGACACGCGTCGGTCGAGCTGCAGCCCGCCTAGCCAGTTGCCCTCGAGGGTTACGCTGGGCGAGGTGGCGCGGAAGCTGTGCGCAGCACAGTGCAAGAGAACCGCCGGCACACCGCGCTCGCTCGTCTCGGCAATCACATTGGCGACGCGCTCGAGCGCGTCTTCGCCAGGTAAACAAAAGTTATAAATGACGGCGTCGTAACCTGCGGCAAAACCTTTCGTGTCGAGCGTGCGCAGGGTGTCCTGTTGCTTTTTGCCCACCAGGGTCACTCGCACATTGGCGCGACTCTCAAGGCCATCGATCAGCAGCTGAGCCTGAGCGCTGTAGTCGTGCCAGAAGGCCGAGTAGTCAGTCAGGTAGAGCACTTCGAGCGGAGCTTCCGCATGCGCCTGCGTCGGCTGGAACGACAAGAGAAGGAGCGCGAGCACAAGTGTGCGACTCGCGTTTACACGGCGATTCATGGGGGCTCCATTGCGTGGGAATGCGGGCGATTGGCTGGCACACCGACCGAGACCGCGGGCTTGCTCTATCAGAGCCGTACAATTTTGCACACGCTTTTTGTATGGGATGGGCGCTTCCACACAACGCCTCAATGCGTGTTTCTGCTAGCAGACGACGGGTGCAACCGCGCATCCCCCGCGGATCGTTGCACCCAAGGAGTCAGATGATGACCAAACATGCCTCGATCAAGATCCGTTTGCTTGCGAGCACGCTCGCAGTCGCAGTCACCGCAGCTTGCGCAGGACCTGAGGAGTATGGAGCCTCAGGCACTGTCTCATCGCTTACCCAAGCTGCGACGCCCCCTATGGGGTGGAGCTCCTGGAATACCTACGGCTGCGCAATCGACGAAGGGTTGATTCGTCGCCAGGCCGATGCGCTCGTAACGAGTGGCATGCGCGACCTCGGTTATGTCTACGTGAACGTCGACGACTGTTGGATGGCAACCTCGCGCGACGCAGCGGGCGACCTGCAGGCAAACCCACGCACCTTTCCGAGCGGCATCGCCGCGCTCGCCAACTACATGCATGAGCGTGGCCTCAAGCTTGGAATGTACTCCTCCCCGGGACCCCAAACCTGCGTGGGTCGCGGGGTCGCTGGCCTCATCGACGAACGTCATCCAGGCAGCGAGGGACACGAGCAACAGGATGCCGAGGCGTTTGCACGCTGGGGTGTCGACTACCTCAAGTACGACAACTGCAATGTTCCGACCAACTGGACCGACGAGGTATGTCGCCCTAGCCGATAGTGG
>JBBSJC010000789.1:0-2903 GCA_038257655.1 Polyangiales bacterium | reverse complement strand
GGGTCCACGAAGCTTGAGTTTCACCGCATCGAAACCCGCCTTATCCAGCGTCTGCCACGTGGTGAGGTAGGCAGCGCCTTACGCTTTGGTTTCGATAACTCGCAGCTGGGCGACGCCGTAGGCGTACGCTCGATCAGCGTTGGCCCACGGGTGTGGAGTAAGGTGCGCCTCGCGGGTGGCCATACCCTGCGTGCTGGCGCAGACCTCTACACCTTCTCAGGATCAGTCGAAAATCGGCCCGGCGGCAGCCTCGGCAGCCCTGAGGGTTATATCGAGGTCCAGTTGCCGCCGATCGCCGAAGCGTCTGCACGTAACCAGGGCGGCGTGTACGCCGAAGCAGAGCTGCAAACCAGCGAAACCACACGGCTCGAAGTCGGTGCGCGCTTCGACTACTGGAGCGTCGAGTCCAAGATTGACGTCGCCGTCGATCCGCGCGTCCGTTTCAACGTCGAAGCCACGGACGACCTGATGCTGCATGCCGCGTTCGGCACCGCGCACCAGCCCACCGTGTTCCTGTTGCCCTTGCCCGGTCTGACCGAAGTCGCCCTGTCGCGCGGCCTGACACGTTCGATTCAGTCCGAAATCGGCGCAGCCCAGGAGCTGCCGGGGTCGCTGCGCCTGGAAGTACAAGGCTTCCTTCACCACTACAATCGCCTGCTCTTGCCTGAGCTTATCCGCGATGGCTTGATCACCGAAGACCCGCCGCTTGCGAGTGCGATAGCGTACGGCACCGAGCTGTTTCTCGTGCGTGATCCCAGTGAACGTATTTCGGGCTGGGTAAGCTACACGCTGGGCTGGGCCGAAGCGGACAGCGGACCCGAGGTCATCGGTAAGTTTCGCCCTGACTTTGATGTGCGCCACGTGCTCAACACCGTGCTCAGCATCGCGCTGCCCCGCGGCTTTATGGTCGGCGGACGCGTGCAAGCGCGCTCGGGGCGTTTGATCGAACAGCTCAACCCGCGTTACTCCCAACGCTTGCCGTGGTTTGTCCGCGCCGACGCGCGGGTTGGCTACCGGTGGAAGGGTCGCTGGGCGAACATGCTCGCTTACGTCGAGTGGCTCAACATCAGCCTCGCTCGCGAATACCTCGATGCCGATTGCTTTGTAGGGCAGTGCACAGCGCAAAGCGCGCCTCCGCTATCGATTCCCAACCTCGGCATACGCGCAGAGCTGTAGGCGCGGACCTGGCGCCAGACGCTCCCCGCTCATGCTGGCAGCGCCACCGAGGCGCGGGCCAGCGATGAGGAAGTCGGCCGCAGGCCCGAAGCTCGTCCTGCATTTCGCGATCCAAACCGATCACTGACCCCGTCGCTCCCTGGGTCTCACTGGCTTGACCGACTTCACGCGGGGCGGGGCTTCCCAGGACACGCGCGCGGCGGGTTCAGTGCCTGCCTCCGTTAGGTGGGCGGTGCTAACCTCGGGCCCATGTCGCATCTCGATTCGCTGTTTGGGCTACACGGTAAGGTCGCACTGGTCACCGGCGCATCGAGCGGGCTGTCGCAAGACGCTGCGCGCGGACTAGCCAAGGCCGGTGCCAGCGTGGGTCTCGTCGCCCGCCGCAAGGACAAGCTCGAAGCCTTTGCCGAAGAGCTCCGGGGGTTGGGAGCACGGGCCGTGGCCGCGCCCGCCGATGTCACCCAGCGCGATCAAATCGAGCAAGCCTTCGACCTTGTCACGCGCGAGCTCGGTCCCGTCGACATCGCGGTGCACGGCGCCGGGATCGCGCCCTTAGGTCGTGCCGAAGCACACACGCGACAGAAATGGGACGACTGCATCGCGCTTGATCTCACGGCGAGCTTCGAGGTCAGTCAGGTGGCAGCCCAGCGCATGATCGCGCGTCAAAGCGGCGGCTGCATCATTCTCATCTCGTCGGTGATGGGCTCGGGCGGCAATGGTGTCCATCGCGCGGTGGGCTACGCGGCGGCCAAGGGCGGCGTCAACAACCTCGCCCGTCATCTCGCCGTCGAATGGGCCAAGCACAACATCCGCGTCAACGCGCTCGCCCCTGCCTACTTCCCCACGGAAATGACGATCGATCCGGCAGTGGGCGAGGTGGCCGATGACCAACAGGCACGCATGCGCCAGTTTTGCCCGATGGACAGGCTCGGTCGCCCTGGCGAGCTTGAAAGCGCCGTCGTGTTCATGGCTGCGCCTGCTTCGTCCTACGTCACCGGCTCGGTCGTGACCGTCGATGGGGGTTGGACGGCTTGGTAACAGGAAGCTTGAGCACTCGACGCACGAGCGTTCAGCGCAAGTCTTCTACGTATCCTTCCGGCGCGACGGCATAGTAAAGCGCCTTGACAAATACCTCCAACTCGACCCGCGTCGCTTCGACGGGCGGCACGCCGCGCAGGCCGAGCAGGTACTTGCCGTGGGTATCGTCGTAAAAAAAGCCCTCGTAGGTTTCAACATAACCGAGCCGGTAGCCGTGCAGCGCTATGCGAAAGAGCATCCGTGCCAGCCAATAGCGCGGCACGGCGCGCGTTTGTCCATGGAGCGAGACCCGCACGGTCTGAGCGCCTTGCCCCGTCCCCGTGTCGCCTGCTTCCACCGTCAGCGCGCCCAGGCTCAGGGGCAACGCGCCTGGGGTGGCTTGTTCAAACGGTGCAAACGGCAGCGCCGGTACGCGCTCCCAACTTTCCGGCGGCGGCTCGGCATCCGTGCGCGTCGCGCTCATCAGCAGCGCGCGTTTGATCCCTTCGGCCGCAAGTCGCGCGCCTTTTGGTATGTAGATCAGATCGGACACCGCAAACGTGCCCGCGCCACTGGCATCCGGCGCTTCGAGCACCACCAGGTAGCCGCCACGGCTCGGGGCTACTTCGCTAGGATCGATCAGCAACTGCCAACCGACGTCCGCGATTTGCGCGACTTGCCGAGCGCTTTCGCGCGTGAGGGCGGCGATC
>JBBSJC010000788.1:0-2953 GCA_038257655.1 Polyangiales bacterium | reverse complement strand
GATCAGAGCCCGGCATCGCAAAGGAGGTCGGCGCAGGCTCTGGCTTGGGGTCGGGCTTACTATCCGGCTTGGGGGCGGGTACGGGTTGCGCGGCCGCGAGCTTGCCTACGTCGACTTTGATCACGGGCTTCGCGCTCGGCTTCGGTGCAGGCGTCGATGCCTCGGTCTTGCGCCCGGGCTCTCGGTCATAGAGCGAAGCGCCTGGCTTGGCCTTGCGGGTTGTCTCAGCAGCGGTGGACTCGTTTCCCTTAGGCGCGTCTCCCTCGCGCTCCGCTGCCGCGACGGCGGAAGGCTCGGTAGGCTCGTCTTCGTCAGCGACCGCTGCTGCGGGATCCACGGGGGCTGTCGGGGTCGTAGGGGCCGCCGGCAGCGGCGGTGGTGGCGAAGGCGCGCGCTCAGGCTCGCTCCCGCAGGCGCCCAGCAACGTCGCACAACACAACCACCTGCGGAGTGGTTTTGTCAGAGTGGAGTTCAGCATGATGGACGCAGCATAGCCCGCGCCGATCGCCAAGCGCGACCCTCAGTGACGCTGGACGCTCCTATTCAGCCGCGTGCTCAACCGGCTGCGAATAGAACTGCGAGTACCAGCGGCGAAACTTACCGACGTCGCCATCGCCGTCGGCGAGCAACGGAATCGGACGGTACTTCTTCTGATTCCAGATATCGAAGTCGCGCACCCAGTCGAGCGCGTAGAAGTCGAAGAACTCTTCCATCTTCTCCTTGGGGGCTTCGTCGCTCACGTAATAGCGGTGGCGAATCTGGATTTTGTCCTGCGCGATCGGCGTGAGCGTCTGCACTGATACGCCCTTCATCCAGCCGCTCACCCGTGTCAACGACAGGCCAGGGCCCCATACGAAGGAGCGGATCTGGCTCTCTTGCTTCTCATCGACCTGCGCTTGCGCTTCGCCGTCGGGACGCTTCATGTCGAGCTCGAGCGCGCCGAACGGACCCTCGGTCTCGAACTTCGAGCGCGTTACGTCCATGCCATGCACGACGACGAAATGCGGGATATCGATCGCGTTCTCGAACACCTCTTGCAGGTGCGTGTTCACTTCCCAGGTGTTCTGCTTGAACAGGCGATAGTTCGGATCCTTGACCTCTGGGATCTCGGGAACTTCGTAGCTCGGAGGCGACTTTTCGACGTGATGCCAAAGCGTGATGTAGCCGTTGACCTCGCGCAGGGGATACGTCTCCTGCTTGGCGCGCGGCGGGATCTTGCTCGCGTAAGGGATGTGCGCGCACTTGCCGTCGCCGTCGTATTCCCAGGCGTGGAAGGGGCACTGGATGCGATTGCCGACCACTTTGCCGCCGACGCCGAGGTGCGCCCCCAGGTGCGAGCAGTAGGGGTCGAGGGCGCGCGCCTGACCGTCTTCGCCACGGAACAGCACGATTTCTTGGCCAAAGGCCTGGATGCGCTTCACATCACCAGTCTTGAGCTCGTCTGCGAAACAGACGCTGAACCAGCCATTGGGGAAGGGTGGAAGCGGAATGCGGGCAGACAGTTGTGGTAGCGCGCGGCTCGACATGATTCCTCCGAGGCAGACGCCAAGAATGAAACATGTTCTATTCGACGCGTCAAGCCTCGTTTTGTCGGCTTGGTAGCAGCCGTTGAGGCTTGCGAAACAGAGGTGAACGTGTTCTATTTTTTGCGTCATGAAGAGCTGGATTCATCATCAAAAAGGCATTACGCCCAAGCAAGCCCACGTCGACCTTCCCGAAGGCATCAAAGAAGAAGAGATCGGTCGCGGCGGCTTTCTTGGACCGGTCGCCGAGCTGTACCGTCGCCACGAGCCCACGGCCTGGGTGCGCGTCGAGGGTGATGGCGCGCCAGGCGATGTCGACGGCACCAAGCTCGACTCTCCCGATCGCCTGGACGCTCGTGCAGAGCCACTGCGTTGTTTTTGGAATGATGACGTCACGATCTCCGTAAGTCGGCGCAGCGTAGCCATGCCGTTTTACTACCGCGATAGCGATGCGGACACACTCTACTTCGTCCATCGTGGTGAGGGTGTGCTCGAGACCGAGTTCGGTCCCCTTAGCTTTGCCCCTGGCGACTATCTTATCATCCCGCGCGGCATTACCTTTCGCGTCGTTCCGCACACGCGCGACAATTACTTTTTGATTATGCAGACTGTCTCTGCGATTGAGACCGTGGACTTTGCACATCTGGGTCGACACAACCCTTACGATCCGACGGTGATCGCAGTGCCCGAGCCTGCGGCCATGTCCGACGCGGACCAGCGAGAATGGGAGGTGCGGGTGCGTCGCGATGGCCGCCATACCTCATTTTATTACGACCGGCATCCGATCGACACGGTGGGCTGGAAGGGCGACCTCTTCCCTTACCGTTTTCACAACACGGACTTCAGGCCGGTTACGGCCGATCGCAATCACGTACCGCCCTCGGCCTTTGCTCTGTTTCGCGGTCAAGGCTTTTGGGTGTGTAACTTCGTACCGCATCCCGCCCAGAGCGAGCGCGGTGTCTTGCGCCTACCTTACTATCATCGCAACGTCGACTATGACGAGATAGGCTTCCTTCACGCCGGCACCATGGGGGGTAACCCAATCGAAGAGGCGACGATCATGTGGCATCCGCGCGGCGCCACCCACGGCCCGGGTGAAGCGGCGCGCGCGGGGGCCGACGCAGCCTGGGATTCGTTCAAGACCCACGACATTCAGGCCGTCAACATCGACACGCAAAAGCCCTTGAAAGTGGCCGAGCAAGTGCGCGCGGCCATGCGCGACCAGGTGCAGCTCATCACAGGCGGACGATAATCCATGCAAATCCTGCGCTACACCAAAGGTATGTCCATGTGGAGCTTTAGTAAGCTTCCGGAGGGCACACGCGTCGACAACGTTCCGCTCGTGGCACAAGACGGCGGTGAGTCAGAAGGCGTGTTGTACACGCGCGGCGGCGAGCAGACTGTTGTCTGCTTCATGCATCCTCGCGGGG
>JBBSJC010000787.1:0-2985 GCA_038257655.1 Polyangiales bacterium | reverse complement strand
GGCATCGTCGTGCGCGACCTTGCGACGGGTGCCGTACGCGTGGTCATCGATGACGAAGGCGAGCTTATCGGCGCAGACGGTATGGGTAACACGCTCGTGGTCGCAGTCTCATACCCAGGGCAACCAGCACGCTCCGAAGTGAGCTTGGTCGAAGGCTCACGCGTGCGCTGGCGCCAGACGCTCAAACTGGCGGTGGGTGTCCCCGCGTTGCTCGGTGATCGGGTGCTTGTGCCCTGGGCCGGTCAACGTCTCTCTGTGTTGGCCGCCGCGAATGGTCTCGAGCTTGCGCGCTGGAACTTTACGAACATGGTCGTCGGTCATGCAGTCGTCGACCGCGGCCGCGTGTTTATCGGTGAGCACGGCCTTGTGCGCGTGATGGAAGACATTCCCGACCACCGCGACGGGCCGATTGCGCTGTATGCACCGCTCAAGCGCAGCTTACCCGGTCAGCCGGCGATCATGCGCGATGGCTCTAAGCCCGTGGCCACTCCCGATAGCGCCACGAACAAGGTGCAAGTCGATTGGCGCGTCGGCCTCGAGAACGAAGGTCAAAGCGCCGAAAACGACCAGCTGGTGCTGCGCTTCTATCGCACGGTGTTCGGGCTTGGCGCGGGCGTCGACGAGGTGCGCTGGCTGCGCATCTTCGAGCACGACGTGATCGGCACGAGCATCGAGCCCGGGGGCACCTGGGTCGCCACCGCGGCGGGCAATCTGAGGTTCTTGGATCTGACGGGAGCCACCCGTTTTGAGCGTCCCCTCGGCAAGTCCTTGCGCAGCATCAACCTGCGTCCCTCGGGATTTGTGCCGAGCACACTCAGCGCAGCTTCACCTCAACCATCGATTCACGATCAACTGCTGACGATGGCGCAGCTGGCTGACAGCCGGATGGCGCCCGCGCGAGCCTTTGCAATCGATCGCCTGGCGACGCTCCCTGATGCGACGATCACCGCAGAGTTGATCGCGCTGTGCGCGGACGTGGCTAGCCCCGAGCCGGTTTCACGCAGTGCATGTGCGCGGCTTGCAACGCGCGAAATCGGCGAAGTCGAAGTGCTCGCAGCCCTGCGCACGCGCGGCTCCTTTCTGAACGGTGTCGCAGCACCGCCCGTGGGCGCCTTGGCGCAGGCCGCCATGCGCATGAAGCTCAAGCAAGCGGCACCGCTGCTCGTGACCCAAGCTGACGATCCGCAGACCACACCTGCCGATCTAGTCTCGGTCTTTCAAGCCTTGGGAGCGTTCGAGCATCGTCCTGCGGTCAACAGTCTGGAACGTTTCGTGCGCATGCATCACGCGGAGCCCGCGGGCTCTGAGCTCGGGCCCGCGCTCTACGCAGCGCTGTCGGTGCTAGGTGACCTGCGGGCGCAGACGACACGCTCCACCTTGGAAGACGTCGCCATGGACCCGTTGAGCTCCGAACCGGTGCGCGTGAAGGCACGTGAAGCCTTGGGCGTGATCGATACCCCACCCAGCGCGCCGAAGGTCGAAGCCGTACCGGTGAAGGCAAAGCCTATGACCGTAGCTGCGCCCGAGCCCGTACAGGCCCCGGTAGATCCGCGACCTTACTCTTTAGATTCGGCGGCAATCGAAGTAACGATCGCGCCATTGCGCAAGACCCTTCAGAGCTGCCTCAGCCACGGCGAAGGAAAGCTCAAGCAAGCTCGGCTGTCGCTCGTGGTCACGGGCGAGGGCAAGGTCGAGGGCGTCTTCATCACGCCTAGCAGCCTGCAGCCGTGCATGGAACCGGCGCTGCGCAGCGCCAAGTTCCCGGCCACGCGCCTGGGCCGCCAGCGACTGACGCAAACGATCGACCTGGGCCAAGCCGAGTCCGCAAGCCAAACCGCTCCCGCTACGGAGGACGTGTCCTCAAGCAAGCCCGGCATTCAAGCCGTGGCAGGTGCTGGGAACAAGCCCGCTCAAAAGCCTAGCAAGCCGGCAGACAGCGCTGGCAGCAAACCTGAGGCGGACACTGCTGCAAAGCCCGCGCTCAAGCCGGCAGGGAGCCCCGTTGCAAAGCCTGCTGGGAAACCTGCCGCGAAAGTGGGCGCACCTTAGGTCCCGCCCTTAGTCTCGCCTGGCTTCGTGCGTCCGTTCAGCGACAACTTTGCGCAAGGTCGTTCGTCAGCTCTGCACAACCTCCGAGCAAACCACCGTTCGGCCTGCAAGTGAGATAAGGCGCAGCCTCGCCGCAGGCCGGCGCCGCGCCCTTGTAACCTGAGGGTGTGCAGCCCAATGTTCCGCCGAGCGCGCCACAGGCCGTGCGGTTTTGCTCGGTGTAAAGCGGCTGCTCTTGGCCGTTGCAGTCGTAGTCGTAGCTCTTGATGACCTTGCACGGCATCGTGCCGGCCGCGCAGCGAGCGTTGTAACCGGATGCAAACGACAGCGTTTGCCCGGGGAACACGTCGCGACCAGCGTCGGCCGCATCGTCCCAACAATCCCATTGCCCATCGTCGCGCACGGGTAGCGTGCCCTTGGGACAGCTGCAAGCGGTGAGTGGTGCTTGCTCGATCGGAAAGCCATCCCCATCCGCATCGGGGTAGCAGGTC
This sequence comes from Polyangiales bacterium, assembly GCA_038257655.1. Lineage (GTDB taxonomy): Bacteria > Myxococcota_A > Polyangia > Polyangiales > DASUME01 > DASUME01. The sequence goes on along the minus strand of JBBSJC010000787.1, from coordinate 445 downwards.
GCTTGCACGGCACTTTCGTCCGTCATGCCGTCGCAGTCGTTGTCGATGGCATCGCAGTATTCGGTGCCGCCCGGAAACACGGTGGGATCGTTATCGTTGCAATCGCCTCCCTTTAGCAACGAGCTCGCGCTGCAGGAGCCGGGCGCATAGCCGTCTCGGTCTGCATCGATCAGCGCAAAAGTGCAGCCCGTGCTCGGCGAACACTCTCCATCTCGCGTGCAAGCGTCGCCGTCTACACAGGGTAAGACCGGTCCGGGCGTACACTCCCCCGTGGTACGCTCGCAGTCTTCGCTGCCGTTACAGGCATCCCCGTCGGAGCATTGGGCATCGGACACGCAGCCTATCGTGCAATCGGGCCGGCAGCCCGGCGTCCCGTCGCACTCTTCCTGACCGGCTTCTCCTACCCTACCGTCGCCACAACCTTCAGGAACGCAGTAACCCGTAT
>JBBSJC010000786.1:0-2989 GCA_038257655.1 Polyangiales bacterium | reverse complement strand
TCGCGTCAGATGCTTTCGACCGCGTTACTATGCGCGGCTGCCGTACCCCTATCCGCCTGCGACGACGATCGCCGCAACGGCTACATGCTCGCGCCAGACGCCGGCGCCGAGTTCGGCTACGCAGACAACCCCCTGTCAGACAATGGTTATGACTGGTGGTGGCACTCCTTTGTTGCCCAGAACCGCACCACCGGCGCCCTTCAGCCGTTTTTCATCGAGTACTACGTCGTCAATCCCGACCTAGGCGGTGCGGAACCGATTCTCGGCCAACTGCCGGCTAATAAAGCCGCAGGCATCAAGCCGTCCTACGCGATGATTAAAGCAGGAACCTGGGCCGAAAACGGCTCCCTCGAGATTAACAACTTCTACGGCATCGACAGCCTGAACGCCGAAATCGGCTACATGGACGTTCAGATCGGCCCCAACACCGCGAACGACGTCGAGCTAGCAGGCTCCGCATCGCTGAGCGCCGCCGACGCCGCTGCGCACCCCGAGTACATGTCCGATGCCGGCACCATGACCTGGGATCTACAGGTCACCAAAGTCCTGTCTTACTCCGTGGGTTACGGCGCATCTCAAATCGCGCAGCAGCTCAATGCCTTCGCCATGTACTGGCACGTGCCCGGCATGAAGTCTGAATACTCAGGCACAGTCACCCTGAACGGCGAGATCTTCGATGTCGTGCCTGCAACCTCTGCAGGTTACCAGGACAAAAACTGGGGCAACGACCTTACCAACCCTTGGATCTGGCTCAACTGTAACAACCTCAAGAGCGCCAAGACCGGTGCCCTGTTGACCAACATCAGCCTCGACGTCGGTGGCGGCGAGCCCGTCGCCTTTGGCATCCCACTCGGCAAGAAGGTGCTCATTGCCTTCTATCACGAGGGTAAGCTCTACGATTGGAACTTTACCAAGGAGCTGCTCACCCAGTCCGCCAACGTCACCGAGACGAGCACCGGCCTTCGCTGGCAGGTCGAAGCGGCCGATTTGGCGAATAAGATCGTGATCGATTTCTCCGCTCCTAAGAGCAAGTCACTCAAGGTCGACTACGAAAATCCACGCGGCCAAAGAAACCATACCAATCTGTGGAACACGGGCTGGGCCGCAGGCACGGTGAAGCTCTACAAGCGCACCTGGTGGGGCGGCTGGTCCTTGATCGACACCTTCAACGGAACCATGGGCGGCGCCGAGTACGGCGCGCACTGATCTTCAATAGTAGCGCCTCCACGACCTCGGCAGTCTGCGCCCACGTGCCTTGCGCATGGTAACGGCTCAGGGCTGCCGAGCTCATCTGAGCAAGTAGCTCGCGGTCGTTGGCGAGCTCGCTCAGCCCCAAACCCCAAGCGTCCACGTCATCGGGCTCGAGCAAGCGCCCGTCGACTCGGTCGCGGATAAGCTCACCGGCCCCCCCGTGTGCCGTCACCAAGACCGGCAGGCCCGCCCCCAACGCTTCGATCGCAGCCAGCGGCAACGCCTCGCGATCAGAAGGTAAGGCCAGCACCTGAGCAGACGTTAGTTGCGCCCACAGCGCATCACCGTGCAATTCACCATGCCAGTGCACGCGAGAAGCTAAGCCATGCGCTCGAATAAAAGCTTGCTGCGCCTGCGCATAGCGAAGGTCCGAAAGCGAACCTACCACGTGCAGATGCACGTGATCCGTAGGCCGCTTTGCCATGGCCGCGAGCAAGCGATGCAATCCCTTATGGGCAGACACGTTGCACAACATCGCCACCCGCAACGGCCCCGACTCACGCGCCCGAGCGACGACCTCCGCTTCGGTAACATGCGAAACAACATGGTCGCGCCCCGCATAAGCGACCGTGGTCACGGCATGTGATGACAGCGAACGCGCGACATCGCGCCGCGTGTCTTCGCAGACGCAAATCGCTCCATCCAAGCCCCGTAGATAGAGCGTCTCAACTGCCCGCTTCAGCCGCGGAAGACCAAGGCGCGGCTGACGCCTGGTCAGATTGTGCACGAGCGCGACCACCGGAATGCCCATGGAACGCAGCACCGCGTTACAGACAGTCAACCTCGGGTGGGCGAGCTCATCCTCGAGCACCAGTTCGTATTCCGCCAGGGGTCGAGGCCACGGTATCGAAGCCAAGCTGCCCGCTATTTGCTGTAAGTAACGCCGCCACGGCAGCGCTACCACGTCGACCCCATGACCGCGCTCGCGGAGCCGTTCGATCAACATACGATCGTAGGTGAACCCGCCCGAGGTCAGGCTCAGATCGCCAATCAATAGAAACGCGATACGCACGGTGCGCAGCGTAGCGCGCTGCGTAGCGAAGCACTCGCGTGGTCCTGCGCCGCACGCTCCACAGTCGCAAGGTCCACAGTCGCAAGGTACACACTCGTGTGCTGCGAATCGTTGTCTGTGATGTCGCGCGCACGAGCCTCGCTCGCCAAGCAGCGCTACCTTGCGTTCAACTATCGCTTGCCCGCAGCGGGCTCAACGCTGGGAGAATCGCCGTGGCTGACTTCAAGTTTCAAGGCAACGCACAGACACTCTTCGACACCTTCGTCAAAGCTCCGCCCTTCCCCCTGCGCCCGATGATCAAAAAGGCGCTCAACGGCGCCCTCGAGAAAGCGGTCGGCCCAGGCGGCACCGTCACCCCGCCGCAAGTCATTGCAGCCGTGCGCGCCTCCACCCCCGGCCCGTTCTTGAAGGGCGCACTGAAGGCGGTCGCAGGCAGCTACAAGTGCGAGACACGCTGCGCCGGCTGCGCCGCCGACTGTCCGCTTACACCCTAACGCGCGGAACTTACGGCGTCCCGAGCGCGCTTGTCGCGGTCGGCCGCGCCCATCGGTTATGATGGCCGTGATGGCGACCCCAACGACCGAGACCGTTCACATCGCATCCACGGACGACGAACACTGCGTGGCCTCCCTGGGCCATGTGCTCGTGCTGTGCTGGCGCGGAGGCGTCTCATCCGTTTCCTTACAGGCCGTTCGCAAAGCTCACTTCGACCTCCTCGAGCGCTAC
>JBBSJC010000785.1:0-2991 GCA_038257655.1 Polyangiales bacterium | reverse complement strand
GACGGCGACGGCTGGGGCTGGGAGAACAACAAGTCCTGCCGCGTCACGGCCGAGAGCGGGAGCCCGGCGACGGTGGGTGGCTACCCCGTGTGTGCGTCCACGAGTTCGGACCCGGACGGCGACGGCTGGGGCTGGGAGAACAACAAGTCCTGCCGCGTTCAGTGATAGCGCGAGCGCGCGGTGCAAGGGCTGCTTGCGGTCGCATAGAGTCGGCTCGGTCAGGCCGCAAAAGGTGAAGGGGCGGCGAGAGCATCGTGCTCGCTGCACACCCATGGACAGCAACCGCACGGCATCGATGGTCGCACCTTTCGCCCTCCCCGGAGCGAGAGGTACACGCCAAGCGCCGTCGACCTGCCAGTTGGTGCCATGCAGGCGGTGTCGGCTCTCGTATTCGAACATCCATCTTGTCTAAATAGGTGACGCGTGTACGTGTAAGTGTTGGGTGAGCCGAGCTTACCGAACGCACGGCCGGAGGTACCATGAAGACGCGCTACACGAGCCAAGCCCGCACACGCACTTTCTATGACGTCGCGCAGCAGCAGGCGCTGACGTCACAGGGGAAGGTCGATGTGCCCATGCTGTTTCGCGACTCGTCGGCGCGCATGTTGGTCTACCAGGTTGAGCTGGACGCAGCGCGCGACCTCCTCAAGCACACGGGGCTCGTCGCCGTGGAGTTCGCACGTGGCCGAGCCGCCGCGGCCCTGGTCTACTACGACTATCGCCGAGTCGGCATCGGGCCTTATCGGGAGGTCGTGCTCGCGATCGTGGTGCAGCGACCTGACCGATCCACGCCTCGCTGGCCCCTCCGCTACGTGCTGCGCAAAGAAAGTAAGGACTGGGGGCCCATTGGCGCCTACGTGGTCGACATGCCGGTCACGATCCCTCAGGCGCGGGCCGCTGGGCTCGAGCTCTGGGGATTTCCCAAGTTCGTTACACGCATCGACGCCGACTTGTCGGGACGCGACTTCAGCTTCTCTGTCGCCGAACCGGGCGGCGCCGCTGACATCGTGCGTATTCGAGGTCGGCGTGGTCCTGGCCTCGCCGTGCCTGCCAGTGACCTGGTCACTTACTCGAATCATGCCGGCACGATCTTGCGTACGTCGGTCGATACCCGCGCGCGCATGACGCTCAGCCGTGCTCGGGTACGCATCGAGATCGGAGCATGCCAGCACCCCATGGCTCAGCATCTGCGGGCTCTACGACTAGATGAGCTCAAGCCCTTGCTTGCCTTCAGCTGCGACGACTTCTCATCGCGCCTTCCCTTTGGGGTGCCGATCCTCGACTGGCCGATGACCCCGTGACCGACGCGGTTGGCACCGCTGACGAGACCGCCGAGCGCAGAACGGCTCCGTGGCAAACTTGAAGGTAGCGTACAGTTCCCTAGGGGCAGTACACCTTACGCGGCTACGGCGTGAACTGGTTGGCATCGGAGCCATCACGCAGTGGACGGACCTATTCCGCTACGGCTTTGGCGACAATCTCGCCGCCATTCTCGTGGGGTTTAGCCCCCGCGAGGTCGCTGATCTCCGCAAAGTGCTCGGCGAACTGCTCTAGGCTCACGGTCGATCCAAGCTTGACGCCTTTGGCTTCAACGGTTGCAACGCGTGCATAGTAACCCGCTCCGGCCTCAATCGTGAAGCCAGAGGGAGCCTCTTCGCTGCAAAGGTATAGCGCTGCTGGCGTGACGAGCTCTGGCTTGAGCTTGTCAAGGATCGCATCCGAGATGCCCATGTCTTCGGTCATTCGCGTCCGAGCGATGGGTGCGATGGCATTGACTTTGACGTTGTATTTGGCTCCCTCGAGTTTGAGTGTGTTCATCAGACCCACTTGGCCCAGTTTGGCGGCGCCATAGTTCGATTGGCCGAAATTGCCGTACAGACCGGTGGAAGAAGTGGTCATCAGAATGCGACCGTAGTGCTTCGCGGTCATCACCGGCCAGACTGCCTTGCTGCAATACACGGCCCCCATCAGATGAACGTCAACCACGAGGCGAAAGTCATCGAGCGTGACCTTGCTGAATGTCTTGTCGCGCAGGATGCCAGCATTGTTGATCAGGATGTCCACCGTGCCGAACGCACGCAGGGCATCCTCCACCAGACTTTGGGCGCCCGCTTCATTCGCGACCGATGCTCCGTTGGCGATGGCCTGTCCACCTGCGACACAGATCTCGGCGACGACCTTGTTGGCGGCCTCGGAACCGCCTCCCGATCCATCGAGCGAAGCGCCCAGATCGTTGACCACCACCTTGGCACCGCGGCGTGCGAGCTCAAGCGCATGACAGCGCCCTAGGCCTCCGCCTGCACCCGTCACGATCGCAACCTTGCCGCTGAACGTAATACTCATGCTGCTCCCTCTGACTTCCCTGACTCTACGCCGCGCGCATCGCCGTCAGTCTTCAGACAGACGCGAACGGCGCAAGTATCCGAATCTGCCGCTTGTTTGTCGGGCATTCCGCGCCGAGGCGCCGCAATTCACCATGCACAGCAGCTGCCCGCTTCGCTGCTTGACGCTTGCGAGTTTCGATGGAGAGATATCGATTCGTCACGGATTGTAGTACAGAAGGGTGAGGGCCTCAGCGATGCAGGGAGGCTTGGCGTCGCCCTCGATCTCGATCGTGATTCCGTGCGTGAGCTGCAGAGAGGTCGCGCTCTTGCGCTCCGCAGCGATCAGTCGGCGCTTGGCGCGCACGCGTGACCCTACGCGCACCGGATTGGCAAAGCGAACGCGGTTGGCTCCGTAGTTGATCGCCAGTAAACGTTCACGCCGCTATGGGTAGGTCGCGACCAACACGTGCGTTCTCGGGCAGCAGAGAGGGGGCTGTAGTTCCGTGGAGCGCCGCGGTGCATGGAATTGCCCCGATTTGGCGGACAGATTTGACTGCTTGATTTTCAGCGGTGCGCGTTGGTCTCGAACTCGATTGGCGAAACGTAGTCGAGGTGCGAGTGGAGTCTGATGAGGTTGTAGTAGTTGTCGATGTAGTCGGCCACATCG
>JBBSJC010000784.1:0-2993 GCA_038257655.1 Polyangiales bacterium | reverse complement strand
TGGCCGATCGCTGGGAGCGCCTGGCCAAATCGGCCGAAGAGTCCGACTTGTTGCGCAGTGAGCACACCGAGCACGTGGCGCAGCGGCTTGATAAAGCCTTGGGCGGCACGGCGCTGCGCATCGAAGAGGTGCTGGCGCAGCGCGCGCAGGCCGACGCAGAACAGGCCGGACGCGCTAAGACTGCCTTCGAAGCGCTCGCGTCCGGCGCGCAGAGCCTTCAGCACGTGCTCGCCTCGCTCGAAGCGCATCAGACCGGTCATGCGAAGCTTTTGTCTGATGAGCTGAATGCGCATGCGCAGGGCCTGGGCAAGAGCCTGGAAGGCACCACCGTGCTCGTGCATGAAGCCGCGAGCGTGCTCAAGGCCAACAGCGTGGAGATGGCCGCGGTGGCCGAGATGTTTGCCGCGAGTGTCGAGCGCCAGCGCGAGGCGGCCAAGACTTGGATCGAAAGCCTCGGCGAAATTGAAGGCGCCGTCGAGCGAGCAGGTCGCGGTGCGGCGGCGGATGCGCTCGGCGATCAACTGGCTTCGACCCAGGAAGTGTTCGCGCGGCAGCTGCAGTTTCAGCGCGAGCTCTTCGAGCAACTGCGCAGCTTACGTGTGACGCCTGGACAGGGCGGCAGCGGTGACCACGGACATGCGGAGCATTCCGATGTTTCCGCCTGAGGAAGACACGACGAACTCGCTGCCGATCTGGACCGCCTTTGGCGATTTGATGGCGTGTCTGCTCGGCGTGTTCGTGCTGTTTTTCGTGTGGATCATCAGCTTCGACGTCAGCATGGCCCACGACCTCGCCGATGAGCGCGCCAAGCGACAGGTGGCAACGAAACGCCTGACCCAGCTGGAGACCGCGCTCGCGGGGCCACTGCGCGCCGGTTTGATCACGTTCACCGAGGGCCGGATCGGCATCCGCGGCAGCGTGCTCTTTGCGCTCAACTCGGCGGACTTGCGCGGCGAAGGCCAGCGCCTGTTGCGCGAGATGGCGCCGCCGCTTGCCGCCTACCTGGCTTCCAAAAGCGAATCGTTGATGGTCAGCGGCTTCACCGATGATCTCAAGATGCGCGGCGCCATGCGTAGTTATCAGGACAACTGGGAGCTGAGTATGCAGCGCGCGCTGACGGTCGTGCGCGGGCTACGTGAAGCAGGGGTGCCGCAAGAGGCACTGTTTGCTGCAGGTTTTGGCGAAAACCATCCCGTTGCACCGAACGACACCGAGGATAATCGGGCCAAAAATCGCCGCGTCGAAATGGCGCCCGTGCCGCGCCCGGTGCCGCTCAAACTGACGACGTTGGGGGACGCGCCCTAAATGGATCTCGCCTCCGTCGAAGCGGACCTCGATGCGCTCGAAGCGGACGGAGCGCGCGGTTTCGATGCGCCGGCTTGCGATTGCGTGCGCAAGCTGATTACCCAAGCCGAAGAGCTGGGCGGGGCCGTGGCGGACCGCTTGACGTTGCGCGCCGCGGCGCACCTGAGCGCCCTCGCTGAAGGGCTCGCCTCCGATCGCATACGCGTGCAGGCACAGCTTGCGGCGTTTGAAACCAAAAACGATGAGGCCATGCCCGAGCTGCACAAGCAGCTAGAGCGGGGTGAGACCACGCGTGTTGCGCGCATGCTGCGGCGCATGCGGACGCGTCCGCCGCGGGTCGTCGCTCCGCCCTCGACGGGCCTAGCCAGAATCGATCATGGCGCGGCGCCCAGCGCCTCAGCACGCGCCACGGGGCCTCGCGCCCGCATCAGCGTCAGACAGAAGCAGGCGTTGGCCTACGAAGACTCCGTCGCTGAGCTCGTTGCCAGTTTTGCACTGGCGCGCGCGGTCGACGTGGTGCCCGAGGATGCGGGCCCTTACAACGCGTTGCGGATCGCAAGCGAAGCCCTCGATAAAATGCGTGCGCTGTCGCCCTTTTATCTGACCGTGCAGCTCAACCGTCTCGAGGAGCTCGCAAGCCTACTTTCGTTGCCGGAGCTGCCGCGCGCAGTGCCCACGACCACCGCGCTACCGCAAAAGAAGAAGCGTAGCGCCGCCAAGGGCAGCTCCTGAAGAGAGCGTGAGCCGCTCAAACTCGGGTACAGTCCCGTCCATGGATCTGTTTCAGCGGCTCACACAAAATCCCGTGCTCCGCGCATCGTTTGCCGCGCGCCGGGCGCTTCGTGGCCCCAAGCGCCCGTCGTGGTCCCTGGAGATGGAGATCGCGGCCGAGTTCATGCGTCTGTATGGGCCCGTGTTGAAGCGCTTGTCGCCGACCAATCAGCGCAAGCTTGCGGAGGGTTTGCTGCAGCCATCGGATGTTGCGCGCGAGACGCCGAGCACCGAGATCGATGCCAACGGTGTGCCGGCGACTTGGTTCAAACCGCGCGGCAGCAGCCACGACGCCGTGATCTACTACCTGCACGGGGGCGGTTACATCCTTGGCTCGATGCTGACCCATCGGAACCTGATTACGGGCCTGTGCAAGGCCTCCGGTTGCGACGCGCTCGCACTCGCCTATCGACTCGCCCCCGAGCATCCATTTCCAGCCGCGATCGAAGACAGCATCGCGGGCTACCGATATCTATTGAGTGAGGGTATCGCCCCGGAACGCATCGTAATCGCGGGCGACTCGGCTGGGGGCGGACTCGCCTTGGCGACGCTGTTTCAGCTGCGCGATCTGGGCCTTCCCCTGCCGGCATCAGCGATCGTGATCTCGCCTTGGGCCGAAATCGGCGGCGGGGGCAGCACAATCGCCCTGCACTACCCTTACGACTACATCGTGCGCCCCCATCTCGAGCAATGCGCCGGTTGGTTGCTTGCTGGGCAAGATCCCAAACATCCGCTCGTGTCGCCGGTGCGAGGCGACTTCAAGGGGCTGCCGCCGCTGCTGATCCAGGCGGGCGGCGCCGAGGCACTGCTCGACGATGCGGTGCGCGTTGCCTCACGCGCGCGCGAAGCGGGCGTGGACGTACGACTCGATGTGCATCACGACATGGTTCACGTGTTTCATCTCTTCATGTCGTTTC
>JBBSJC010000783.1:0-2997 GCA_038257655.1 Polyangiales bacterium | reverse complement strand
GTTCGGTCAGGCATGGCAGTCGTTTTATCGGCCGGACGACGTGGTCTGTTCCTGGGGGCATTACGGAACGGGTCTGTTGCAACGAGAGGGCGGCACACTACCACCAAAGGTGATCGATGTGCGCAAGGTCGCGGGCGACTTTCTGCGTAGGCGCCCGGGCAGCGCCGAGGAGTTAATCAAGCAGCTTGACCTGACTTGGGAACCGCGCGGCTCGGGCCGGTGCGGGGAGCGCCTCGGTATGCTGGTCGCGATCACGAGCTTTCTGTTGCGCGAGAGCGTGGGCACAGCGCCAAGCGTAAACCTGAGCGCTCCTACCATCGAAGCCCCAGGGTAAGGCAACGCGCAAATTCGATCAGCGGGTCGTTTTCGAGCGGCGCTGTGATCAAAGCGCAACGTGGCCGGTCAGAGTCACCCATGAGTCTGTGGGACAGCACGCAAAGCGCAGGTTAGCTGATCCAGGTTGCCCGTCAGTATCGTACAGTTGTACGGACTGGAGGCTGCGATGACGGAGACCAATGTGTTTCGCCGACAGCACGCCGGTCTGCTGAAGATGGGCGGCGAAATCGTGATGGCGATGCAAACGCCCGCGTCGCCTGAGTCTGTTCGGACGGTGCGCACGCTCGTAGCCCGTTTCAAGGGCGCCTTGCTCGTTCATCAGCGCATGGAAAACGAGGCCTTGTATCCCAGTCTGTTTGAGCACGAGGACGCGTCCGTGGCCGAAAGCGCCCGCGCGCTGTACGCGGATCTTGGCGATATCTATGACGGGTTTCTCGAGTTTGAGCGGCGCTACGCAGACCCGCGAACGGCGGAGACCTCGCCCCAAGATTTCTACAAAACGATCGGCCGCTTGCTCAAGAGGCTCATGCTGCGCATGCAACGGGAAGACACCGAGCTGTATGCACTCGCGCTAAGAGTCGACAACCCTGGCGCCGTCTCAGAAGCACCCGCCGGCGACCCTGACACGATCAGAGTTGACGAAGAGCGAGCTCGTTGGGCGCAACTGCTGAACTCCGTAAGACCGCCCGCCTAAACCTCCGATTTTCGGAAAAGACCGCTCGATTTTCAGGGATGAAGCGCGTGCCCACCGCGTTTTTTCGTGAAGCATTTCAACGGCGTAAATGCGCTGGCCCGACTGCTGCAATACCCCTCCCCAGGAGGGAAGTGAGTCATGGGTCAGGTAAATCGCATCGCCATGAGCGTGACGCTCATTACATCGTTAGGTTGCGGCCCCATGCCGAGCCAGACGCGGCTGCGCTCCCAGGCTGCGGTCGCTCCCGAGCTTGAGCCGCCGACCATGGTGGCACTGGCAGATGATGCGGCCGAGCTGAGCATGGCATCCCATGACCATGACCTCGTTTCAGAGACGATGATGGAGCACGTGGCTGGTACGGCGCTCCCGATGAGCGAAGACGTCATGGGGGCAGAGGTGCCTGAGAGCCCGCTGAGCCCACTCGATTCGGAGCCCCGCGTGCTCAAGCTCTACGATCTGAATGATCGCACCGCGCTTGAGCTTGCCGTCAACGAGGACGGCTCGGTCGACGAAGCGGACCGCCTACAGCTCGAGTACTTCTTTCGTTGCCGACGCACGCAACAGACCCACGCCATCGCCCAGGGCCTGCTCAAAATCTTGTATGCCGTCGATCGCGCGTTTCCGGACCACGTGCTTGAGATCGTGTCGGGCTTTCGCAGCTATCCATTTGGCGTGCGCGACTCCAAGCATTTCGAAGGACATGCGATCGATCTGCGCCTGCGCGGTGTACGCACCACGCGCGTGCGCGATTTTGTGTGGAAGCACTTCGCGGAAGTTGGCGTGGGCTACTACGGGCATCAGAACTTCGTGCACGTGGACTACCGCCCCGAAGACAAGGACACGGCATGGACCTCGCCTGAGGCCGATGCCGCCTATGCCTACAATCCGAGCTGGGCGATGCGCATTCGTGCACCAGGACGCGCACCTCGGGCCATCGAGCTAGACGGCGCACGCGCCTCGCGCTGAGCACGCGTCTCACGCTGAGGCCGCGTCTCACGCTGCGCACGCACTACCTGCGCTGCGTGCTCAGCACGCTACATGCTCAGCATGTGCGTGAATGCTCAGGCTTCAACGAACCCGTTGTACAGGGCGCGCAGGGCCGTTTCGTAGTCCTCCGGGGCGACGCCAACGATGATGTTGAGCTCGGATGCGCCCTGATTGATGACGCTGACGCTCACCTTCGCATCGCGTAGCGCACAGAACACTTTCGCGGCGATACCGATCGTGTGGGACATACCCTCGCCCACGATCGCGATCAGGGCGAGCTCCGGGACGAACTCGATCTTGTCGGGCTTGAGCGTGGCGCGAATCTCCGCGATCACGGTCTCGACTTTGTCCTCGAGCTGCGTTGCATCGACGATCACGCTCATGCTGTCGATGCTGGACGGGCAGTGCTCGAAGCTGACGCTGTGCCGTTCGAGGATGCCGAGCAGGCGATAGACGAAACCCACCTCCTTGTTCATCAAGGTCTTCTCGACGCTGATCATCGCGAAGTTTTTCTTGCCTGCGATGCCGGCAATCTCGGTGCTCTTATCTATTTCGGGGCTGAGCTTAGACACGATGCGTGTTCCTGGGTGTTCGGGTGCGTTCGTGTTCTTGATGCAGATGGGGATGCCCACCTCGCGTACGGGCAACATCGCTTCGTCGTGCAACACGGACGCTCCCATGTACGAGAGCTCGCGAATCTCCGCGTAGGTGACCTCTTCCATCGGCTTGGGATTACTGACGATGCGCGGGTCGGTCATCAACAGGCCGGAGACGTCGGTCCAGTTCTCGTAAAGCTCTGCGTGGGCGGCGCGCGCGGCGATCGCACCCGAGATGTCCGAGCCGCCGCGCGAGAACGTCTTGACGCGTCCCTTACTATCCCCGCCGTAGAAGCCAGGCATCACGTAGCGCTTACTGTGATCGCTCAGGCGCTCACCAAGCTTGCGGTAGGTCTCCGGGTCGACCGTACCGTTGGCCCCGAT
>JBBSJC010000782.1:0-3000 GCA_038257655.1 Polyangiales bacterium | reverse complement strand
CAAACCGACGCAAGGCGAGCATTTGCTCGTCTATCAAACAGCCGAGGGTCACGACAGCTTGGCCGCCACGCTGGCCCAGAGCGGTATGCCCTGTCGCGTCTACGGCATGAGGCGTGACCTGCAGCAAGACGAGGTTGAAGGGAACCTTACCTATCGTCCCTTTAGCGAGCAGGGTTTCATCGACGATTTGGCTTCGTCGCGCGCGGTACTAGCGGGTGGGGGCTTTACGTTGATGGGCGAAGCGGTTTATCTGCATAAGCCCATGCTCGCCTTGCCCTTGAGCGGGCAGTTCGAACAGGTGCTCAACGCGCGCTACCTCGAAAAGGTAGGTTACGGACGTTTTGCCGAGACGCTCGATGACCCCGACGCGTTGCGTTCTTTCGTGCGCGCGCTGCCGCGCTTGGAAGCCAACATCGCAAGCTACCACCAACACGGCAATCACGACCTGCTGAGCGCGCTCGACACCCATCTTGCGCGAGTGGAACAAGACGCATAACAGCGCATCGTTCGCATCACTCGAGCTTGCCGTGACGGCCGGCGCCTTGCGCAAAGCGTGTAGCCCCCGACAGCGTTTCGCCCGACGAGATCACCTCGATGCCGCGGCGGGTCTCCTCGCGCAGCGCATCGTCGAGAGGCAGATCCCACTGCGCATAGGAAGACATGCGGTCGCTTCTCATGCAGCGTTGCGGAAAGCTTGCGATGCGCTGCGCAAGCGCGAGCGTCGTCTGCAGCGCCTCACCGGGCTCGCACAACACGTTGGCCAAACCCATCAGTCTGGCTTCGTCGCCCGCTACGCCGCGACCGGTGAGCATGAGATCGAGCGTATGACTGTGGCCTATCAGTCGGCTCAAACGGATCGTGCCCCCGTCGATCAACGGTACGCCCCAGCGCCGACAATACACACCGAACACAGCATCGCGCGCAGCCACACGTAAGTCGCACCAGGCGGCCAGCTCCAGACCTCCCGCCACAGCGTGTCCTTCCACCGCCGCGATCACGGGCTTGCTCAGCAGCATGCGAGTCGGGCCCATGGGACCATCGCCGTCGAGCGCCACGCGATTGCCTCGTCCGCTCGACATGGCCTTGAGATCGGCGCCGGCGCAAAACGTCCCACCCACACCGGTCAGCACCGCGACATGCAGGCTCGAATCCGCATCGAATCGTCGAAACGCATCGCTCAGCGCAGCCGCCGTGGGCCCGTCCACAGCGTTTCTCAGCTCGGGACGATTGATACTGATAACGACCACGTTGTCGTGCGGTTGATAGTGAACGCTCGATTGCAGCATGGGGCCTCCGCACCAAGCATACATGACGGTCGCTGCGTGCGATCTTACGGTCTCAGCAGACAATCACCGTCAGAAGCCGGCTTTGCGTGCTCGCAACGCTGGAGAAATGCGTTCAGCGCACTACGATGGCAGTGCGGCCGTCAACACTTGACGAAGCAACTGCGCGTCACCTGGAGCTCAAGTCGTCCCGTGGCGCACTCCTGGCAGCTGTCCGTGAGGCGAAAAAATAGCTGGGGAGAAAGACGAGCACGGAGAAATCGGCTGCAAACGGCCACACCAGAACGGCCGCGCCGATCAGATTGTGCAGCGCCGGGTGCTCTCGCGGAAATGCCAAGTACGACTTGATTCAGGGTGGAAGCTCAGCTCAAGTCGCAGAAACCTGAGAAAGGCGCCCTGCGCGAAACGCTAAAGATGGTCAAGGACATCGTAACCACGGGCGGCGCTGCGATCGAACTCGTCGAAAAGATCTCAACGGTCGTTGCCAGCCTACAGTGATCGTATCCCACCGCCCGCTCGAAGGTGCGTACCCCGAACACAGCGCGATTACGCGACGCCAGGGATCGCGCAGAAGGCGGCATTCTGCGAGGTGCCTGACGGCGCGTAATCGCGATGGGCTCGGGGGGCGCAATCGCGTTCGTGCGGATTGCAGATTGCGTGCACCAGCGACCGTAAGGCTCGAGAAGCCCGGCGCGACGCGTGCCACCGCAATCACCAATGACTGCGGGGTCCCCAGCGGCCGATCCCGCGGTGCACGCGGCGTGACGGACGCACTTCCGTTACGCAAGATCCATCACCATCATCGACCGTGCTTTCAGCCCTATTTTGAGGTACCGTCTACAGATGTCGTCACGAGCGCACAAGGTCATCGAGGAGTTTTATGCACTCCCCGAGGAAGAGCGGTCAGAGGTCCTAGAGGCCATCGTCCCCGCAGATCTTGGAGACCTCGACCCTGAATATCGCGCAGAAATTGAGCGAAGACTGCGCTCCATTGACGATGGCACGGCCGTGCTCCTCGATGGCGATGAGGTCCTCGCCCGAGCACGATTGAAGCTCGCCAAGCGATGATTCCATACCGTTTTCTTCCCTCCGCCGAGCAAGAGCTCGACGCGGCAGCTCTCCATTACGAAACCGAGTGCGAGGGTCTCGGCACCGAGTTTCTCGACGAGCTCGCCGTCGTCCTCAGTCGCGCTCGACGCTTCCCAAAGATCGGCACGCGCATCACAGCGCCTCATGCCGCTCGCGACGTCCGACGCTACTTGCTGACGCGCTTTCCCTACAAGCTGATCGCTGCCGTAGCAGACGACGTTTTGATCATCGTCGCTGTCGCTGCAAGCAGTCAGCACCCGGTGTACTGGTTCCCGCGCTTGGCCAAAGTGAAGCCCTAGACGCATAGTCAAGTGAGCTGACTTTATAGTCAGCCACACTGACTATCACCATCGCCCGCGCGAGGGGCTCGCCGCGAAACAATCAGGTCGGATCGGCGTCGAGGCGCCCCGTCGGCACCTCGCGACCTGAATTCACGCAAGATCCAGGTGCGCTTTGACCGCAAGCACTTCGGTCGTGTCGTCCCCTACCATAAGAACGAGCGCATGGAGGTCTTCGACACCCTGCGCATCCTGTGCGAGGCGTTTCAGATCGACACCGAGGGGCGCGATTTCCGCTGCGAAAATAGGCTCATCGAGGAGGCACACCGCATCAACCATGCAGGCAAAAT
>JBBSJC010000781.1:0-3001 GCA_038257655.1 Polyangiales bacterium | reverse complement strand
TCACCTTCAGCACACCCCGCGCGCTTATCTTGTCAGGCTCGGCCACGCGCAGGATCGACGCTTCCTTGCGCAGCTTGAAATTGTCGCCGATGTCGCCGATGTACAGGTTGCCGTCGGGGTCGATTGCGATGTCTTCCCAATCATCGTTCTCGACCGCAATCTGGTAACGGCCAAGCGTGCGACCCATGGCGTCGATCGCCCACAGCTCCGCGTCGTTGCCTGAATCGGAATGGGCCCAAAATACGCCGGGGTGTTTTACGCTTTTCACCAGGCCTGACAGCTCCGGCACGGCGGCACGCATGCGGCCACCAGGGCGATCGCAGGCGGCGAAGCACGCACTCAACAAGGCTATTCCGCACAGAGCAACAATCAGGCGCATCGGATGGGTACGACGCTGGCCGCGCTTGCGTCCTCGGTCAAGCCGCACAACCATGCGCGCCATGGCTTCCCCCGGGCGCAGGCGTCTGTACATGCGATTGTGGATGTTGCTTGGCGTTCTATTTTTTGCGACGCGTTGCTTCGAAGGCGCCAAGCCCATGCTGCAAAGCATCACGGGCGATGAATCGAGCAGCGCGCCCAACACGCCCAGCACGTCCGGTCACATCCGCGTGGCCCACGGCCTGCGGCTAGCGAGCTGGAACATGGAATGGCTCAATCTGGAGGGTCGCGGGGTGATCGAGCGCAATGGCGCGGACCTCGACCGGCTGCAGCGTTATGCAGAGCGGCTCGCTCCGGACATCGTCGCCGTGCAAGAGGTGTCGCAGGAGGCCGCGCTGGCTCGCATTTTTCCAGCCGACGTCTACCGCGTTTATCTCGCTAAAAACGGGCGCGCGCAAAAGACCGGTTTCGCCTATCGCAAAGACTTAGACGTTCGCGTGATGGCCGATCTGGACGCGCTCTCGGAAAATGGTCTGCGCGCGGGAGCGGACCTTTCGGTGCAGGTGAATGGTAAGACCCTGCGCTTGCTCGCGATTCACCTCAAGGCGTTCTGCGTCAAAAAGGAGCTCTCTGACCCCGATTACGATTGCGGACGCCTGGCAGAGCAAGTCCCTGTGCTCGAGGCCTGGATCGATGCGCGCGCCGAGGCGGGCGAACCCTTTGCCGTGCTCGGGGATTTCAATCGCTTTCTCAGCGACGACGACGAGCTCTGGCATGCGTTAGACGACGGCGATCCCGTGGGCCTTACGTTGCAGCGCACGGCTCCGCCCGGCGGCTCGTTATGCCGAAGCCAACGCAATCCACAACGTTTTATCGATCATATCGTGCTGGGCGGCAGTGCGGGCGGCTGGCTCGTACGAGACAGCTTTCGCGAGCTACGTTACGACGCGAGCGATAAGCAGGCGCGCGCCAAGCTCAGCGACCACTGTCCGATTCTAGTGGAGCTTGCACTGCCAGCCCCTTGAGAATTGCGAGGTACAACTTGCGACGCATCACTTGCGTGCGGCGCTCGTTGTCCCCTGCTGTGGCATCGGCTACAGAGCAGCACCCGTGAACACGTCGAGCCCAGCTCCGAGTACCCCCCATCCGTGTCAGGCTTCTCGTCACACGCCATGATGAAGCGAACGCTCGGCATTGACTTAGGCACTACCAACAGCGTCGCAGCGTCCAACGCGACCGTGCTTTCGCTGCTCGATGGACATCAACAGTCGACGCTGATGCCATCGGTGGTCGCGTTCCTGCCCAACGGCGGCGCCATGGTGGGTAAGACGGCCAAGGATCGCAGGCCGATCGATCCGCGCAACACGCTCTATTCCTCCAAGCGCTTGATCGGCGAAAACTACGTATCCTACGCCGCCCAGCAGTTCCGTAGTCAGTATCCCCACGAGCTTGCGCGAGGCGCCGATGATTGCGTCGAGTTCGTGACGCGCGCGGGCAATATCTCTCCCTCGCAGGTCGCAGCCTTGGTCGCCTCGCACTTGTGCATGCGCGCGATGTTGCATCCTGCCGAAGTGCCCACGATCGTGACGGTGCCCTCGTCGTTTCGTCCCCAAGCGCGCGATGCAACCTTACTTGGCATGCGACAGGCGGGATTCACCGAAGTAAGACTGATCGAGGAGCCAGTTGCCACATCGATAGCGTACCTACAGCGCGCAAGCTTGCGTTACGCGGCCGTGTACGACTTCGGCGGTGGCACCTTCGATTTTGCGATCATCGATTGCTCGCGCTTTCCGTTCAAGGTGCTGGGGCACGGTGGCGATCCTTACTTGGGCGGCGACGACGTCGATAGTGCCTTGGCGGAGCTGATCGCCGAACGCGTGCTGCGCGTCTACGGCTGGGACATGCGTTCGGACCCGATCACGTTTGCCCGGCTCGGGCTCGCCGCAGAGCAGGCAAAATGCCAGCTCTCGACCCTGGAAGAGACCGTGATCAACGTGGCCGATGTCGACCCCGCCGCGCCGTTTACGCTCGGTCGTGCGCCAGTCGGTCGCGCCTTGCTCGAACAAGCAGCCGAACCGCTTATCCGCCGCACGTTTGGCATCTGCGATGAAGTGCTGAGCGCCGTCGGGGTGCACGCACGCGATGTGCAGGCCGTGTTTCTCGCCGGTGGCAGCACGCGCTTGCCAATGCTGCACTCCATGGTGTCTGAGTATTTCAGCAAGCGCCTGCGCTCGGACCTCAATCCGGAGCACGTGGTCGCCCTGGGTGCGAGCATGGCCGCCGCCCGCCCTGAGCTTTGGCCGCTACTCGACCACTAAGTACAGGTCCCCAGAAGTAGGTGATCACTAGGGCTGCCAGGACGTTTTCTCCACCTGGGCGTGAGCGTTGTCCTGGTCGTGAGCCTTGACGGCGACGGCGACGGCGACGGGAGCAACTTCGGTCGGCCTTGGCCGATACCTTGGTATGCTCAGTTTTCAGCAAATGGATGTGTATCGATGCTCCATCGAATTTGTGGCCATTGCCGTGGAAGTGGGCGGAGCGATACCCCGCGGTCACGCTGAGTTACGCGACCAGCTTCGGCGCGCAGCATTTTCCGTTCCGCTCAACATCGCGGAGGGAGCCG
>JBBSJC010000780.1:0-3015 GCA_038257655.1 Polyangiales bacterium | reverse complement strand
TCGTGTCGAGTAGCACGGCGTCGTCTGCAGCGCGTAAGGGTGCGATATCTCGTTCGCTGTCGAGTCGGTCGCGCTCGCGGATCTCAGCCAATAACTGGGCGCGATCGATCGTGTGGCCAGCGCGCGTGAGCTCGTCGTAGCGCCGCTTGGTGCGCGCCTCGTCCGATGCCGTCAGGAACACTTTGATCTCGGCGTCGGGAAACACCACGGTGCCGATGTCGCGCCCTTCGAGCACGACACCACCCGGTGCGCCCAACCTGCGCTGCAGGCCAAGTAGTGCAGCGCGCACCTCCGGGTGACGCGACACGCGACTTGCACCCGTGGAAATGTGCGGCGTGCGCAGCTCACCGGATCGATCGACACCATCGATCAGCAGACGCGCGGTTCCATCCTCACCACGCGCAAACTCGAGGGCCAAGGTGTCGATCATACTGCCGAGCGCCGCACCCTCTTCCCAACCTATCCCGTGTTGATCGGCAGCAACGGCCACCCCGCGATACAGGGCGCCCGTGTCGACAAGCACAAAACCAAGCCGCTCGGCGAGCTGTCTGGCGGCGGTGCTCTTGCCCGCGCCTGCAGGTCCGTCGATAGCGACTACGGGCTTGCCGGATGCGCGCTTGCTCGTGATGTTCACGACGTCTCCTCCATCTCGATCTGGGCGCCTAGCGAGCAAAGCGCAGCGACGACACCTGGATAGTCTGACTCGATTTGCGTGGCTTGGTCGATGCGCGTCTCGCCGTCGGCGGCTAGGCCCAAGAATAGCGCTGCTAGCTCGGCCCCGGCGATGTCCTTCACTTCGAGGGCGACAGCGCGCGGCCGCGACGGCTCGAGATCAAAGCCATCTTCATAATCAGTACACTCGCACCGGAAGCGCCGCAGGCAATTCGAGAGTGCCTTAAGCTTATCGGGCTTTTCCAGGCGTACGCTCGCGACGTCGCGAACGCTGGTCCGCGAGCTTGCTCCTAAGGCGACCAGTGCAACCGCGGGCAGCTCGTCGCGAACGCGCAGCGCGAGCTCACCGAATACACGTACGCCGCGCAAGCCCGCATGGCGCACGCGCACGTCCGCTAACGGCTCATCTCCGGCGGTATCGCCCTTGGGGATGACGTTGACCTTGGCTCCGGCGTGGCGCAACACGTCGAAGAACGCGGCGCGCGTGCGATTGACGCCTACGCCGAGCAGCGTGACGTCGCTGCCAGGGATGGCGGCTGCGGCGGCGATCACGTAGGCGGCCAGACCGAAGTCCCCCGGGACTCGCCAGCTAAACCCCTGCCAGTGCGGCTCCCAGTCGCTGGTATCGAGCATCGCCATGCTGACCATGGTTTCAAGCGGCGCACCAAGCGCCACCAGCGCACGCTCAACGTGATCGGGCGACAGCGTGCCTTCGCTTATCGCGGTGATCCCGCGTGCGTACAGACCGCTTATCAACAAAGCGAGCTTGGTGCGCGGATCGCCGTCTGGGATCTCGATCTCCGCGTCGGCAAGACGTTCGTTCGCAAGTAAGGGCGTGACCGCGATCGGGGCATACACATCGCCCTGATCATCGCGCTTACCATTGATGGCAGCGCCTCGTTCGCGCAGGGGCTCCACGACCGTGCGCATGGAACGCAGCGCGGCCCGACCGTAAGCCTCAATGCGGGTGCCAAACAGCTGGCATGCGAGCAGCGTCGATAGGATGTCGAGCGTGCTCGCGGAATCACCCGCTTGTAGCGCGACACGCGGCGCGCGCAGACCGCGTAGACCGACGCCCTGAATACGGAAGCCTGCGTCAGTCTCGGCGATCGAGACACCCATCTCGCGCAAGCCCGCGACGAGCAGCGTGTGATCCGCGCGTGGCGCCAGACCCGACACAAGACACGGACCGTCAGATAGGGCTGCCCACACGAGCGCTTGCTGACCTATCTGCAGATCGCCCGGAAGCTGCAGCGTGCCGCGTAGGGGTCTTGCGCCTGTGACGCGAACAGCACCGCGCATCGAGACGCGCACACTACTCACGGTGCGAGCCGAGGCGCCCTGCCACCATCGGCCGCAATCTCGAGCATGGATGCAGCTTTGGATAACAACGCATTCACGTCTGCTGCCGCGAGTGAGCCCCGTACCGTCACGTGGTTGCCCTCGTAGCTTGCTTGGAGCGCGTCAATCAATGGCCGCACACCGAGCAAAACGACGAACATGTTGCGCGAGAACCCGGCGAGCGTCTCATCGACGTTGGCTTTGAGCCGCTGCGCGCTCGCCGGATCGGGAGTCTCCGCGGCGAGCGAAAGCGCCACCATCTCACCCATGTCGATAGCGAGGCCAGCGCGAAGCAGATCGCGCGCCAGAGGTGAGAGGCCGAGCTGGGCCCCCTGCTTTTCGAGCTCAGTCTTGCCCTGGCCTGTGCTGTCCTCCGCCATCAATGCCAAGTCGGCGGAAGCGACGTTGAGACGACCGGCAAGCGAGCTCATCAGCGCGCGGTCGGCCGCAGGAACCGTTTCGCCACCTTCGGTTGCGCGCGCAGCTACAAAAGCCGCGCGATCGGGCGAGCACACCACGATGACTCCCGGAGCTGTCTGCAGCCAACGCACGTCCTGGGCGGAGTAGAAGGTCCACGCACCATGTTTCTCGACCGGGCTTTGATCACGGGCTGCGAGCTTCGTCAGGTAGCCCTCGCCAAAACGGCCTTTCAGCGCCGCGACAAAGCTGCCCTTGTTCTCGCCCTCGGTTTCGCCCTTGTGCAGCTCGCCGCCCATGGCGAGCTCATCGACAAGCCCGACGTCGATCCACGCGTGCCAAGCGTTAGGTTTGGTCTGACTATCTTCCCAGATCGACCATAGGGGCGTGTTGCGCCACGGCGCGAGTTTCACCGTTGCAACGACCTGGGAGTCTGCGGGCAACCATGCGAGTGCGGTCACTGGAGGCTTTGGCGGCTCGATCTTTTGCGGCGCGGGTTTGGCACACGCAACAGGCCGAGGCCGCGAAAATTGAGACTTTGGAATTTGCCGAACCCGAAAACACGGGAGCAACCGAATGAACATT
>JBBSJC010000779.1:0-3035 GCA_038257655.1 Polyangiales bacterium | reverse complement strand
TTTCGCGAGTTCTTGCAGTGGTACACGGCGCGCTACGGACAAGCGAAGATTGTGCATGCGATTTCGAAGCTGCCTGCAGACCAGCGCTCCTCCTTCGATATAAACGCGCCGGCCCTCGGCATCTTGGCCTCGCGTTGGTATCCCGCACCGCTCGTGCATTCATTACTCGACGCCGCGAGCGGTGCTCGTACGGACGGCGTGCTTGAGAACGTGGCACGTGAAGCCGCCGTGGCGATCATGAAAAACATGATGAACGGAATCTACAGCTTCGCTTTTTCGCAGCTGGCGACGCCCTCGCGCTGGATTGCGCTCAGGCAGCAGGTCTGGGATCTGTACTTCGATACCGGCACGATCACCTCCGAGTACATCTCAGATCAGGCGATCTGTACCTGGTACACCGGCTGGCGCGGCCATCATCCCCTCGGCTGCATGCTCACGCGCGCGTCCAACCTGGCGATCTTCGGCGCGATGGGCTTGTCGAACGTGCAGATTGACATGACAAAATGCATTTCGCGCGATGACAGTCGCTGCGAAGTGACCATCAACTGGCGCTAACGCGCGTTTTATTGCGCGCGCAATACTTCCGGGTTGGCGCAGTGGGGCATCGGCTTGCCTGCCAGACCCGCGAGCAAGTTGTCGACGCAGAGCTCCGCCATCTTCGTTCGGGTGGCGATCGAGGCGCTTCCGATGTGCGGCGCGACGATCACGTTGGACAGTGCGAGCAGTGGGTTGGTGAGGGGCACAGGCTCCTGCTCGAATACGTCGAGGCCGGCGCCTGCCAGCCTGCCCTCTTGCAAAGCCATGGCGAGCGCCGTTTCATCGACAATGCCGCCGCGGGCCGTGTTGATCACCACCGCACCGGGCTTCATGCGAGCTATCGCCTGTTCATCGATCAGGTTGCGCGTCTCAGGAGTGAGCGCGAGGTGCAGACTGACGAAATCGGACTCGGTCAGCAGAGTGTCGAGGGACACAGCCTCCACCCCCTCGCTGGTGCGACCTGAGCGTGTCCACGAGACGATGCGCATGCCGAAACCGCGCGCACGGCGGGCGACGGCTTGACCTATTTCGCCCAGGCCGACGATGCCCAGTGTCGCGCCTGACAGATCGCGCCCGACCAACATGTCTGGCTGCCACTTACGGGCGGGCGTCCAGTGGCCATCGCGCACGAAGCGATCGGCTTCGACGATGCGGCGCGCGGAAGACAGTAAGAGTGCAAAGGCGAGGTCCGCGGTGGTTTCCACGAGCACGCCGGGCGTATATCCGAGGGGAATCTTGCGGGCACTCAGCGCCTTGATGTCCACGTGATCGAGCCCGACCGAGCAGCTAGTCACCGCACGCAACTTGGAACAAGCGTCGATCAATGTGGCATCGACGCGGTCGGTCAGCAGACACAGTAAGCCTTCGCAGTGCTGAAGCCGGGTACGCATCGCATCTGCATCGGGCTGACCTTCGCCTGTCCAAAGGTCCACTTCGACCTCTCGTGCCAGCCGTTCGAGAGCGTTGCCAACCATGGGGGATGTGACGAAGACGCGCATGATCATGCCTCAGAAGGGAAAGGGCTTACGGTCTTGGAAGAAGCCACCCGAGGGGCCGCCCGCGGGCAAGGTGGCAAGCCAGATCGCGGTATCTGCCGCCTCTTCTGCGCTGCGGGGTGCATCCTCGCCCCCGAGCTCGGTCTTGACCCAGCCCGGACACATGGCGTTGATCAAAAGATCGTCGTGCTTGAGCTCCAGGGCGAGCACGCGCGTTACCGCGTTGAGCGCTGTCTTTGAGCTGCGATAGGCGATCGTAAAGCCGCCGGCCTTTTCGAGCGAGCCGAGGTTCGACGACAGGTTCACCACGCGTCCATAGCCGTGTTGTTTCATCAGCGGGATAAGCATTTTGCTGACCCGCATCACACCGAACACGTTGGTCTCGTAGGTCCGGATGAAGACGTCCATCTCGACTGCGAGCGAAGGCACCCATTTGTCCAACGCGACGCCGGCGTTGTTGATCAGAATATCGAGCCGGCCGAACGTCTTTTGTAGGTGCGTAGCCAGTGCCTGGGCGCTCTCGTCGCTCGTCACATCGAGCGGGAAAAACGACACGGAAAGCCCCTCTTGGGAGAGCTTCTCGCGCGCCTCTAAGCCGCGGGCTTCGTCCCGTGCCGTGATTACCACGTGCACGCCGCGTTGCGCGAGCTGACGTGCGATTTCGTAGCCGATGCCGCGGTTGGCGCCCGTGACGACGGCCACGCGTTGTTGCAAATCCATCTAACGTCCTTTGAAAGCAGGAGGACGCTTTTGCATAAAAGCTTGCACGGCTTCGCCCAGGTCATCGGAGTAAAGAAAGGTGGCGTTATGCATGGCCACGTACTCCAAACCTTCTGCGACGGTGTGCTCGGTGCTGTACTGCAGCACTTTCTTGATGCCGCGCAGCACGAGCGGAGAGTTCTCTGCCATCTCTGCCGCAAGCTTGTGTGCCGCTGCGATTACCTCGTCGCGCGAATCGTAAATGTCATTGACTAGTCCGATTTGCTTGCTGCGTTCGGCTCCGATGTCTTTGCCGGTGTACGCGAGCTCCGCCACATGACCGTGGCCGATAAGCCGCGGTAAACGCTGCAAGGTGCCGACGTCTGCCACCATCGCGAGCTTGATCTCCCGCACGCTGAGCACGAGGTCGCTCGAGGCCAGGCGCACATCGCAGGCCGAGATCAAGTCGACGCCGCCGCCCAGGCAGTAGCCCTGGATGCCTGCGACGACCGGCAGTGGACATGCAGCCACGCTGCTGATGCTCGACTGCAAGCGGCGAATTTCAGCGAGCAAACGGGTGCGCGTTTCGATCTGACCACCAGTGGGCGTGATCGTGCCCATCATCGCTTTCAAATCGAGACCGACCGTGAACGCGGGTCCGTCCGCACATAAGGCAACCGCACCGAGCTCTTCGTCTGCGCCGATTTCGGCCATCACCTCGGGCAGCTCCGACCAAAACGCCGGGCCCATGGCGTTGCGCTTATCGGGGTTGCACAACCAAACATGGGCTACGCGGCCCTGTTT
>JBBSJC010000778.1:0-3044 GCA_038257655.1 Polyangiales bacterium | reverse complement strand
TTGCTACGTGGGGTGCGACCGATTGGACGTTGATCGATAGCTATCACCTTATCGAGCGCATCGAGGCCATCGATGCCCGCGTGTTTACCGACGCGCACATTGGAGCTGTGCAAGCTGCGCGCGAGAGCAGGCAAGAGGATGCCGTTGATAAGCGAGCTTTTGCCGGCCCCGCTGACGCCTGAGATCGCAACGAAACAGCCGAGCGGAATCGTCGCGTCCAGGTTCTTCAGGTTGTGTTCTTGGGCGCCTCGGATGACGATCTCGGCCTTACGCTTGCGGCGCTCCTTGGGCACCTCGATCCGTCGCACGCCGTTCAAAAACTGGCCGGTGATGCTGTGTTTGCTTTTGAGTAGCTCCGCGGGCGTGCCGCTGAAGATGACTTTGCCGCCCAAGTGTCCAGCGCCCGGCCCAAAGTCCACCACATGATCGGCGGCGCGAATCGTGTCTTCGTCGTGTTCGACTACCACCAGCGTGTTGCCTAGATCGCGCAGGCGCGAGAGCGTGTCGATGAGCCTTCGGTTGTCGCGTTGATGGAGGCCGATGCTCGGCTCGTCGAGCACGTACAACACGCCGCTGAGCTCGCTGCCGAGCTGCGTGGCCAGGCGCACGCGCTGCGCCTCACCCCCGCTCAACGTGGGGCCCGCGCGGTCGAGCGTGATGTAGTCCAGGCCCACGTCGAGCAAGAAGGTAAGCCTGCGATCGATCTCGCGCATCGCACCCTCGGCGATGATTTGCTCCTGCTTGCGCAAGCTAAGCTTCGAGAACTCGGCGTGCGCGGCCTGCACTGTCAAGGCGGTCAGCGTCGCAATGCTGTGGCCACCGATGTACACGGCGAGGGACTCGGCGCGCAGCCGTTGACCCGAGCAGCTGTCGCAGGTGCGCTCGCTCATGAAGCGGCGATAGTGCTCACGCATCGCCTCCGACGACGTCTCGCGATAGCGACGCATCAGGCTGTTCATGATGCCTTCGAAACGTGCGCCCCAGCTGCCGTGGCTGTCCGAGCCTTCCTTGCCCCAGCTGATGCGGATGCGCTTTTCGCCCATGCCAAATAGCACTTGATCGCGCTTCTTTTTGGGCAGGCTCTTGAACGGTGTGTCGAGGTCGACGTCGCAGGCTTTGGCCATGCCGTCGATGATGCGGAAGGTCCAACCTTCGCCCTTTTCCATCGAGCTGCGCCAGGGAGCGATCGCGCCGCCGCGAATCGATAGCGTTTGATCGGGGATCACCAGATCGGGATCGACCTCCATGCTCGTGCCCAGGCCGTTGCATGCGCTGCACATGCCGAGTGGACTGTTGAATGAAAAAGACTGGGGCGACAGCTCCGGAAAGACGTGCCCGCAGCAGGTGCGCTGCTCGCTGAACACGAGCGGTTGCTCTTTGCCGTCGACATCCTCGATGCGCAGCTCGCCTTTGCCTTCGCGCAATGCTTGCTCGACGCTTTCGGTGATGCGCGGGCGGTCTGTTTCGCTGACGGTCAGTCGATCGACCACGAGCTCGATATTGTGTTTGAGCTTCTTGTCGAGCGCAGGCACCGCATCCAACCGATGGATGGTGCCGTCGACGCGCACGCGCGCAAAACCGCGGGTGGCGAGATCCTGAAAGAGATCCCTGAACTCACCCTTACGGTGTGTGACGAGGGGCGCGAGCACGAGCAGCTTTTTACCGGCGGGCAGGGCGAGCACCTCGCGGACGATCTCCTCGGCGCTGCGGCCTTGCACGGGCTTGCCGCACAGGTGGCAATGCTGGGTTCCCACGCGCGCGTAGAGCACGCGCAGATAGTCGTAGAGCTCGGTGATCGTGCCGACCGTGGAGCGCGGGTTGTTGGAGGCGCTCTTTTGTTCGATCGCGATCGTTGGCGAGAGACCGCGCAGCTTTTCGACCTTCGGGCGTTCGAGCTGACCCAAGAACTGGCGCGCGTAACTGCTCAAGCTTTCGATGTAGCGGCGTTGGCCCTCCGCGTAGAGCGTGTCGAAGGCTAAGCTCGATTTACCGGAGCCACTGACGCCGGTGAAGACAACGAGCGCATGCTTGGGAATCACCAGGTGATCGACCTGCAAATTGTGCTCGCGTGCTCCAAAGATTTCGATGCTGTCGGGGACTGTGCTGTCAGCGGCGGGGCGGCGCGTACGGGTGGACATCCGCGCAGTGTGGCAAAAATTACGCTCTATGCACATCCGTCTTGCAGTCGGTTAGTGTGCGCCCATGACGACACCGATGAACCGGGCGCGCCTGGGCCTGACGCTGCCAACCATCCCGGCCCAACCCCCGATCGCCAAGCATGCGCTCGCACTAGCAAAGGACCTGTGCGCGCGGGGCTATCAGGAAATCTGGCTGGCCGAAGTCAATGCGGCCGAGAGCTACGCGTTGGCGGGCGCGCTCAGTCAGGCCGTTCCGGGCGTGCGCATCGGGACCGGGATCGTGCCGTTGCAAACGCGCACTGTGATGATTCACGCGATGGCCGCGCTGACCTTGCATGAGCTCACTGACGGTAAGTTCGCTCTGGGCGTCGGCATTTCGTCCGAGAACATCGTGCGCGATTGGGCCGGCCAGCCCTTTGACCGACCGCTGACGCGGATGCGCGAGTCGCTGCTGGCGATCAAGAAACTGCTCGCAGGCGAGAAGGTCAGTGTCGAGGGCAAGACCCTACAGATGAAGAATCTGAGGCTCGCAGGCACGGCGAACGTGCCGATCTATGTGGGCGCGCTCAATGCTCAGATGCTGCGTCTGGCGGGTGCGCTGGCAGATGGCGTGGTGCTCAACATGGTGCCCGAGCACGCGCTGCCGCAGGTGCTGGCCGAAGTGCATGCAGGCGCGCGCGAGGCGGGCCGTGATCCAGCAGCGGTCGAAATCGTCAGCCGGCTGCACGTGCACGTTGCGGACAGCCTGCAGGAAGGTCGCGATCTCGTGCGCCGCGCATTTGGACCCTACGTGGCGACCGCGGGGTACAACCGTTTCTTCCGCTGGATCGGCATGGATGAGGCCGCGCAGGTGGCTGAGTGTTTTGCCACGGGTGATCGTAAGGGCGTGGCGGCCGGTATGTCGGA
>JBBSJC010000777.1:0-3079 GCA_038257655.1 Polyangiales bacterium | reverse complement strand
TGATCCTACCCCCACTTCTCGGACACCCGGATAAGCGATTCAATATCGCAATCCGAGGTGAGAGAGATGACGAAGAAGAAGGTGGAGACGAAGCGGGAGCGCAAGCAGTTTAGCGTGGAGTTCAAGCAGCAGGCGCTGTTGCGGGCGGTGAAGGACGGGGTGCCTGCCGTGGCGCGGGATCTGGGCTTGGAACCGGCGCAGCTTTACGCATGGCGTGCGAAGGCGCAGCAGCACGGCCAGGACGCGGAGGCTCAGCGGCTGATGCAGTCCGAGCAGGCGCGGCTCAAGCGTGAGCTGGCGCGGCTGGAGGAGGAGAACGCCTTCCTAAAAAACCGCCCTCGCCGCCAGCGACGTCCCATGCGATCAGAAACACCCTCGTACACTACGGGGGCCCGGACAGTGGCCGTCTGCTATTTGGAGGCTCGACCCCGTCAAAAAACCTGGCCCAGGGGAAGCTGCGGACCCGATGTTGGTGGCGTGATTCACGACCCCGTTTAGGAATGTGATTGATCCGAGTCCCCCGTCCGGTGCACTTACCGAGGAGGATCGTCATGTCACGCACTACTTCCAAACGCGGACTGCCTGTTGTACACGAGCGCGCCGCCGGTATCGATGTGGGCTCGCGCTTTCACGTCGTCGCTGTTCCCCCGGAGTTGACGCCCGAGCCGGTTCGCACGTTTCAGGCGTTCACCGCCGATCTGCATCGCCTGGCCGACTGGTTGGTCGCGTGCGGTATCACGACGGTCGCGATGGAGTCGACCGGCGTGTATTGGGTTGCGCTGTTCGAGATTCTCGAGGATCGCAAGCTTGAGGTGATCCTCGTGAACGCACGCGATGCCCGTTCGGTACCGGGCCGCAAGACCGACGTCAAAGACGCGCAGTGGTTGCAACGACTGCATGCCTGCGGACTGTTGCGCGCAAGCTTCCGGCCCGGGCGCGATATTGCCGCACTGCGGTCTTACTTGCGTTTACGTGAGCGGCATCTGGACTACGCCGCGGCTCACATCCAGCACATGCAGAAAGCGCTGACGTTCATGAACCTGCAGTTGCAGCACGTCGTGAGCGACATCACCGGCCTGACCGGCATGAGGATCGTCCGCGCCATTGTCGCAGGCGAACGTGATCCTGCTGTTCTTGCCGAAATGCGCGATCGGCGTTGCAAGTCCGATTTTGAGACCATCCGCGCCGCGCTCGTCGGGAACTACCAACCCGAGCACGTCTTCGCGCTGGCTCAGGCACTGGAGCTCTATGGCGGCTACAAAGCGCGCATCGACGAATGCGATGCACAGATCGAGCGTTGCCTTGCCTCGCTCAACACGGCACACGTCACTCCAGCCGAGCCGCTGCTCCCCGGGCGACGTGGCCACGGGAAGCAGGCGAACGCGATCGCGTTCGATGTGCGAGCGGCGCTGTATCAGATGCTCGGAAGTGATCTGACGCAGATTCACGGCATTGGCCCCTATCTAGCCCTGCGCCTGATTGCCGAATGTGGCACGGACCTGAGTCGCTGGCCGAGCGCCAAGCACTTCACATCCTGGCTTACGCTTTCGCCAGGGAGCAAAGTTTCCGGTGGCCGGGTGATTTCGTCCCACACCCGCAAGACCAGCAACCGCCTCACCGCCTGCCTGCGCCTCGCTGCAGTCACCGTGGGACGGACGGACACGGCGCTGGGGGCATTCTATCGGCGACTTGGCGCGAGAATCGGCAAAGCCAAAGCCGTCACGGCGACGGCACGAAAGATCGCGATTCTGTTCTACAACGCCATGCGCCACGGGCTGAGCTACGTCGACCCGGGCTCGGATCACTATGAACGCACCTATCGCGATCGCGTGGTCAAGCAGCTGCATCGGCGCGCCGCCGAGTTTGGCCTGACGCTTCAGCCCGTAACCGCATCGGCAGGGGGTGTTTCTTAGGAAGGCGGCGGCGTACTTCGCGAAGCAACCGAAGTGAAGTACGCGACGATGAAGATGCATGAGAGCGAGTTTCGGGTCCGGCTGATGTGCGGGGTGCTGAAGGTGTCTGCGAGCGGGTACTACGCTTGGCGCAGCCGGACGCCGTCGAAGCAGGCGCAGGCGCGTCAGGTGCTGGATGCCAAGGTGCGAGCCGAGTTCGAGGCGCGCAAAGGCCGCGCGGGTGCGCCTCGGCTCGCCCGGCACCTGAAGCAAGGCCGCCGGCAGGTCGCCGACAGCCTGCGCCGCCAGGGCTTGCGCGCGAAGGCGTCGCGCAAGTTCAAGGCGACGACGAACTCGAACCACACGCTGCCCGTGGCGGAGAACCTGCTGCAACAGGACTTCACGGCGCAGCGACCGAACCAGGTCTGGGTCGGCGACATCACCTACATCGGCACGGACGAAGGCTGGCTATATCTGGCGGTGGTTCTCGACCTTTGCTCACGCAAGGTGGTGGGCTGGTCGATGTCCGAGCGCATGACCGCCGCGCTGGTGTGCGATGCGCTGCGGATGGCGTTGTTCCGGCGCAAGCGGCCGCGTGGCGCGATCATGCACACCGACCGTGGAAGCCAGTACTGCTCGCGCGAGCACCGCGCCCTGCTCGACGCGCATGGGCTGATCGCGAGCATGAGCGCCAAGGGCAACTGCTATGACAACGCGGCGATGGAGAGCTGGAACCATAGCCTCAAGGTCGAGGCGATCCACGGCGAACGCCTCGCGACGCGCGAGCAGGCCAAGGCACACATGTTCGAGTACATCGAGGTTGACTACAATCGCAACCGGCTCCACTCGACCCTGGGCTATCTCAGCCCGGAAGAGTTCGAGCTGTCCCTTGTCGCTTAGATGGGTGTCCGAGATTCAGGGGCAAGATCAATACGCATCAGAGAGATTTTCTCGTTTCGAAACCCACTCTGACACCGTACTTGTTTTTGCAGCAACCGGCGGCTTTCGCGTGCCGGCCATATGTTCCAAGGTCGCTACGAGGCGATCCTCGTGGATCGCGACTGTTACTTGTTGGAACTGGCCCGCTACGTCGTGCTGAACCCGGTGCGTGCCGCATGGTGAGAGCTCCGCATGCTTGGCCATCGAGCAGATACCCGGCGATGATTGGGTCGGAGGATTCACCGCCG
>JBBSJC010000776.1:0-3093 GCA_038257655.1 Polyangiales bacterium | reverse complement strand
CTCGCTTTCGACACTCACGCCGACACTCAGGTCGCCGGTTGCCATTTCCATGCTCGTACCATCGCTCAGGGAAAAGCGCAGCATCACCTCGGTGGTGGCGCCTGGCCCGATCACGAGCGAAGCCGGGTTCTGGCTGTCCAAGCTGGCCGCGACCTGTGTCATGACCTCGGCATCGGCCCGCGACAGAACCCAGCCATCCTTAAGCTCGAGTGTGTAGCTGCCGATGGGTAAGGTTAGCAGGATAGGATCCTCGCCCTCAGCCGAAAGCTCCTGCTCTAGCGGCCCTTTCAGGGCGAGCTGCGCCTGCGTCAAACGGTAAGTCTCGCCGCCTGCCTGTGTGGACAGCGCGAGTGAAAGGGCGCCAACCTTTGGCTGCGATTCGGCGGATTGACAGGCGCTCGCTAGCAAAACGGACAAAAGAAACAGGACACTCAAAGACGGCTGCATGACATCGCTCCAGGGTGAAAGGCTCAGGACACGCCGGCAGGTGCAGTCTCGATGCCAGCCGCCATGGACGTGATTTCGCGCAGCTAGCG
Source organism: Polyangiales bacterium (assembly GCA_038257655.1). GTDB lineage: Bacteria > Myxococcota_A > Polyangia > Polyangiales > DASUME01 > DASUME01. The sequence continues at coordinate 2,557 of JBBSJC010000776.1, read as the reverse complement.
AGAGCCGCGTGGCGAGTCCGCCAGGCTCCGCCGTCGCCCGTCGCTAACCAAAGAGCCCGAAGCTTCTCCCTGAGCGGCCCGTCACAGCGCGCGACAAGCCTTCAACGCTGGAGCTGAGGGGGATTTTCGGCTTTGTAGTTGATGAGCGTGCGCCCTACCCATTGCTCGACGACGATGCTCGGTCGCATCGCGTCAATCTCCAAGGCGGGGAATCTGTAGTCAGTCCATAACCACTGTGCTTGTCCGACATGCTCAGACAACATCGGCATTAGCGCTTCGCCAAAGGAGTCGCGCATGAACACCGCAGACGGGATCTGAGCGTTGGGCGAGGTCGTTTCGACCTGTAGATTTTCCCCGACGTCCAGGGTCTGATAGGTGATCGCCGTGCCCGAGCGCAAACGTGCCTTGGCGCCCGGGTAGTGCAGCAAAAGTGCCTGCTCTTGAAGATCGAGCTTCAGGCCGAGAATGCGCGCCAAGTCACCGCCGGGGTAGCTCTCCTCCCGAAGCTGCCAGGCGCTGCGTGGGATGGGCGTAAGATCGGGATAATGGCGCGCAAGCTGCGTCACGATCGCGGTGTAAGCCACGTGCGCTCCGAGGTCGTTCCAGTGGGTGTCCGTCTTGTGATAAAGGCGCCCCTGATCCTTGGCGGCGCGCAGAGTGTCAGTCAGATCCAGTACCTCGACGTCCACCTGTTCGCGGACTGCTTGAACGAACTGGTCGACACGCGATGGGGCCGGGGCGCGCTTTAAGCCATCGGGCAGGTATTCGCCGTAGACCTGCTCTTTGTCGGGACACACGACGATGAGATAGCGAACACCGCGCGCTTCGAGCCAGCGTTTGCGTGCGGCTATTACATCGACCCAAGCCTCGAGCTCTTGCGCTTTGAAGGGGTACACATGCCGATAGTCTTTGATGTCTTCCTCGAGAAACAGCCAACCATCCTTACCCAGGACGATCTGCGGATTGGCAGACGTTTTAAGCACGTGATACTTGAATAGACCGTTCAACCTCAAGAGCGAGCCCTGAAAGCCCATCGTGTTGCGCAGGTACCATTCGACCTGTCCCGGGAACTTTTGCAGGGTGGTGAGCGCAAGCTCGAACTTGGGAAACGTCAGGGGCACGCGAGAGCGTACGGGGTTCTTGTCGATGCCGAACACGAGATCGAGGGCGGGAAACCACAGCAGCGCCACGAACAGCGCGCTTAGCACCCAAGCCTTACGCCGGCGCAGCGGGAACGATGTGGATGGCACAGTCATGGTCAAGTCCTCGGCAGCCTTACGGGTAAGAAGGTAAGGTTTGGCCTAGAAGCGGAAGTAGATGAAGGGACTGTACGAACCCGCCGCGATCAACATCGTGCAGTATACAAACGTACCCATGATGCTCATGACCTCGAAGGCTTCGGCGTAACGGGCGAGGGCAGTGGGTAGTCTCTGCAGGCGTTCGGCAATCGTGTGCAGGATCGGCGTTGAGCCGACCACTCCGATCGCTATCGCGATCACGATCTCGGGATCCAGGTAAGCCGCGAGTGGCAACGCGTGCGCCGCAGGCTGCGCCAAACCCAGCATCGCGCCGAAGAAGTCCACGGTGGCCGTAAACGTATCGGCGCGAAACGGAACCCAGCCGATCAAGACGAGCAACAGCAGGTAAACATGTCGTAGCGCGGGCGGCAGTTTGACGAGCCACGCTGAAAGACGCCAGCGTTCGAGGATCAGTAAAAGGCCGTGATACATGCCCCAAAATACGAAGTTCCAACTCGCGCCGTGCCATAGGCCGCAGAGAAAGAACACGATCATCAGGTTCAAATAAACGCGACTGGGCGACACGCGATTGCCACCGAGCGGAATGTAGAGATAGTCGCGAAACCAAGTGGAGAGTGAGATGTGCCAGCGTCGCCAGAACTCGGTGATGCTTTGGGATATGTAGGGGTAATTGAAGTTGGGATGAAAGTGGATGCCGAACATTCGGCCCAGGCCGAGCGCCATGTCGGAGTAGGCCGAGAAGTCGAAGTAGATTTGCAGGGCGTAACAAACGATGCCGAGCCAGGCGACAGGCCCCGTCAGCTCGTTGCTAGGCAGACCAAAGATGGCATCGGCGGGGCGCGCGACGGCGTTGGCGATGATCATCTTTTTAGCGAGGCCGATCACGAACAGACGCACGCCGGAGCCAAACGTTTCGAGGTCGGTATGCCGTGACTTGAGCTCGTCCGCGACGTCGACGTAGCGCACAATCGGACCGGCTATCAGCTGCGGAAAGAGCGAGATGTAGAGCGCGACGATCAGCGGATCTCTCTGCACCGCGCAGCGCTTGCGAAACACGTCGATCACGTAGGACAGGCCGTGAAACGTGTAGAATGAGATGCCGATGGGCAGTGGAATCCTACCGATCGAAACGATGGGTAGATTCGCCGAGGCGAGCAGTAGATTCAGGTTCTCGACCGCGAAATTCGCGTACTTATAAAACGCGAGTAGGCTCAGGTTGAACACGATCCCGAGCACAATCCAGACCCGCGCACTGTGGCTCTGCTTACCGCCTGCGACCAGGAACCCCAACGTATAGT
>JBBSJC010000775.1:0-3107 GCA_038257655.1 Polyangiales bacterium | reverse complement strand
GGCTATTACGGACAATTCGGCGGCGCATACATCCCCGAGATTCTCGTCGCCACGTTTGATGAAATCGAGCACGCCTTTCGCACCGCCAAAAACGACCCGGCCTTTTGGCGAGAGTTCGAGGCGCTGATGGGCAGCTACTCCTGCCGGCCGACGCCGATCACCTACGCGGAGAACCTGACGAACCACTTCGGCGGGGCGCGCATCTACGTAAAACGCGAAGATTTGAACCACACAGGCGCCCACAAAGCGAACAACGTGATGGGCCAAGGCTTGCTCGTGAAGCGCATGGGCAAGACCCGCGTGATCGCAGAAACGGGTGCGGGCCAACACGGCGTCGCGACGGCAACCATGGCCGCTAAGTTCGGCTTTGAATGCACGATTTACATGGGCGAAGTCGACGTCGCGCGCCAGCGACCAAACGTGTTCTGGATGGAGCGCTTGGGCGCAACCGTCGTGCCCGTGACCGAGGGCAGCCGCACGCTGAAAGATGCGATCAACGAAGCGTTTCGCGACTGGGTGACCAACATGGACAACACCCATTACGTGCTCGGCACCGCCTGCGGTCCGCATCCGTTTCCGGAGATGGTCAGTTACTTTCAGTCGATCGTCGGCCAGGAAGCGCGCGGTCAAATCGTGGAGGTCGCGGGCCGGCTGCCTTCGCGGGTATACGCGTGCGTGGGCGGTGGCTCGAATGCGATGGGCATCTTTGCAGGCTTTGTAGACGAACCGGCAGTGGAGCTTGTGGGAGTCGAAGCCGGCGGCCATGGCATCGAAACGGGCGAACATGCGGCGCGCCTGTGTTCTCCGAACGCCACCTTGGGCGTCGCCCAGGGCTACAAAACTTACTTTCTGCAAAATCGCGACGGTCAGATGAATGAGACGCATAGCGTGGCCGCCGGTCTCGACTACGTGGGTGTGTCGCCGATCCTTGCGCACTACAAAGAGACGGGGCGCGTGCGTTTCGAGTCGACGACCGACACCGAAGTCGTCGACGCGCTCGCGCTCACCGTGCGCAAAGAGGGTCTTATCCCCGCGCTCGAGTCCTCCCACGCGTTTGCCCAAGCGTTCAAAGAAGCCGGTACACTCAAGCGCGACGACGTTGTCCTGATCAATCAGTCGGGCCGCGGCGACAAAGACATCTTTACGATCGCCGACGCCTTCGATGATCCCGCATGGCGCAAATTCATCATCGACAAAGCGGAGGCTTACCGTGCTCGAGGCTGAGATTCGCAAGCGTAAGCAGAACAAAGACATTCTGCTGATGACGCACATCGTGCTCGGCTATCCGAGCTTTGATGACTCGCGTCGCATCGCCGAAGCGATGGTCGAAGCCGGGGTCGACATGATGGAGCTGCAGATCCCGTTCTCGGAACCGATGGCGGACGGGCCGGTGATCTTGCACGCAAACCAGAAGGCGTTGAGCGCCGGGGCAACCGTCGACCGGTGCTTGGAACAAGCAGCCCAGCTCGCCAAGGATCTGCCGATCCCGTTCTTGTTCATGAGTTACTACAACATCGCGTTTGCTCGAGGCATCGATACCTTTGCCGCCGAGACGCGCCAAGCGGGTCTCAAGGGCGCGATCGTACCCGACCTACCCTTGGAAGAAGGCGCAAGCTACTTGGCGGCGATGGAACGCGAATCACTCGATCCAATCTTCATCTTTGCGCCGAGCACCACGGATGCGCGCATGGCCCAAATTGCCAAGCACGCGCGTGGCTTTGTTTACTGCGTAGCGCGCAAAGGCGTCACCGGTGCCAAAACCGAGTTCACTGCTGTGGACGACTACCTGGCTCGCTGTCGTCAGGCCACCAAGTTGCCGCTCGCTGTCGGTTTCGGCGTCAAAAACCGCGCAGACGTCGAGAAGCTACACGGCAAGGCTGACATCGCGGTCGTGGGCTCAGAGACGATTCGCTTGATGGACGCCGACGGCATTTCCGCGGTCGCTCCATTCGTGCGCTCGCTCGTCGGCCCTGCGCGCTAACGCTGAGCGGTTATGCACCTGCTTTGCCCTGCCCCGCGATCAGTAAGGCGGCAGGCGCCAGCAACAGACTGAATGAGACGCCCAGGGCGACGACCAAACCCAAGGAAGCAAGCGCTGGGTGCGTGCTGAGCGCAAGCAGTCCGAACGACACCACCGTGGTGATGCAAGCGATGAGGATGCTGACCGATGCGATGGTAGTCGCGTGGGGATCGCGCTTGGCTTCGAGCAGAAAGACCGCGTAGTCCTCGCCCATGCTCAACACGAGCAACGCCGCGGCAAAATGAAACACCGTCACGGGCGCCCCGAACAGACCCACCAGCGCGATGGCGAGCACTGCAGAGATGAGCGCTGGCGCAACCACGGCGATGCCCGCACGCAGCGAACGATACCGTAAGGCGCAGAGCGCGATTACGGCGAGCAAGCCGACGCACACTTGCTGAAAGGTACGCTTGCGCAACGTGGCATAGGCACGCTCCAAATAGCGGATTTGGTCGAAGTAGAGGGCGCTGTCGATCGTGCTTACCTTTTGCTGCAAGGCCTGCACGTCGCGCACGTCTTGCACGTACGAAAGATAGGCGACGCATCCTGCGACACAGCCACCTTCGTGCGTGTAAACGTGCGTGCGGAACGGGGCTATCAGCTGCTCGAGCCCTTGCGCTTTCAAAAGCTGGTAGGTGACAGGCTCAGGCGTAGTCGTCGCAAGGTCCGCGCCCCGAAATCGCTCTACGACGAAGCCTTGCTGCGACAACGCCTGTCTTGTGGCCGCGCGCAAATCAGAGCGGGCGTCGAACGCAGCGAGTACGGCTTGTTGCGTTCCTGCGGCGCGCAGCAGATGGAAAGCAGAGCGAAAACCACCGATCGTCCCTTCGCGCTGGGCCTGCGACAGTGCCTGATACACGCGATCGTTGCGGCGCAGGGCTTCCTCTTCGCTCCTACCGGTGACCAGCACGAAACGTCCGGCATCTGCAAAACCGACGGCGTCGCGAGCGCGGTCTGCTTCTCGCACCAATGCGGGCTCGGCGCGGTTGAACACGCGCACGTCGTCGATGATCTGAAGGCGCGGCAGGCCCCAGGCACAGAGACCGACGCTTAGCGCGAGCAACGTCCAGTGTGTTGCGGGCCGTGC
>JBBSJC010000774.1:0-3111 GCA_038257655.1 Polyangiales bacterium | reverse complement strand
GTGAAGATCTCCGCCGACACCTGCTTTGCATGCGCGGGCGGGACCGGCATGGGTCTGCAACCTGGCGCAGCCGAGCCAAACCCACCTTCGCTCGCGGTGGCACACGAGCTGATGCACAACTTCCAATCCTCCACCACCGGCATCCACGGACAATACTGGGAGAACAACGCGAACTATGGTCGTGAGCGTTATATGTATTGGTATGCGCACCTGTTCACGGTCGCAAGCAATCTAGAGGCGTTTCAGCCGGCGACCTCCCATTGGGATCACGGACACGGTCGTCATTATTACCTGTCCTGGCCGATCTGGTTGTACATGGACGAAAACCCTGACGGTTTGAAGAGCCTGGGAGATGGCACCGCGGGCCGCGCTTGGGTGGAAACCAAGGAAAACGAGTCGATGTACAGCGCGCTTGAGCGCGTGATCGACGACAGCGTCAGCGTGCAAGACATGCTCGGCTACATGGCGCGCCGCAACGTGACTTGGAACTACTCCCAAAAGGCCGCGCTCAATGAGTCCGTGTCCCATGGCGACAAGGACATCCTCGCGCGCTGGACTCGCGCAGATCTACGCAGACGTCCGGATGCTTCGGACGTGTGGCAAGTGTCAGAAGAGATGGCGCCGATGCAGACGGGCTATACCACCCACGAGCTCATTCCCACTCCCGGTTCCTCCAAGGTGATCGTCAACTTCCGAGGTCTTCAGGACACGTTGAGCAAGGCCGATTTCCGCGCCTCACTCGTCGTTGTCGATCAGAACGGTCTGGAGCGTTACAGCCCGCTGTTTCGTGCAGGCGATGCCTGCCTGGCGCTCACACCAGAGGACTCGCGCATCTACGTGGCTGTGGCCGCGACGCCTGAGAAGTTCTCCTTCATCAGTTGGGAGGACGACAAGTTCCCTTACCAAAGCCACCCCGGTAAGGCGCGCATGTTGTACGAGCTCAAGATCGAAGGCGCAGAGCCTGTCGAGTACACACCAACAGCAAGCGGCGAGGGCGCAGCGCACCCGAATGGCGGCGGTTTCGTGAGCAAGAGCGCCAGCGTCGCAGCGACCGTTTACGTTGGACCGAAGGCGATGGTGTTGGGCCGCGCAAAGGTGCTCGCACAAGCGCGCATCGAAGACTACGCCTTGGTCAAAGACGACGCGACCGTGGCAGACAATGCGATCATCAGCGGCCACGCGATCGTGCGCGGCAAAGCCAGCGTCTCCGGCTTTGCCAAGGTGCGCGATTACGCCACCGTCAGCGACTCGGCGCGGGTGCAAGAGAACGCGCGCGTGTTGCAGCGCGCACTCGTAATCAACGAGGGCATTTTGAAAGGCGATGCCACAGCCAAGGGCTTGGCGGAGGTCAACGGCAGCGCGGGCTCCTTTGCAGGGGGCGACGCTGTGCTCGATGGCGACTACGGCGCAGGGCACAACGTCACGAACGGCTTCCACTACGGTTTTGTGCCCTACGGCGGCACGCTCAAGGAGTGGATCGACACACGCAAAGCGCCCGCCAATCTGTTTGCTGCCTACAGCTTCGATGGCAATCGGGAGTCACTCGCCAAAGACACCTACGGAACCACCGATGCTTACCTGGTCGGAGCTCCGGTCTGGCACGAGGGCACAGGAGCGGTCGGGAGTTACTACACATTCGACGGCAAGAGTCAGTACCTCGTACTCGACCGTTCGATCAGCGACTTCTCCGAGCTGACTCTCTCGGTGTGGGTCAAGATCGACGCCTTGCAGGATCAACCGATCCTATTTCTTGGCGCCGATGAACTGCACTCGATGTCGGTCGCGCTCGCAAACGGAGTGGTCTCGTTCGTGACGAAGAACGGCAACCTGACCGAGCAGCTCAAGTCCGTGGCGCCGCTCAAGATTGGAGAATGGTCACTGCTGACGGTCACCCTGGCGGGCGGCCAAGGTGCGCTGTATCTCAACGACGACGTCGTGGCAGAGGGTAAGATCAGCACGCGCCCCGATCAGTTACTCGCGCCCAACACCAGTCAAGACGCTCAGCATAACTACCTGGGCCGCGACGCCACGGACGGTCGCTTCCGAGGGGCGCTGGGCGGCCTTTACGTGTATTCGCGAGCGCTCGATGCAGCACGCATAGCCAAGCTCAGCGCCGGCACACTCTAGCTCGGGCAAGCTTAGCGCCGGCGCTGTCTAGCTCGGTCGCGGCCCATTAGGCTGCGCAGCTAGTCTTTGACCAAGGTCTCGGTCGCGACTGCGATCGTCGCTGCGCCAGCGGCGCGCGTCAGATCGAGGGCTTGCGAAGCGCGTGCAAAGGGCGCCTCGTCGTGGGCATCGAAGAAGACCGAACGCTCTTTGCGGGCCGCGAACATGCGATGTAAGCGCTTTTCGAACTGAGCGTCCGGCACCACCTCGCGGTTGATGCGAATCTGCCCTTGCTTCGTCACGGTGATCACGATTGGCTCGCGATCGTTCGGCGTCGGCGGCTCTTCTGATTCTTTCGGATCGGGCAGTGCCAGCCAGAACTGCTTGGACAGGAGCGGCGTAATCACCATGAAGATGATCAGCAACACCAGCACCACGTCGACAAGCGGCGTGACGTTCATTTCGGGGGCAGCGCGGCCAGGCTTCTTGCCGCCAGCGCCTATGGACATTCCCATCTGATGCTCCTATCGCCGAGGCGAGCTAACGATTGCTGGCGTCGAGCGCGTTGACGCGCACCGATAGGCCGGGGAATCCAACAGTTTGAGTGACCTTGAGTAGGTCGCGTACCGCGCGATACTTGGTGCCGCGATCCGCCCTAAGCACCAGTCGGCGCGCGGGCTCCCGTTCGTTGGCCTCGCGCAGACGCGCTTCGAGGCCCTCCGCCTTCAGCTCTTCCTTTTCGAAGAACATGGCGCCCTCAGCAGTGACTGAGAGCGTGAAGGGGTCCGTCTTACCCTTTGCTTCCTTATCGGGATTGAAGATGTCCGGCAACATCACGTGAGGACTGGTCTCCATCATGGGGATCACCACCATGAAGATAATCAGCAGCACGAGCACCACGTCGACAAGCGGCGTGACATTCATGACGGGAACCGGGCGAGTGCGCTTGACGAGGGCCATGTCTGCTCCAGTGCAGGGGGTAAGACGCGGCTAGGCGCCGTTGGG
>JBBSJC010000773.1:0-3115 GCA_038257655.1 Polyangiales bacterium | reverse complement strand
GGCAAGGGGTTGCCGCTGTTCAGGATCGAAGACTCGTTTAGACGTGACGGACTCGCCATCGACCGCGCGACGCTCTCGCGCATGAAGAAGCTGGTGGGTGACACTTTGATGGGCACGGTAGTCAAGGCGATGAGTGAGCACGCGCTGGCGACGGCATTCTGCATCTCGACCGATGCGACGGGCGTCAACGTGCAGCCTATCTACAGCCACGAGAAGGGAAGTCAGCCCTGCAAGAAGGGGCACTTCCTGGTGATGATTGCGGATAAGGACCACATCCTGTTCGACTACCTCGAGAAGGAGAACGGGCCCGCCATCTATGAGCGTTTTCGCGGCTTCAACGGGTACGTGCAAGCAGACGCGAAGGCCGTGTTCAACTTGATTTTCGCAGACGCCGCCCAGCTGAAGCGTAAGGCGTGCGACGTCGAGCATGATGGGTGTACGCGCACCGAGGTCGGCTGTTGGTACCATTGCAGACGACGGTTTTGGGAAGCCACCATTGCTAAGTGTAAGGTTGCAAGCGAGGGACTCGTGCGTTTGGGCCGCATCTTCGAGCTCGACGCCTCGTGGAAGAGTAAGCCGCCGCCCTTCGGCCCGTCAGGGAATTTCGCGGAAGATTGGTTATTTTAACCATGTAAACATTGGCAGTTTCGAGGGCGACCCGGTTTGCACCGCCGAACAGCCTGGCGTGCGCGACGAGTGCAAAGTCTTGTCGTGCGACGCGCAGCCGATGATCACCTGTGCCCACAAGGGTGGACACGCTTGGCCGAGCTTCGGCAGCGAAGACGTGGCGGCGTTCTTCAGGCAGTTCTAGCCCTCAAACATGACCTCGAAACCGCCGTAAATCATGCGTTTGCCATCGAAGGCCATGTTCATGGCACCCGGTTGCATTCTCGGGTCCGCCATCACTTTCGCATTGCCGGCGTCGCGTGCCTCCTTCGAGGGCCATACGATCCAGGAGAAGACCACCGTCTCGTTTTCCTCACGTTTCACGGCCATGGGAAAGGATGTAACCTTACCCTCTGGCACGTCATCCCCCCAGCACTCCACCACCTTCAGTGCACCATGCTCCCGGTAGATGGCGCAAGCCATCTGAGCCATCTTCAAGTACTCGTCCCGGTTCGCCTTGAGCACCGGAACCACAAATCCGTCCACATAGGTCATCGCTCTTGCTCCTTTTTTCCTAATCTTCCACGAGAATTAGACTGCGCTTGGATCCATCCACATGACTTCCCAGTGGTGGTTGTCGAGATCGTAAAAACTGCGACCGTACATAAAGCCGTGGTCTTGCTTGAGGGTGGTGTCCGTGCCGCCTGCGGCGACGGCCTTAGTTACCATATCGTCCACTTCAGCTCGGCTTTCGCACGACAGAGCAAAGAGTCCCTCGGTGTACTTGCTCGTGTCGCAGATTTCATTTTTGGTGAAGGTCTTGAAGAACGGCAGTGCCAACAGCATGACCGATGCTTCTTCGCTGATGATCATGCAGGCTGCGTTTTCATCGCAGAACTTCACATTGAACTCGAAGCCGAGCCTGGAAAAAAAGGCCATCGAGCGCTTGAGCTCGGATACGGGGAGATTGACAAACAATTTGCGGGCCATGATTTACTCCAGCGCAATTGCTGTTCGATGATGCGGATGGAAAGTCTTACGCTCTGCTTGCGCTCTCGCAGTTGAAGAGCCAGCGAATGCCGAAGGCGTCGTTGAGAATCCCAAAGGTTGCGCCCCAGAACGATTCATGCAGCGGTTGAATCACCTTTCCTCCCGCCGCAAGCGCTTCAAACTTTTCTCGGGTCTCATCGAGGCTCGTGAAGTTGAGCAGAATTTGTATCTTACTTTCCGAGCCGGCCGGCTGACCGGGCGCAGCGTCGCTTACCATCAGCTCGCTTTCGCCTATCCGCAGCTCGGAGTGCATCACCAATAGGCTTTGCTCGGGCGTGAAGGTCGCGCCTGGCATCTCGCCCCAGCGCATCAACGCTCCGACTTGGGCGCCGAGGGCGCGCTCATAGAGGCGAATCGCCTGTTCGGATTGGCCATCGAAATGAATGTAGGGGCTGATTTTGAGTGCCATCGGACGTCTCCTTTTTCTCAATAGACTCCGCGAGCCGCCCAGACTCATCGGTCCCCAATGAAAAAAACGAGCTCTCCCGGATGGCCTCACTACCCCAGAGGCGGACGCTATCACGCGTGCCCCGTCTGCGGCCCGCAGCGCGCCTAGGCCGGCAGCTCGAGCGGCAGGCCAAAGCGGGGAAACAGCGTCTCGCTGTCGAGAAATGAGTTCCAGCTCGCGATCTTGTCGCCCTGCAGCTCAAGGACGATCAAAGCCCAAGCGCTGTGCCCGCCCTCGGGCTTGGCCCGGTACTGGGCGAACGAGGGCGAGCCACAGGCAGCCGTCGGTACCAACCGTGAGCCACGGCAGCCCGCACCGTGTCCCAACAGCCAACTTCGAACGGGCCCGGGTCCCTGCAGCCACAGGGCATAGGGCGGCATCGAGAAGGTGGCGTCGTCGCGCAGCATGGATACCAAGCGCTCGACGTCGTAGCGCTGGAACGCTTCGGCGTACTCTTGGACCAGCTGCGCCTGGTCCGCTGATAACGGCTGCGCCTCCCGCACGTTTCGGCTGGCGAGCGTGGCACGCGCCCGCTGCAGCGCGCTGTTGACCGCGGCGACAGATAGCTCAAGGCTTTCTGCCACCTCCGCGGCGGACCAACCGAGCACCTCGGTCAACAGTAAGGTGGCGCGCTGCTTCGCCGGTAGATGTTGCAGCGCCGCAACAAAGGCAAGACGCACGCTCTGACGCAGCATGAGCAGCTCCGCGGGATCGGCGTCTGCGGGCAGCGCGCGGGCGTCGGGAACCGGCTCAAGCCAGTGGCTACGCGGACGCGCGATCAGGGGGTCGTCCACTGTGCACGCGGGGCCCTCTTCCATGGGGCGCGCACGACGCGAGCGATCGGCGAGGGCGTCAAGACACACGTTGGTCGCGACCCGATACAGCCAGGTCTTTAGCGAGGCGCGCTCATCGAAACCATCGAGGCCGCGCCAGGCGCGAACCATGGTCTCCTGCACCGCATCGTCAGCATCTACGATCGAGCCAAGCATTCGATAACAGTGGCCCGTGAGT
>JBBSJC010000772.1:0-3128 GCA_038257655.1 Polyangiales bacterium | reverse complement strand
GACAGCGTGGCGGAGAAGGACCGCGACAAACTCGCCAACTGCGATGCCGAGTCCAAGTGCGTGCCGGATAAGCTTATCCGTAATGGTGGTAATTCGGCGCCCAAGACCTGCCGCGCGGGAGGCGGCATCGAAGGTCGTTGCCAGTCCCTGTGCTTGGCCGACATCGCCAAGGATGCGCAGAATTTGAGCCAGGGCATCTGCGATGCCGGCGAGCTATGCGCGCCTTGTTATGACGCGCGTACGGGCGAGCCTACCGCCGCCTGCACCACCACCTGCGACGCGGCCAAAGAGCCCGCGCCCAACTTTTGCGCGCTCAACTACGACGCCACGCCGCTGGTGGACCCAGCCAAGTTCGACGCATGTCCGGCGAGCCTGTGCGGTGCTGCTCCGGCGCACTGCGTAGACGCCGACAGCGTGGGCGAGAAGGATAGAGACAAGCTCGCTACCTGCGACGGAGACAGACTCTGCGTGCCCGACGAGTTACTGCGCTCGGGGGGCAACAAGGCGCCCAAAGCATGTACTGCTTTCGACGGTAAGGCGGAGGGCCGCTGTCAATCCTTGTGCCTGCCCGATATCGCGGCGGAGGGGGACTCGCTAGAGCGCGGCCCTGTGTGCAGCGAATTCGAGAAATGCGCGCCGTGCTTCAACCCGAAGACGGGTGAAGACAGCGGTGCCTGCAGTACCACGTGCGATGCGCCCGTGGCTCCGCCCTACGTCTTTTCAAATTGCTGTGAAGACCGAGCGCGTTGCGTGCCAACGAGCACGATTCCGCAGGCGAAACGTGGATCGTTCATCGACCCTGCCAAGGAATGCCAAGCGAACACCCTGTGCGTACCAGACGAGTACGTGGAGGATCCCGATTTCACGGCGCCTTCATGCACCACCGACGACACCAAGGCTCCTGGTGCCTGCGTTTCCACGTGCCTGGATGGCGTCGCTACGCCGCCATCGGCCTACCAGGGCCTCATACCCGCTGCCGGCAAACCGGATGCGGACTGCACGCCGGGCAAGTATTGCGTTCCCTGTAAGGTGTCATTGGGTGGCGCTGAGATCGACTTCTTTGGAGACATCCTCGGGATCACCAATACCAAAGCCTGCGACAAGAACTAAACCTTACGATGCGCCGCTTTCTTCGCGGACGTATGACCCAGCGTTGCCGCAGCTGACGTTCGCCCTGCGAAGGCTCAGGGACGGTCAAGGAAATACGTGCACTTCACGTATTCGTCGAGCGCCGTCAGCTCGGCGCCGGTGAGCGTCGTGTCATACATCACTAGCTCGGCAAGATCGCCCGACCAGAACGTGCGCTCGTTCTCGCCGAATCGCCCGCGGCCAATCCAGCCAAAGCCTTCAGTCTTTTGAATGGCGCCGTCGCCCGACGCAGTCGGTTCGAAGCTCTCGTTGGGGAAGCGAAGACCTTCGACGTAGAGCCTGCGCTTTGGGCCATCTAGCAGTGCGGTGGTCCAGGTGTAAGCTGCGCCGATCGACTGTGGTCGGACATGCACGGCCTTGTATCCGCCATACTGGGCACCCGTTCCAAAGCGCATGTTCACTTCCTTCTGACCCGCCCCGACGATCACGCCTCCGCTCACGAAGCCGGGCTCCGGAAACATCAAGATGCTCTGATCGGTGCCGCTGCAGTTGAGCTCCTGCTTGTCGTCGCCGCCACAGCCGGGGTTTGGATTGCTCGGCTGAAACTCCCAGGTCGACGCGATGGCGACGATGGTCATGTGCGTTCGGCCGACGAGGTTGCGCGTGAACGTCAGGAAGTCATCGCGTCCATCGAAGCGCACGACCGGATGCCCCGCGATCGCGTTTGCGCGCACGGTCGGACGCCTGCCTGCTTCGCTCTGATCGGCCACCGCGTTGTTTGCACCGCTTGTGTCGCGCCACGCCTTGACGCCACCGCCCTCGAGCTCGACGCCTTCGCTCGCCACGAAGCGCAGCTCGAGCCCGCGCTTGGGAAGCTCGCAGTCACCGCTTGCGGGAGTGCCTGCGTCATCCGCGCGGCCGCCGACGGGGCCCGCGTCGCGTTCGCTCGGGATCTCGCCGACGCTCCCGGCATCGAGCCGCGGTGTACTCGGTGTCGAGCCGTCCTCGGAGTCGTCGGACGGGGCCGAAGGGGGTGCTGGGCTGCGCTCCCGCTCGCGTTGCGAGTCGTCGCTGCCTTGATCCAGAGCACCCGTGCAGCCGCAGATGGAGGTTGCCGCGAGCACTAGCAAGCCGGGCAATAGTCGATGCGATGAGTACACGTTTGCTCTCCTGCCGTGGGTCGCGCGCGCGATGCCCTCATGCTCGCCTCGCATTCACGGAGCTTCGTTGTTCTGAGTGCTTTCCGAGGTTCACAATGGGTCTCGGACGTGTGCCAGCTAACAGAACCGCGCCAGGACACCCATGCCAAGCGCCCCCCGGCCGATGATCAGCTGCTGACGCAGCATTGCGTCTCCGCGATCACCTCCATCTTCGTTCTCGCGGCATCCGCCACCGCCATGAGAGCGAGGCTCCGAATCGGACGGGCGAGATCTAGAACCTTACGGTCCATGAAATCCAAGAACCTGTGACGGCGCGGAGTATCGATTTCAGCGCTGCCACTCAAGGTCTCAGTCGGCCTAGACCCGGGGGAAGCACAGGGCCAATCGGGATAATCGGCCCTTGACCGCCCGGAGTAACGATGCCCGGATTGATGATGGGCCGATTTGGGTCCCATACGATCGGAGCGTCGGGGGGTCTCGGTAGCCAGCGATCGGGCGGCATCTCGACGACCTCGGGCAGGATGATGATCGGTAGATCAACCCCTGCGATCTCGACCCATGCTTGAGAGCAGTAATGAGTATCGACACGACACACCTCGTAGGCGAACCAGGTTTCAACGAACGACCTGCTTTGGAATAGGATCGTCCCGTCGCTATCAACGTGAGCCTTACCCTGAGTCGGCGGTTCCACGATTCGCACGTGCGCGGTTGAGGCCGTCAGAGGTCCTAAGGGGTCGTCGCATGCGTGTCCAGATAAGGTAATGTTAAGTCATTCCGCCACCATAGAGATCCTGCCTTGCACGCGTGAGGCACGTGTGATCTCCTGCGCGTGAAAGGCGGAGGAAGTCATGCTCGGTTCCGATGTGCGAAGGGTGTTCG
>JBBSJC010000771.1:0-3146 GCA_038257655.1 Polyangiales bacterium | reverse complement strand
ACGCGCGCCCGCCCCCGCACTAGCCATCCAATCGAGTCCCTCCACTAAGGTTACCGCGATCGTGCCGCGCGGTGAGAGTGCAAAGCCGTAGGCGTCGGTGGACTCGCGACGCAAGCGCTCGCCGATTCGGTCTTCGCCGGGCAGGTTCTGATCGACCACAAGGAAGGCAAAGGCATCTGCACGGCCGCCCACGCTCAATCTGACCTTGGAGTGCACATGTGCGTCGAACCGAGCAAACGTAGCTAGATGACTTTGCCGGACACTGCGATCGAAATCGGTAAGGTAAGGAACGCTCAGCTCGCGCCGAATGCGGTCCATCCGCGGCCGCACGAGATCGTGCCGTGCCTGCAAACCTACCTCCGCGCTGTGCGGAAGGCCGAGAAAATCGAAGCCACGGCGACTGACAGCCTTCGCGCCTAAGGTGACAGCATCCGTGGCACCATCCCGCAAATCGCCCCGTTGCGGCCCGCCATCAAGCCGCGGGTCCAGCGTAAAGCCGCTGAAGTTCTCGCGTGTACGAAGCCCACGCACCATGGCGAACGCTTGCGCGCGAGTATAGGCACGCCCGTGGCTGCGCTCGATGAGCGTACTCAGGCCAGCACGCTGGCCATTGCCGCCTTGGCTCGGGTCGTAAGTGCAGAAGAACTGTTCATCGCGGGTGCGATCGCAGGGTAAGTCCCTCGCCTGAAAATCATCCGCGCGAACCACCCCTGCCGAATCCCAGCGCTGCGCAGACACGAAGAGCAGCGTGCGCAGCACGGTGTGCGGGTTGAGCTTCGCCTCGTACTGCGCTAACGCGTGCGACTGGGAGAATGCGCGGTTGACACCGAAACCATCCCCACGCTCGAGCGCGATGGCAGCGAAGGTATTGCGACGCTCGCTTTCAGGAGAGTAAGCCATCACGAAGCGCGTGCGCCGAAAGCGGCCGTAGCTTAGTCGCGTCAAGGAACCGGCGCTGCGCATGCCCAGGCTATATTCGGCAGTGCCTGCCACGGCGAAGTCGCCCTGCATGGGATCAAACGGACCTTCCACCACGCGTAGCTCCTTGACGAGCTCGGGCAGGATGAAAGTTGTATCGGTATAGCCGTGGCCGTGATGGTTCGATATCTCGTTTAGTGGCACCCCATCCAGCAGTGTCTCGAGGTCTTCCCCCTCGCCTGCATCGAAGCCGCGCAAGAATATGCCCGCACTGTGCCCCTCGCCTCCATGGTTGGTGAGCAGCACGCCGGGTGCGAGCGTCAACATATCCTGCGCGTTCGCTCGTGGAACCTTACTAAGTTGGCCCACCTCGATACGGAGGTCGCTCGCAGCCGCAGACTCGCCGCGCCGGTCGACCTTCACCCGTGCTCGGGCGCCGAGCTCCGGCATGGAAGCCTCGGGAGCCTGCGATTGCGCGAGCTGAGGGAGAAGCAGGAATAGTAAGCTAAGAAGCCCGACTCTCATGCTATTCTTTGTCGTCTCTATAGTTCGGCGGCATGCCCACCACTGTCACATCACGTGGAGATCCGCCTACCTTGATGCGCTGCTCCACCTTCCAGGTGCGCAGGCGCAGAGCGACGACTTCCGCCTGCCGTGGATCCGCAACGTAGGCGTACGCGTGACTCAGCGTGAAGCGCGGGGTACCGTCGCTCTCAAGGACAGGTTCCGTCACCTTTTTGGAGCGCTTGACGCGATGTTTCACAACATCAAGCTCATGTAGGAACCCGTCTGAGGTCATAACCACGATCGCGTTGCCTTGCCGCCTGATCTCTGCCCCTAAGACGTCGCCGTCGAAAGGGATCGCGTGGGGCGCATTCAAAAGATTGGCAAGGTCCACGAGCGTGAGCTCATTCGGAGCACTCTTGACGACCGCACTCCCAACAGTGTCGTGCGCTCTGAGCAACGCAGGAGAGCTCAGGTCTGCCGCATCGGGCAGCGGTACCATCGTGGATGCAAATGGCGATGCGCCATCTTGCCAGCTCAAGACCAATAGGCCCGCGGCGCAGCGAACGAGCACTTGATCTAAGTGGTTAGCGATCGCGCTCGGGTTCGAGCAGCCACTCACAGACTGGACTGCGCGGTCAGGCGCGCTGACAGGACGCACGGTGATGGCGGAGGCGCCTCCCGCGTCTTTAACGCTTACTACCAGATGAGCGTGACTTACGGTTGCCACGCCTGCATGGGGAACGCCTGCTGGAGAAGCCTTAGGCGCAAAGGTCTGGGCGGTGAGACTCCGTTCCTGAAAGAAAGATGCGCCGCCTGATGCCGCGTCGAACGCTGTGACCCAACCGTCGTAGGCGGTGAACGAGGAGATCTGCGCTAGCGCTAGCTGCTCATCGAACAGCCCCATGTCGCTCTTGATGACGTGAAAGTGATCGATGTGGCTGAGCAGCCACTGTCCAACGTCAACGATGCGCAGGGCAGCGTTGCCAGCCTCGCTCGCATAGCCGTAGCGACCGCTCGCTCCCGTGTACACCGAGGCGCCCGATTCAAAAGGAATGTCGCCTACCACTTTGCTCGTGTCGAGATCGACGATAGTAAGGCGCGCTGCCTTACTATCGGACACGAGCAAGCGCGCAAGAGAATATTCCGGGATGTCTTCTCCGCCCTCATTCCACGGGAGGCCGCCGTCTTCCTCGATAGGTTCGACGTCGCTCTCGCTCGGCCCGCGAGGAGCTGTGGAGTCGCCGCAAGCCAGGAGGCCTGCAACACACGCAAAGGTGCCTAGCATGAGGGATAGTCGCATCGAATGAGTAGATGCAATGCTATTGCGATACCGTCAACCCGGAATCGGATGCTCCTCGCGTCATCGGCCAAAAGAAAGGCCGCTCCCGCGCGCGTGCGGAAGCGGCCGAGTAAAAGGGTCTAGGGTCGCGGGCGCTAGGAGCAGCTCAGATCAGCAAGCGAAAGCTTCGCTTGCGTCGTGCCGCACTGTTTCTGACCGTCCACGCGCAAGTAGAGCCAGTCGGTGGTCACGACGTCGCCTGCCTTGCGCTGCCAAGAGCAGGTCTGCAGCTTGTAGCGTTGGCGCACGATCTCGCCTTTGTAAGTGCAGGTCCCGACCTTGTTCTTGGCCAGGTCGAACCACTTGAAGGTGGCCGTTTGATGGGTCACGCAGCCACTGCACAATGGGATGTACATGGGGATGGCGACCTGCGCGGCGTGGT
>JBBSJC010000770.1:0-3156 GCA_038257655.1 Polyangiales bacterium | reverse complement strand
TACGAAGATGGCGTGAATCGGCAGCTTGTGTTGACGCAGGATCTCCACGGCGATCGTGCCTTGGCCTGCGATCACCTCGGGATCATCGTAGGGATGTACAAAGGTAAGGCCCTCACTGGCCTCGAGCTTCTTCGCGTGAGCGTAGGCGTCGTCGTAACTGTCGCCAAACAGGATGGTTTGGGCGCCGTAGCTGCGCACCGCCTCGACCTTGATCGCAGGCGTGGTCGTCGGCATGACGATGCACGCGGAGATGCCCATACGCTCCGCTGCCAGGGCCACGCCCTGGGCGTGATTGCCGGCTGAAGCCGCGATTACACCGCGCTTCTTCTCGGCTTCGCTCAACGACGCAATCTTGTTGTAAGCGCCGCGCAGCTTGAACGAGAACACGCTCTGTAAATCTTCGCGCTTGATCAGCACGTGATTGTCCAGGCGTAGCGAAAGGCGCGAGGCGCGCTCAAGTGGCGTCTCCTGGGCCACATCGTAGACGCGCGCACGCAGAATGCGCTCCAGGTAACCGTTGATCGCCATGGGCCGCAGGGTACCCGCTGTGAGCCTTCAGGGCTAAGCGGATGTGCAGTCAGAGTGACCGGCTGCACATTCAAGGCCAGGCCAGGCTTGCCTGGGAACGCGCCTTAGGGGTGGTGGGCCAAGAGCGGAGGCAGCTTCAGATGCAGCTTCAGCGACCCTTCGCGCACTTCGATGCGACCGAGCTCGAGCGCATCGAACAGCTGGCCGAGGCCGCGCTTTTGCGCGCTGCGCACGGCAGGTACGCTGCGCAAATCGACGCGCACTTCCTTGCCCTCGCGCTCGGCAATCGCGTCGTATTCAGGCGCCGAGCTGCGGCCGAGAAAAGGACCCCAGAGGGTATGGGCGACGAGCGCCGCGACCGCTGCCACAAGGTCGCGCGCAAAGGCCTTGGTCGCCACTTCCTCAGGCTCGACGTGGAAAATCAGCTCCTTGGCACCACGCGGAGCAAAGCGCGCACCCGTGGGCTCCATGCTGAACCGTACGACAAGGCCTTCGCTCGAGGTGGCCTCTACCCAGATTCGATCCTCGCGGCAGACCGCGCTCGCTTCACTCACGCCCTGTACACGCGTGAGCGCGGTGACGATTTGATGATCGCTAATGGATGAGGCCTGGGCCATTGCAGCCTGCAGCAGCTTGCGCAGACCCGCGAGCGGCGTGCCCAAGCGTTTGCTCGCGCTCTCGGCAAAGCCGCGCACCAAGCTCTTCATGTAATCGGAGCGGTCACTCATGGGATAGCTCTGCCACCGCACCCGTCTCGTGCGCAACCGACTCGTGCCCAGCTGGCTCGAGGGTGCCAGCGTCGGGCGTAGGGGCAGTATCGACGACAGGGCCCGTCGCCAGCTCGCACAACAACTCGAGCTGCATCGGACTCAGCGTCCCCTGTCCCATAAACGTGCGCACGATGCGCGCAGGAACCTCGGGATTGCCAAGCAACGCGTCCAGAACTTCCGTCGGGCGCGCGCCACCATTGGAGGTAATGCCGAGCTCGAAGCGGAAGGGCAGAAGCTCACCGCCGATGCCCGCCGCAATCAAGTCCGCTGCGCCTGCTCCGACACGCACGTCTTTCAGATAGCGGCCGACGTCTACGTTGCGCTTGATGCCCTTGGTATCGCGCACGACCTGCAACGTCGTGGCGCGTCGCGCGGCGATGAGCTTGTCCAGGCTCTCTGCGTCGCGGATGCCGAGCAGCTCGAGTGCCGAAGCTGGCAGACCGACGACGTAACCCGCTGTGTCGATCACCTTGGGTAAGCCGGGATCGCGCGCGCCGAGCACGCGTGCATCCAGGAACGTGATGCCCTCAAGCTCCGCCCCGGTCAGTCGTTCGTGCAGAATGCTCTCGGTCAGGCCGGGCAACTCGCACAGCTTCACGTCCACATATTCGGCGCAACTTGCGACGCCGAGGGGAAGAGCCGGGCCGAACACCATCTCCGGCTTGGGATGGAAGCCGAGCGAGTAATACATGGGCAGCTCGAGCCGTCGGAAGATGCGCGGCAAGAGGCGCACAAGATCGAGGTGCGATCGAAACGCCGCGCGCCCGAGCTTGGTGTAGGCGATACGTAGCCGCATCGCCTTTCCTTGTTCGAATTGCACCGTGGGCGTGCGTTGCGAGCGACCTGTCGGCTGCTCCGCTTTCACCACCTCGGGCCTTACCTTTTTCGTCAACGCGCCGAGCGTGACCAAGAAGTCTCGCCTGTCATCGCGCATAGCGGTCATGTCGCAGGCGATGCCGCAATTATAACAGACGAGCTTTTTCGGGTCGGAGTCATGCTCGGCCAGATTCGTGTGATGCACGAAATGTCCGACCGCTTTGCCGCAGGGCGGGCTCAGCCGGTTCTTGACGGCCTTACGGTATTCTTTGGCCAAGAAGTTGGGCGCCAGACCGACATCGATGTGATCCCAGGGCAGCTTACCCGTTACTGGAATCGTGCCGAGAAAGTGCGCCGTGTCGACGTTGTAGTGGCCGAGCGCTTCGACCCAGATGTCGAGCTTCAGATGCTCTTCCCAGCAATCAAAACGTGCGCCGTTGAGGTATGCGCGCTCGATTGAATCGCACAGGCTGCGGTCACCGCGCGCGAGCACGCCCTCAAGCCACGAGCCCTCTGAGTCGTGCATGCGCAGCTTGACCTTGGCGACACGCGCTTCTTGACGCAGCCAGGCCTGCTTCTGCAGCACGAGCGTGCGGTCATCCATCGCGGACCACTGAAACGGCGTATGCGGCTTGGGCACAAAGGTGCTCACCGATACCGTGACCTCCGGTACGCGGCCCTTTTGCGCGCGCTTGCCGACCATCAGCGCACGGCCGCCGGTCTGCACGATGCCGCGCACGTCTTCTTCATCTTCGGTGGGCAGGCCGATCATGAAGTAAAGCTTCATTTTCGCCCAACCGCGGGAGAACACGCGCTCGGCCGTCTCCATCAGCTGCTCTTCGGTCACGTTCTTGTTGACCACGTCGCGCATGCGCTGGGTGCCGGCCTCGGGCGCAAAGGTAAGGCCGGTGGCGCGCACTTTTTGAATTTCGTCTAGCAGCTCCTCGGTCAAACCGTAAGCCCGCAACGACGACACCGACAGCGAAACACGCTCTTTCTCGAGCTCCGCCATCACCTGGCGTACGAGCGGTGTGATCGCGCT
>JBBSJC010000769.1:0-3159 GCA_038257655.1 Polyangiales bacterium | reverse complement strand
CGGCTTTTCCGCGACCAACCCCGCGAGCGAGCTCAAGACACCCAAGCTCAAGCGCACGTTGCCGCACTTTCTCGGCGTCGAGCAAGCGGCCGAAACGGTCGAGATGCCCAGCGACGTCGGCACCGCAGCGCACCACGCGCGCGACCGGGCGATGCTCGAGTTGCTTTACGGCTCGGGCCTGCGCGTCAGTGAGCTTGCGGGCCTTGACCTCGACAAGCTCGACCTCGAGCAGGGCAGTGCACGCGTGCTCGGCAAAGGACAAAAGGAGCGCGTGGTTCCGCTCGGCGGCAAGGCGCGCACCGCCTTATCTGAGTATCTGACCATGCGTCCACAGCTTGTTCATCCGAAGCAGCGCACGCAGGACCAGCACGCCCTGTTTGTGGGCGCCCGCGGTACGCGCTTGGGGGTCCGCCAGGTCCAGCTGCTCGTCAAGAAGTACGGCGTGCTCGCAACTGGCAGCGGCGACCTGCATCCGCACGCGTTGCGGCATAGCTGTGCCACGCATTTGCTCGATGCCGGCGCAGACCTGCGAAGTATCCAGGAGCTGCTCGGCCACGCCAGCCTGTCGACGACGCAACGTTATACGCACGTGAGCATGGACCAGCTCCAGGCCGTTTACGCCAAGGCACACCCCCTGTCTCGCGTGCCTCGTTCGCGCTGAGCAGCTTGCTCGCTTCTCGACCTCACGCGGGTTGGTGCCGCTGATTGAGCCGACTCGTGTGCGCAATCTTCCTACCTATGTCTCTGCGAGCGGGTGATCTACCCTAAGCTCAGATGAATGAGAAACCCAGGCGCGGCAGCATCGACATCCGGGAGGATCTCGCGCCCCTGTACATCATCTCGTTCATCGGCGTGCCAACTGACCCGCAGTTCGATGCCTACCTGGAAAAGCTGACACGCATCACGATGCGGCTTGAGGCCCGCGCGCTGATCTACGACGCGTCAGGCTCGCACTCATCGCCGCCGTCTCACCGCAAGAAGATGGCGGATTGGATGCGGCGATATGAGGCCCAGATCCGCACAGGTACGGTGGGTACGGCGTTCGTGCTGCCCTCCGCGATCACGCGTGGCGTTCTGACCGCCATTCTGTGGGTTCAACCGATGGCATGTCCCCATCACGTGGTGGCAACGCTAGGTGAAGCAAAGACCTGGTGCCTGGATCGTCTGAACGAACGGCTGCGGATCAGAAACCAGAGCGATCCGCAGGGCAGGTAGTCCGGGCTCTGGTGTGCACGAATTCTTGGGCGTCGGTCCGTGCCCGCGCCCGCGTTCCCTCCTTCGTACAAACGATGCGGGGCCGGTTGACGCATGTGGGTTGGGCGAGCAGCCTGTGAGCATGTCGGATCGTCCTCAATTTCGCTCCACTACCATTGTCGCTGTGCGCCGCGACGGGCGTGCCGCCATGGCAGGCGATGGCCAGGTGTCGCTCGGTCAAACCGTGCTCAAAGACAAAGCACGAAAAGTACGCCGCATTCACGATGGTAAGGTCGTGGTCGGTTTTGCCGGAGCCACAGCGGACGCCTTTGCGCTGCTCGATCGCTTCGAAGCCAAGCTCAAGGAACATCGCGGCAGCTTGCAACGTGCAGCCGTGGAGCTGGCGAAGGATTGGCGCACCGACCGCTATCTGCGCAAGCTCGAAGCGATGATGATCACCATGGACGCGGAGACCACCTTACTGTTGAGTGGCACAGGCGACGTGGTCGAGCCGGATGACGGGGTGATAGCGATTGGCTCCGGCAGCACGTACGCCACGGCGGCGGGCCGTGCGCTCTTGCGCCACACGTCTTTGACGGCGCTCGAAATTGCGCGCGAATCGATCCGAATTGCTGGCGAAATCTGTGTCTATACCAACCAAGAAGTACTGCTCGAGGAGGTTGGGTCATGAGCGGATCGGCCCAGTCGTTCACGCCCCGTGAGATCGTAAGCGAGCTTGATCGTTACATCGTCGGTCAGAACAAAGCCAAGCGTGCGGTCGCGATAGCGCTGCGCAATCGCTTTCGGCGCCAGCGGGTACCAGCCGAACTACGCGCCGAGATCACGCCCAAGAACATCATTATGATCGGCCCCACGGGCGTCGGTAAGACCGAGATCGCGCGACGGCTCGCCAAACTTGCGCAGGCTCCTTTCGTCAAGGTTGAGGCAAGCAAGTTCACCGAGGTCGGCTACGTGGGTCGCGACGTCGAATCGATGATCCGGGACTTGGTCGAACAAGCGATCGACCTGGTGCGTCGCGAAGAGCTTTCGGAAGTGAAGATTCGTGCCGTCCACCAGGCGGAAGAGCGTTTGATTCGTCTGCTCGCTCGGCCCGCGACGGCAGTTGAGTCTAAGAGCGCTCCGCAATCGTTTGGCCCCTTCACTTTCGCCGTGCCCACCCCCGAGCCCGAGCGGGAGGTGCCCACGGCAGAGGCCAACGAGCTGAGAGCGCGCTTGCGTGCGGGTGAGCTCGATGAGCGCATGGTGGAGATCGAGGTCGAAGATCAGGGCGGGATGCCGCTGATTTCCGTGTTGGGAGGAGCCGGCATGGGCGACCTCGAACAGAAACTCGGTGACATGTTCGGCGGGCTGCCCGGGATGAAAGGCAAAACGAAAAAGCGAAGCCTGTCCGTCAGCGAGGCCAAGGTCATCCTGGAGGGGCAGCAGGCCGAGCGGTTGATCGACATGGACAAGGTCAAGCGTCTGGCAGTCGAGCGCACCGAGCAGAGCGGCATCGTGTTTCTCGACGAGATCGATAAGATCGCCTCGCGCCCGGGCCTGGGTGGTCCTGACGTGTCGCGCGAGGGGGTGCAGCGCGATCTGTTGCCGCTGATCGAAGGCACCACCGTTTCGACCAAGCACGGGCCGGTAAAGACCGACCACATCCTGTTCATCGCGTCCGGTGCTTTCCATCTCGCCAAGCCGTCGGACCTCATCCCCGAACTGCAGGGTCGCTTCCCGATCCGCGTCGAACTCAAGCCGCTGCTCGAAGCCGACTTCGTGCGCATCCTGACTGAGCCGAAGAATGCGCTGCTGGTACAGTACCAGGCGCTGGTGGCCACAGAAGGCGTCACATTGACGTTCACGGAAGCGGGCGTGAAGGAGATCGCGAGAATCGCTGCGGACGTGAATTCGCGCATGGAAAACATCGGCGCACGGCGACTGCACACTGTCCTTACAACGTTG
>JBBSJC010000768.1:0-3209 GCA_038257655.1 Polyangiales bacterium | reverse complement strand
GGGTAGCGCTTGCCGAGCGGGTACAGTTGCGGTGCAACCATCAGGCCGAACGTCCCGCCTTTTTCGCCCGAGTTTTCGCCCGCGCGCAGGCGTAGGTGGTGAGCCACGAACATACCGTGCACCGCGATGTGACGCGTCAGGCGCGGCCCGCCAGATAGCGCGTAGGACCCGCCTAACTTATTGGCATCCCAACCCTGACCAATGAATGCGCCCAGGCCCGCTTGCGCGCCAAGCTCCCAATCGCGGGCCGCTGCCGAGGCCGGTAGCAGACCGAGCAGCACTACCATCCAAATAGCCGCACGCATCTTATCGATCCTTGAAGGTAAGGTCGCACTGAACGGCGAAGTGATCGATGCGACTGCCGTCGAGCTTTTCGAAATCAAAGCCATCGTCCAAGCGCGGGGACTCCCAAATGTGGCAGCGACCTTGCGCAAAGTCCGTGACTACACGGTCGAGCGAGGCTTTTTGACCGGCGCTCGTGCGCTTGAGGCGGCATTGCGACGTCTGCTCGGAGTGACTTTGAAAGCGACGCCCCTTGCCGACCTTACCGTACCAGATCGAGGCAGCGACCAAATCCGTACCGCGTGTTGGGTCGAAATTCCAATCTCCGCCTAGGACCGCCGGCAACTCGTCGACCAGTCCAAATGCCTGGCTGACCTGATTCTGCAGACATACCTCGCCTACCGCCGTGGGATGGGCGTGCACGACGCGTATCGCACCGCGCGCAGTCTCCACGACGATGGTCGATACGCTCGATTCCGTGTCGCAATTGTCGCGCCGGCCGTTGCACTTACCGTCCATGGCATCGCAACGTGGGCCGGGCAGCTCTGGTGTGTCGGCGCCTGACAGCGAGAAACCGCCCTCTGACACCGACTGCACGCGACCAAAGTCCGTTCGCACTCCAATGCACTCCACGTGCTTATTTCCGTCACATACCACCGTATAGTCAGCGCCGAGCATACGCTTGGCGGCGGGCTCCCTGTTGCGCCAGTCGAAACATGTGCGCTGCGGGTCGCGCTCCGAAAAGGTATCGCAGGTGGTTGGCGGTAGCACTTCCTGTAAGAGCACGATGTCCGCCGCAAGGGAGCGAATCTGCGCGCCCACGTGATCTTCGTAGGCTTGGTCGCGCGTGCGAAGAGCGTAAGGTTCCTCCGACAGACCGTTGCCTACGTTATAGGACAGTACGCGAATATCATGGGGACGCTCCGTCGCCGCCGCGGGTTCTGTGCAGTCCGCTTCAAGACACGCCCAGTTGTGCAGACAAAGCGCCAAGGCCAAGGCGGTGATGGCTCTGTGCTGGGCCGTGCCTGGACGCGGGTCGTCGACCGTCTTCTTTGATCGTCTGTGCAAGATGATGAGTCATACGCGACGCGCGTGCTTGGTGCGAATCAGTCTGGGCGCATAGGTGCAATGGCTACAGCGCGCTTGGCGTGTGGCAAAGATGACGGCGCCGGAGCTCGCCCCTTCACATCCGCGCGACCGCCTCACTATCCGCCTGGAGTCGTCAAATGCCCCATTTCTGAACCGCGAGCATGGTTTGCCATCTACGCGCCGCGTTCACGATCACCAGCAACGCGCGCCTTGCCACCTGCCGTGCGCGCGCCTCGCCAACAGCTCGAGCGCGAAGGGAGCCCTGACGAGTCAAGCTATCATCCCGGACGACGCATCCCCCAACGATTGCCTATAGGATAGGCTAAGCACGCACACGTACTCAAAGAAGTAGTAGCCCTGGAACACTGATGCTGCTCGAGCATCCATAGGTTCTGCTCGGACTGTGGGTTTAGTCAGGAACGTCAGCCTTAACCGCCGACTGGCGTCTACGGGCGCCTGACAGGCCTGGCTTGGCGCGACTGGCAAGCGGCTTGGCTGTGCGCACTTGCGGCGTGCTCGCAGATCGCGTGACAGATGCGAAGGGGCTCAGCAGCAGCCAGTCAGGGAATGTGCGGGTAAGGTTTGGCTTTCCCTCGAGCTTGATCGAGCCGCTCGCGAGGGCTTCTTTGACCTTACGATCACCCATCCATACATCGACCATCGTGCGCAACGTGGTCTCGATCGTAAGCTCGACCTGGAATCCTGGTTTGGTCAGGCACAGCTCGATTTCTGGCCGTTCGAGCCTCAACCAGTAGCGACTGCGCTTACTCGCCACGTCACGAAACCAAAACATCACTCCCGTCGCACATTCCGGAATGCGCGCGAGATCGAGGTTTCGACGTAGGTCCCACATCAGCAGCACCGGATCCAAATTTTTATCGTCCGGCCGACGCCCAGCCCAGCGCTGGCCCCACACACCCAGGCCAAACACGATCGGCTGAAGCTCGCGGCCCGCTGCAGTCAACTGATACTCATACGTGTTGCTGCCAGCGCGCAGGCGACGCTCGACCAGCGCTTCTTCTTCGAGGGTTTTCAGCCGCTGCGATAGCAGACTGCGCGACATCAACGGGACCCCGTGCAGGATCTCATTGAAGCGATAATTGCCGCACAACAGCTCGCGCACGATCAGCAAGGTCCAGCGCTCACCCACCACCTCAAGGGCCTGCGCAACCGGACAAAACTGACCGTAACCAGACATGGAGCGGAGCTTGCAACTATCCCCCGGGGTTTTCAACGGTCCATTTTCCGAACTTGTGAGCGCGAGCTGCCAGCGGTACGTGATGCGTAGGGCGCAGTGCCAGAACAAGCCCTGCGGAGGAAGTCATGACGATCGCAGAGAGAAGTCAGTGCCAGCTCATCGACGTGGCCCGGACGCTCGGGCCACGCCTGCGCGAGCGAGCAAGTGCCCACGACTTGGAAGGTCGCTTCGTCGCGGACAATTACCGAGATCTGAAAGAGCAAAAAGTCATGTCGGCGGCGGTGCCAGCCGAGCTCGGCGGAGGCGGCGCAACACACGCTCAAGTCTGTGAGCTGTTGCGTGAGCTTGGTCAGTCCTGTGGCTCCACTGCACTTGCGCTCTCGATGCATACCCACCTAGTGGCGGCCGCGGTCTGGCGTTACCGCCATGGTCTACCTGCCGAGGCACTGCTGCGTAAGGTTGCAGCTTCGGAGCTCGTGCTCGTGAGCACCGGCGCAGGCGATTGGGTAGACAGCGTCGGCTGCGCCGAGCGCGTGACGGGTGGCTACCACGTGACCGCGACGAAGCGCTTTGCCAGCGGCTGTCCAGCAGGTGACCTTGCCCTCACCAGCGTTCCCTTCGAGGACGCCGAGTGCGGCCC
>JBBSJC010000767.1:0-3215 GCA_038257655.1 Polyangiales bacterium | reverse complement strand
GTGAGCGCGGCGTTGCGCGTGCTCCGTATCTCCTCGTCGAGCGTCGCGGAATGGAAGCGTGCGCTGACGCCATGCGAGGTCGCCGACACGTCGTCGTGCGCCATGCCCCATCCCCAGCGCTTGTCGATCAAAGAGAGGATGAGCATCAAAGACATGGTCCTGTCGTCTGCCCACCGTCACATGTCCATCCGTGCGCTCGCACTGCACGCGCAGCGCATCGGGGAAGTGTTCGCGCATCCGAGTACGTGTGGGGCAAGTTGGTTCGTACCAACGATTGGCGTAGACCGCGCCTGCGTATGTACCTCGCCAAGCCTAAGGAGGGTGTGGTTGCCACTAGGCCGAACGAGAAGTGGCACATCGACGTGAGCGTGCTGCGCCTGCTGGATGGGACCAAGGTGTACTTGCACGCGGTGATCGACAACTTCTCCCGGAAGATCCTCGCGTGGAGCGTAGCGGACTCGTCGGAGCCGTTGGGGACGTGCAACGTACTCCGCCAGGCCGCACGACATCTGCATCGCGACGAGTCCGTGCAGCTCGTCTGCGACGGCGGCATCGAGAACTTCAACACGGCGGTCGACGAGGTGGTCGCGAAGTTCGATTGGCATCGCATCCGGGCGCTGGTCCGGCACACACGAAGTCGTAGCTGGGCTGCGGGCCCTCGGCGTGCCGCCGCACCTGATCGCGCCAATGATGGGGCACAAGGACGCGCGCATGGTGGAGCGCGTCTACGGGCGGCACCAGTCGACGAGTTGGGCAAGCGTTTGGCCTCGGAACTCGGAAAATCCACTTGGCCTTATTTTGGCCTTAACCCCGTGCAGAAGCTGGACGAGAAGGACGAAATGGACAGCGAGGCTGGAAAGTCACCTGAGGATGTTAAGCGACAAAACCCCGCTTTCGCGAGGTTTCCTTGTGCCCAGAGACGGAATCGAACCGCCGACACGAGGATTTTCAATCCCTGTTCGCACTCGGGTAAGGTCGCGTAAGTACAAAGGAAAGACCGAGGTCAAAACAGCACTTGGCCTTATTTTGGCCTCGCTTCGGCGGGGCACGCGTAAACCCCCCGAAAAGAAACGGGTTTTGGTCCAAACGACCGTTCGTCAGCGCGGGCAGTAGAAGGCCCCCGGGATGCCCACCAAGGGCGCGACACCGCCCGCGCACAGCCCGTGCCCCGGCACCGGGCGCCGTAGCGGGCGCCTCAGCGCTCGAACAGCTCGTCTAGCCTCGATGCGCTGAGCACCTGCTCGGCCCAGCGATCCAGCTCGGACGGGCTCGCCGCCCGGAGCTTGGCTTGAATGTCCTCAGGAACAGGGCCGAATCGCAGCGTGAGCAGCCTGCTCAGGAGGGCCGCTTGCCCCTCCGTACGCCCCTGCGCGCGCCCCTCCGCACGCCCCTCGTCGCGGCCCTTTTGGAGCCACTTAGCAGGTCCAACCTGCGCCAAAAGCTTTTCTGCCGCGGTCATGGCCTCGTCCTCCTCAGCCCCCAGCTCGTCCCGGAGCAGCTTCCGCAGCGCGGATAACTCCACGTCGGCGGTCAAGTGAATATACACCATCAGCATGACGATGTCGTCCGCCCCTGTAGGCGTCGCTCTCACCTCGCGCAGTACCGACGCCCAGGCGCGAAGCTCAGCGAGCAGATCGTTGGCGGAGCGCCGCTGCAGCACGAACAGCGCCAGGCGTGCCAGTGACGACGCGGCGAGCTCTTCCCGCAGCGCAGCGCTCGGCTCTCGGGAGAGATCGTACAGCGCATAGCGCTGGTTCAAGAGCCACGGCGAGAGGGCCTCGCGCGTAGTCGCATCCAGATCGTAGAGCTCGAGCAGAGATGTCGCGGCTGTCCACTTACGCTCCGCGTGCGCCACCACGAACGGAAACAAGGGCGGCATTCGTCGCGCGTTGGGGTTCTCGCGCTGCCAGCGCTCGAGCACTCGCACGGCGTAGCGAACGAGCCGCCACGCCATCATCGGATCGACACGGCTTTGGTGCTCGACCAAGACAAAGAACAGCGCCTCGCGGCCGTCGTTCAACCTCGCGCGAAAGAGCACGTCGGTCTCGCTTGCGCGAAGCTCTTCGTCGCGAAACGAGCCGGGGACGAGGTCGAGTGAAGTCCAGTCCACGCGAGCGCTCACCTCCTCGGGGAGCAGGGCGCGAAGCATGCCCGAGGCGTGTTCGGGACGCTCGAACGTCAGGCGGAACAGAGCGTCGTGCGGGGTCGTTGTCGAAGGCGGCTCGGTCGGCACGCTTTGGTCGTCGTTGGAGGCCACGGATGTGCCGCAGCATAGCCTCCACCGCGGCGGCGGCGAGCCTTGTTCTAGCGGCGGGCGACACTCTGATCTTCGGTGTTCAAGTGTTTCCACTTCGCCTGATGCGGACGTCGTCGTCGGACTGCCCCGCCAGGATGAGTAGTGCGTCTCGGTGCGTGCTTGGCGCAACCCGCGAAGCCACTTCGATAAGCCTGACTCGGTCGAAGTGCTCGAACTCGTCAATGACAGCTACGATCTTTGCCGCGAACTCTCGTGGTGCGAGCCTTCGTCCGAGACAGGGCGCGTACGCCGCCACCGTCCTTGGCCAGTCGATTCCAAACTGCCACGAGCCGCCGTCGTCGGCGAAGAAGATGATATCCACGGTCCCACGGTCGATCTGCCGAACCAGATCAAACAGAACCTCGAAGGCTTCGAGGACGACTTCGTGCTCGGCAGCTCCTGCCTCGCGTATGCAGCGCTCCAGATACCGGTCGAAATCGCTGATCCAGACCATCGTTCCGCGCGAGACCATGGTGCAGTTGCGTGAGTCCACGAGAAAGTCCTCGTAGTAATCGCCACTCAGGCTCGCCTGCGCGAAGCGCTTGACCTCGGTGAAAACGGACTCCGCATCATCGAGGTCGGAGAGCGGGCAGGGCCCTCAGTATCTTTGTCACGCGCACGCGATACGCCCGTTCGCGCGTGAACAGGGAGGGGTCTTTACGTAGCTGCAAGACTTGCGGCCTTCCTTGTCGCAGCGTCGTGTGCAGCACAGGAAGCTTGGCCGCGTTGATCGCTTGGTGGATGTGTTGGCGGCGATCCTTGTTCAACGGCCAGTCATGCTCGGTGCGCGCAGATTGGAGAAACTGCGCGAGCACCTTGCAGTCAGCACAAGCGCAACCGAGCGGGTACTCGATGGCCCAGTCGCTCTCGTCGCGAGCCTGGGCACGCAGCACCGCGTCGAGTCGCTCGGTGCACACGC
>JBBSJC010000766.1:0-3224 GCA_038257655.1 Polyangiales bacterium | reverse complement strand
GCGCGCACGCCGGCGGCGCTAGCGCAGCTCATCGCCGCTAGTGCAGCTCTTCGCCCTCAGTGTCGATCACGTTCGGATCCTGGCTACGCGGGGGCCATGCGAAACCTTGCCCGGTCGGAGCACGATCGACGCGCACCTGACCCACGCGCATTTGGCCAAGCTGGATCTTACGTTCGAAGTAGCTGCGAACCCGGCGCGCGACGAGGCGCCGCGTAAAGGGCACGAGGATCAGTAAGCCGACAAAATCCGTGATCACGCCAGGCGTGATCAACAGCAGCCCGCCCACGAAGATCAGAACCCCGCCGAGCACACCCTCTTCCGGCATGCGGCCCTGGCTCATGGCGTTCGTCCACTCAGTCAAAACTTTGCGGCCCTGACTCTTGGCAAGCCAGGCGCCGAGCACGCCCATTCCGATCACGAACAAGAGCGTGTACCAGGCGCCGACCACCTCACCTATCTGGATCAGCAGATAAAGCTCGATGAAAGGTACGAGGGTAAACAGGAGAAACAAAAGTCCCACCTGTTAGCTCTAATCATCCTGCCCGCCGTTCGCAAGGCTAGGTGAGCGCTGGCCGCGCAAAAGGCGACTTGCCGCACCTGCGGCGCCGAAATCTAGAAATGGAGTGCTCTAGAACGCTTCGCGAAACTGAAAGTACACGTAAAGCTCATCGCCGTAAGCGACATCGAGCCGGAAGTTGGCGCGGCTTTCCGGACGCACGGCGAAACGCGCACCCGCACCGCCGGTCACCTTCAAACCGTCTGGCGTAAGCTCGCGCACGCTCGCTGCGACGCGGCCCACGGAGCCAAAAGCGACCACGGACCAGCGGGTGGAAAGCGCTACCCGATACTCGGCTTCGGAGGCGAGCAACACGCGATCGCGCAAGCGTCCGAGAAACCAACCACGAAACAGGTTGGCGCCGCCCAGCGCAGGATACAGCTGAAAAGGCAGCTGCCCCGTCGCGCCAAAACTTACCAGCCGCAAGGCGAGCACGTGGGACCACCACAAAGTCTGGTAGTGGCGCAGGTCCACGCGCAACAGCTCCGCTGAGAAGTCCGCGCCGAGGGCCGGGCGAAAGAAGGTCGCGTCCGCGCGCAGCAGGCTGCCGCCCGTAGGCCAGAACAAACCTTGGCGCGAGTCCCACAGTAAGACCGGGCCGACGCCCGACCAAAACACCCGGCCCACGCCCTTGGGACGGGTGCGCTCAAGGGAGCCATCAACCGTAAGGTCCCGGGCCTCGCTCACTCGAAACTGATGCCGCAGTCCGGCGTAAAGTCGGTGCCAGGGGCGGTACAACCCTTCGCTCTCGAGCTGCCAGTAGTGGTCGGTAAAGTCTTCGCGATCTGCATCGCGTGTGTCGTTGCCGATGCCGTAGTAGCGATCGGGCCAGTCGATGTAGCGCAGCTCCTGGGTGAACACGTAACGGTCTTCTGCAAAGCGCAGCTCGTAGGACGCGCCGAAGATCGTCTGCTTGCGTGTGGTGTAGACGCCGTAGAGCACGACATTGCTCGGCCGGTCCAGGAGCGCGCGCGGCATGTGCCAGGTGGTCATCACGCCGGCACCCGCGCCGAGCTGATTTTCAGGCGTATAGAACACGATCGGCACGGGCGTGCTGTGCTGCCACCACCATGCCAGCACCGACTGCGGCGCAGGCTCGCTGGGCGTTTGCGCAGACTCGCTGGGCGCTTGCGCAGACTCGCTTGGCGCGACGGGCGTGGCGTCATCTGCTGACGCGTGCGTAGCTGACAGCCACCACGCGTACAACACGCAGGCGAACCACCAAAACGACAACCAGTGCCGGGGATATGCGCGAGACAGCGACCTGCGATGCTTCATCAAGGCCCTGAGCATAGTCGCTCAAAAGTAAGACGGCGGGCCGAATACACTTGCACGCACTTCACGCTGTTGGTGCGCTGGGCCACGACTGACTCAGGGCAAACTCCACGAAACGCCCCGCGATCTCACTTCGCTTCTTGCGACCACGACCCGCTGCGT
This sequence comes from Polyangiales bacterium, assembly GCA_038257655.1. GTDB lineage: Bacteria > Myxococcota_A > Polyangia > Polyangiales > DASUME01 > DASUME01. Next base: position 1,231 of record JBBSJC010000766.1, on the reverse strand, counting down.
GCACGAGCGCCACGCGTCTGCGCTCATCGAAACCTGACAAGGGAATGCGGGCTACCCCCGATGCTGTGTAGTGATCCGGCATGACCGTAATGCCGAGACCTGCGCCGACCATGGCCAGCGCGCGCTCGTCTTGATCGGTGCGATACACGAGACGCGGCCGCACGTTGTGATGGGTAAAGAAGCGGCTGGTCTCGCTCAGTAACTCGCAACGCGTGCGCACGATCGTCGGCTCATCGGCGAGCTCGGCTACGTGCACCAGGGGCTTTCGCGATAGGGGATGATGGGCCGCGATCGCAAGCGAGTAACCTTCTTCGTACAACACCTCGCTGTGCCCGCGTGTCTCGCTGCGGTGCAGCGTGAGCGCGAGATCGAGCTGTTCGGCGTCGATGCGATTTTTGAGCTCGCGTTCCGTGCCTTCGAATAGCTCGATCACGGTGCCGGTATGCGCGCGCAGAAAATCGCGGGTTAGCCTCACGAAGCTGCGCACGGAAATGGTGGTGAGCACACCGAGGCGCAGTACGTCCTTGGCGGGCGCCGCCGATGCTTCTGCCTGCGCCCGCTGCACCTCTGCCAGGATCGCCCGGGCGCGCTCTACAAAGCGTGTGCCCGCGGAGGTGAGAAACACGCGGCGACCGGTGCGATCGAACAGGGTGACGCCGAGCGCGCTCTCGAGTTTCTGAATTCCCGAAGATAAGGTGGGCTGCGACACGCGCACGCGTTGGCTAGCCTTGGTAAAGCTTCCCGTCTCTACCACCGCCAGGAAATACCGTAACTGGTAAAGCTCGAACACGGTTTTTGGCTCCCCAATCTACCCATAGATAACGTCTATGGATGGCATACATAGCATCGATTGGCTCTATAGGGTGGGGTTCCCTAGACTCGTAGCCAAGCCATGTCCCAGCTCGTCACTTCGCTTGATATCCGTGCCCCGGCTTACGCCGAGAACGCCGCCGCGATGGCTGCCGTCGTCGAGGACCTGCGGGCCAAGCAGGCGCAGCTGCATCAGGGCGGTGGCAAGAAGTCGATCGAACGCCACCTGGCCCGCGGCAAGCTCTTACCGCGCGAACGCGTGCGCCGTCTGCTCGATCCCGGCTCGCCCTTTTTGGAGCTCAGCGCCCTGGCCGCGCACGGCATGTACGGCGAAGATATCCCGTCCGCCGGCATCATCACGGGCATCGGCCGCGTCGCAGGCCGCGAGTGCGTGATCGTCTGCAACGACGCGACCGTCAAG
>JBBSJC010000765.1:0-3244 GCA_038257655.1 Polyangiales bacterium | reverse complement strand
GCCACCTTGGAACCTTGCTACTTGTACACGTATTTGTGTGGCAAGAACGGCGACTGCAGCATTGCACGCGTCGCTCTGAACGACACCGCCACCGGTGCATGCGACGCCTCTGCGAGCCTGTTGCCGGCGAACTGGCGCTATCTGGCCGCCGATGACACGTGGCGGGCATTTCCGCTCGACGGCTCACGGCGCATCGCTTGCGCGCCGTCGAGCGACGACGATTGCGGCATGCCGAACGGCAGGGCTAAAGCGATCACCGTCGCGCAGGCCGGCAATCAACCGGCGCAGATGTTCACGCAGCCCGCCAGCGGCGTCTCTGTGGTGAGCGACGAGGGCAACGCGTTCGTCATGACTTACGGACCCAACGCCGGCGCTTCGGCCAGCTCTGCGCAAGCCGCCGTCCGTGTGGCAACGGCGCCCGAGGGCCCGTGGACCAAGCCCTACGCCATCAAGTACCCCGAGAGCCGCTGCGGAGCGCAAACGGCCGGTTGCCGCGCACCGATCATGCATCCGGAGCTGGGGACGACGACCGGTCAGCTCGGCTACACGTACTACAGCGAGGACGACCTTCAAAAGGAGCTGGGTCTGTCGCACAGCGCGGGTCGCCTCCGCTGGGCGCACGTCTGCTTGGCGGCCTTCTGGGACGAGACCGCAACCTGCGCAGACTGACCCTCCATTCGGAGCTGAAGCGTCACGTCTGCCGCTTGCACTCCCTGCGTTCAGCCGAGACCGTGCTTCTTGATCAGCTTTTGAATCATCTGCCGGGACACCTCGGCGATGCCGGCCGCGCGCGACATGTTTCCGGCCGTGCGCGCGAGCAACTCGCCTACGTAGTCGCGTTCGAAGCGGTCGCCCATGCTGCGGCGCGCAACGCGCAACGGCTCGCCCGTGAGCCGTACGGAGGGCACCTGCGCGGCGGCTGTAGCAGCCTCTGAATGCTGCGCGCGGGGGTCGGTGCGCAGCGACAGCTCTGGTGAGACAAGGAGGCGCTGCACCGCGTTGCGTAGCTCGCGCACGTTCCCGGGCCAGCGGTGTCCGCGCAACATGGACCATACGTGGTCGGGGATGTCCTTGGCCCATAGCTCGCGCTTACTGAGCGAGAGGAAGTGCTCGACCAGCAGCGGCAGGTCGTCGAGTCGCTCGCGCAGCGGCGGCACCAGCACGTGCGCTGCCGCCACGCGGTAATACAGGTCCTCGCGAAACGCGCCGCGCTGCACCTCGGTGAGCAAGTGGCGATTGGTGGCGGAGACGACGCGCACGTCGACTGCCATCGGCTTTCTGCCTCCGAGCCGCTTGACCTCCCGCTTCTCGAGCGCACGCAGCAGCTTCGGCTGCAGCTCTTTCGGCAGCTCGCCGATCTCGTCGAGAAAGAGCGTGCCCCCGTGCGCCTCCTCGAACACCCCGGGACGTGCGTTCGAGGCGCCGGTAAAGGCGCCGCGCTCATGACCGAAGAGCTCGCTCTCGACAAGAGTGGGTGCGACGGCGCTGCAATCGAAGACGACGTAAGGTTCTTCCGCGCGCGAACTTGCGCGGTGGAGCGACTCCGCGACGACGTCCTTGCCGGTTCCCGTCTCGCCTTCGATGAGCACGCTCAGCTCGGTCGGAGCAAGGCGCTCCAGGTCTAGAAAGAGCTCGCGCATCTTCGCAGAGGCTCCTATCAGATCTCCGAACTGCGCCGCGCTCGACTGCTCGCGGTCGATCGTCTTCGACAACGGCGCGATGGAGAGCGTGGTGTCGCCCAGCACGAGTTTGAGAGGCGACGTGAACGAAGCGTCGTAGATGCGAATGCCTTCCACACGGATGCCGTTCGTCGATCCGATGTCTCGCACCCGGAAGCCACACTCGGTGAGCTCGATCTCGCAATGCCGACGCGAAACGCTGTCGTCGCGCAGGACAATGTCGTTGTCCGCAGCGGTGCCCACGCGCAGCGAGCGGCCAGCCGCTTCGAGCGAGAGCCCCTTGTCCGGCCCCTTCACGACGGCAATCCGCGCTGCCTCGTACTGGATCTTCTCTGGCTGGGTGCCCGCACGCGTCCGCTCGATCATGACAGCGTGTTCTAGCAGCGCCGACCCCTTCGCCCAGGTCACGCGCTCGGCCGTGGATGGCCGATGACGCCTGTGCTCGAGCTAGCAGTGGTTCGGTACCAACGACGCCTGGGTCGGTCCATGGTACGGGCTCAACCCCGACGCTGGCGCCGTGCGCGACCAACTGCGTGCGCTGCTGACGACCTTCTCGGCGACCGCCTGCCGCTACGTCGTGACGGTCAACAGTAAGACCAGCAACCTGGAAAGCGGTGCCAGCGTGATCAACGACTACACCGCTGCCTTCACGCAGAAGCCCACGGCCGCCGTGCCCAATGCCCAGTACGTCGCCAACGTGGGTCGCATCGATTGGGATGCGTGGGTGAAAGCGCAGGCAAACCCGAGCTCGTTCTTCAGCGACGGCATCCACCCCAACGACGCCGGCAAGGCCGAGCTCGCCAAGCTGTATCAGGCAGCGCTAACTCGCACCGCCAACCCATTCGTCACGCTCTGCAACTGAGCGGCCTCTGGAACGACGCCATCTGGAACGACGCCAACGCGCCAGCCCGCACGGCAGAGCGAGCGTCCCCAGCACGTCGAGCGTACCCGCGGACCGGGCTCGACCCGGCTCGACCCACGCGGCCGCCGCACGCACCACCAGCCCTCGCCTTCCCAATCGTGTTCTGATTTGTCGGGACTTCGCGCTCGTTTCGGTGGCGATGCTCAAGTGCGGTGGCCCTACTGCTGGCCAAGCTACGACCGGCGGCCCTGACGGCGGCACGCCGGTAGCGAACACACCCGTGACGTGGACCTCCTGTGATCCCACGGCCCGAATCGCTCCCCCGCACACGTTGGCAACCGGCGCCGGCTTGGGCATGAACGACTCGACCATGCCTCTACCCTGGGGTGATTCGCGCTCTCCCCGCAGCGGCCCCTGCTACTCCCCTACGGTGCGCGACGAACGCGACCCTCCGGATCCGCTGCAAGGCCTCGATGCCACGCGCCCCCACGACGCGTTGTTCAAGTTTACCTTTTCGCAGCCTCGCCACGCAGAAGCCGAGCTACGCGCGATCTTACCTTCCAACATCGTGCGCCTCGCCGACTTCGCGCGCCTCCAGGTGCTGCCCGGTGACTTCATCGACGAGGAGCTACGCGGTTCGCAGAGCGACCTGCTCATCAAGCTGCCCCTCGCTGCCGCTGATGGCGAGACGCGAGAGCTATTC
>JBBSJC010000764.1:0-3245 GCA_038257655.1 Polyangiales bacterium | reverse complement strand
CCAAGACGCCCCTGCAATCGCAAGTCCTGCTGTCCGCTACCCGTGGCTCGCTGCATCACGCAACCAGCATGACACTCCCGCTAACCAGCGGAGCGAACTGTCCGTGGGAGGTGTACGGTGTAGATGCACTCGTAGGCGTTCGCTTCGATCTTGTACGTTTCGTGCCAGACGCCGATGTCGCCCGTGACGCGAGCATGTTTGTTGAACTCGACCCAGCGCGGAAAGTGCTCGTAGCTCGGATTGCGCGCGTAGCTCATCAGCTGCTCCATGCTGCGCCAGTACTGCACCATGATCGTGGTGCGTCCGAACCAGGATTCAGATCCCAAGTAACCGCTCTCGGGATGTTGGGCAAGCTCCTTGACCATCGCGGGCATGGTCTTGGCGACCCAGAAAAGCAGCGGAAAGTTTCAGAAGTTGTTGATGCGCGCACCGATCAGGAACACCACGAAAGGGCCGTCGACTTCGGCCGTCATGCGCTGGGGCCCGATTTTCATGTGGGAGTCTCCTTGCGATAGGCGTGCGACGCGAGCATAGGCTTGAGTATGGACGCTGCTGCCTTGTTTGCGTCTCTCATCGTGAGTGGCGTGGGGTATGTCGCTTTCTCGTACGGAAGAAAGCAAAGGCGTGCACCTCCACTCGCGCTCGGAATTGTCTTGATGATATTTCCGTACTTCGTCGATGGCGCGCTCGCCATCTACGGAATCGGCGCGGCCCTGAGTGTGTTGCTGTGGGTCTTGGTGAAGCAGGGATATTGATGTCCGAAGCCCCGAAGTCGCGCGAAATCTCTTGGTACTCAGTTGAATGGGCCCAACGTCAGAATGACTGCGCATTGTCGAACCGTAAGAGTCTGATGTTCTGATGTTCTGATGTTCCCAGGCGCCTTCGAGCCATGGGACCTCCTATGGAAAATGCGCGATTTGACTCAGAACGGATCGGGATCCGCGTCGCTGCCGCAGCGCTCCGCCACCGCATGCAGGAAGCGGTAAACCACTTCGAGCTCACTGTCGCTAAACCCATCGCTCATCTCCGCGATGACACGACGAAAGACCGGACGCGCATCGGCTCGCACGCCCTGGCCCTTCGCGGTGAGAAACAACTGCACCCCGCGAGCGTCCCTCGGATTCGGCTCGCGCCGCACGAGGCCTGCACGTTCGAGACGCGCAACCATGCTGCTAACGGCAGAACTGCCACCTCGAGAACCTGGCAAACTTAGTACACATCCGCAATAAATAGTTTGCATATGTACTAAGTTTGGCAAGCCCCAACGCTCAGCACATGTCAACATTGAAAGATGCGTCCTTGGGTGCTCGTATGCGATTTCGATGGCACGTGGGTACTAGCCGATATCGGCAATGAGCTGTGCGAAAGGTATGGTGCTCCGAGCTGGCGAACCACCCTTCAGAGCTGGGTCAGCGGGGAGCTCTCAGCGCATGACGCAGCGCGCGAGATGTGGTCTGGCATCACCGCTCCCGTGGAGGAGCTCGTCGCCTTTGCGCAACAAGTCGGCGCGTGGCGTGCAGAGCACGAGCTGCTGCTCGCAGAAGCCGCGGCAGGCCGAATCACGTTGGTGCTCGCGTCGGGAGGCTACGAGCTATACATCGGGCCCCTGCTCGGCCCTTCGCGCACGGCGTTCCGGCACTTGTATTGCCACGAGCTTGGTTATGACGAGGCGGGCCTACTTCGTCCCGCACTTCGCCATGCCGAGTTTGCGTGCGCGACGTGCGCCCTGTGCAAAGGCAACTTAGTAAGGTCCATGTTGCGCGCGGGAGAGCGCGTCGCATTCGCAGGCGATGGCTACACAGACGTGTGCGTCATCGAGACCGACGTTCCCATCTTCGCCGTCAAGGGCAGTGTGCTCGAGCGAATCTGTCTCGAGCGCGGCGCGCGGCACCTCAGCTTCGAAAGCTGGGGTGAAGTCGTAACAGCACTGGCATCAGAACATCGAGCCGAGGGCTAGGCTCGCATCCATGGTGCGATCGATACGATCGGGTCAACGCGACGGTGGCGTTAAGCGGCCGCGGGCTTCGCGCCCGAGCCGAAAAGCTATGAACTCCGTTGGACTATCCTTCATTGCGTAGCAAACACCGCTATCGCAATCATCGCCATCCCCACCACGCCCACCGCCCAGAGCAGGGTACGCACCACCTCGATGCCCGCAAGGTACACAGGAAAGTAGATCAGGCGCGCAAAGAAAAAGAGCTGCGACGGAAGGGCCAGCTGCTCGCTAGGCACACCGCCGACGTGCGCAGCCATCAGCAGGGCCGTGAAAAGCAGCAGGTTCTCGAGCATATTCTTGGCCGCGCGGTCGGCACGGCCTGCAAGCGGCGTCGGCTCGGGCAGGTCGTCCCGATTCCCGAAACCCACCTTCATGCCTTCTGGAGTCCAGCCACGCGAGCGCGTCAGGCTCGCCGTCAGTAACATGATCCAGCAAAGCACTGCGGAGGCCGCCAACATGCAAAGGTCCGTCATGAGCCCCGCTATTCAGCGCAGCACGAGTCGAGTCAAACGGTGGCTCCTCAGCGTGCGTTGACCGCCCTTCGGCCGCTCCTGCTCGGTGTCGTCGAAAGTTGACGGGTAAACATCGGCTGTTTTTCAGGGACTGCCACGTTTTGAAGCGCTTAATCTCCTCGTGGCTACACAGGCGCGAAAGCGTCGCGGAACGAAGGTGCACGACTTCTGAGTACAGTCCGTACAAGCAGCGCCAGCTCGGAGTGCAGGTGGGATTCGGCCGAGGCACCGCCGTCCTCTGGGCTGGGGCGCTGGTGGGGCTGGACTACCTGAAAGCAGACAAGTCGCGGGTGATCTCGCTGGCGGTGCGCGGCCAGTTACTACTGATTGGCGCCGAGGTCGCTCCGCTGGTGGTCATACGAGATGCTCCCGTTCCAACGATAGGGGTGCGACCTGACCCTGGTCGGCGGCCGGCGCCGTATTCCGCCACTCGCAATACTATAATGAAAAACGTTCCCGACGGCGCGTCGGGAAGTTCCCCGGGCATCGTGGTACGAGTGACCGACAGCGACTGAAAGAGCGTCGCGTAGGCTATCCTGCGCGGCGCACGGCAACGATCAGCGCGTCGCCCGTGTATTCACCCACTTCGAGCAGCGCGCGACCGTCCTCGAGGCGCAGCGCTGGGCAGAACGGCTGACGTGGCTCGAGCAGAAAGCCCTGGATGTCGTACCCACGCAGGTCGAGCGCGATCTTCACGACTTCTGGTTCGGGCACATAGAGTGCAAACCGGCTCCTAT
>JBBSJC010000763.1:0-3247 GCA_038257655.1 Polyangiales bacterium | reverse complement strand
GCGGCGGGTCCCATTTTCTCGACGATCAGCGTGCCAACGGCTTCGTCGATGGGAGTGCCTGCGAGCGTCTGGCAGCTCGGCGCGCCGCACGCGTGGTTCGGTCGATCGCAGACATACCACGACTCGAGTCGCCCTCGCGCATCGCGGTAGCGCGCGCGCATGTACTGCCCGCACTGCCCACAGATGGCGCGCTTGCCAGTTTTCATCCCAAAGGGACCACCTGATTTTCAAGGACAAGGGACCAGGGAAGCAGGTGTGTCTCCGGTCAAGCGTTTTGTGCGACGAGATGCCATGGGGTCTTGCTCCGAACCATTGCGTTGAGGATCACGAGGAGCTTGCGCATGCAGGCTGTGAGAGCGACCTTGGGGGCCTTGCCCTTGGAGATCAGTCGGTCGTAGAAGCTTGAAATCAATGGGTTGTGCCGAGATGCACTGACGGCCGCCATGTACAGCACGCTACGCACGGGTGCCCGGCCTCCACGAATGTGTCGTTTGCCCGTACAGTCGCCGCTGTCGCTGTTGAACGGGGCGAGGCCTACGAGTGCCGCGATCTGTTTGCGGTTGAGCGTGCCGAGTTCCGGCAGCATGGCCGTGAGGGTACGGGCGGTGATCGACCCTACGCCTGGTGCTGAGGTGAGCAGGTCTTCGTGCTCACGCCAACGTGGACTCTTGCGAATGCGGTCACTGAGCTCGCGATCGAGCTCATCGATCTGCTCCCCGATGAACTTCACCGAGACGTCGATGCGGCTCTTGATGGGCGCCGATGCGAGCTGCCTGCGGTTGGTCTCCATCGTGCGCATGTCGACGAGCTGACGGCGTCTTTGCAGAAGCGCCTCAATTTCGGCGGTGGCGTCATCTGGCAGAGTTCGTACTTCGGGCTGAATCGCCTCCCCGAAATGCGCGATCACATGGGCGTCGATTTTGTCCGTTTTCGCGAGCTTTCCTGTCGCTTTGGCAAAGTCGCGAATCTGACGAGCGTTGACTACCGAGAACGCGATCCCGGCCTCCAGCAGCACACGCGTCAAGTGCCGTTCGTAGCCTCCGGTAGGCTCCATCACGACGTGGCAACCAGCGAACTGAGTAAGCCACTTGACCACGCTGCGCATCCCTTCCTCGTCGTTCGAGAAACGTGCGTGCAAGGCCGATGGCCGAGCCGCGACATCTAGGTGCTTCTTCGAGACATCCACTCCGATCCATTGAGTTGTCATTGCTTTACTCCTGTCGTTTGCGGGATAGGTCTCCGGCGCGGCCCTGCCTTGCGATGCGGACTTTCGTACCTGCAGCTGTTCGGGCTCATTCCGTAAACCTACTGCGCGGCGACCTTGCTTCTCCACGAGCTCTTTGCCCAAGGGAGGATCGGTCTGCCGAGCCGTAGCCTTTGCCTTAGCGCGGGAGCTATCGACGAGGCCCAGGAGGCCCTTACAACGGTCTTCAATGAGCTGCGCATTCTCGCCAGCAAGGACCTCGATTCGAGACAGCTCTTGTGCGTTGTCTTCGCCGGTGATTTGCGCCTACCAGACAGACTCAGAACGCCGGAGCCTCCCGCTCGGCAGCCGCGTGCGAAGGCGCTTGATGCTGGAGTACGCGAGCCGCGACGAGCTTCTTGCAAGCCTTGATCACCTGCTACACGCCGCAGGCAACCCGTCCCTCATGAGCACCGAGCTGAAGTCCACACTCGCTGACCACGCCGCGGGCAACTACCGCGTGCTCATGAACATGGCCGACGAGCTACTCGCCGTCGCCGTCGATCGCGAGCTGCCCAAGCTCGACGAGAAGCTCTATCTCGATGTCTTCGCTCATGCGGCTAGACCCAAGGCCGCCAACAAGAAGCGATGAAGCGACTGAGCCTGGGCGAGCTCTGGGCTCTGCCCGAGCTTGCTCTCGTGCCGCCTCTGCTGGCTGCTATCGACGGCCTGCTCGCTTCGCTGCGTGCTCAGCACGCCACGCTCCAGCACGAATGGCAACCAGGCGACCCGCCATCGCTCTGCGCTGCCAGGGCACTCAACGACGAGCTGCTCTGTGCCCGTCGTGCCATCCAAAAATACGCCCGCGCCGCACGGCATACCCTTCGCCACCCGCGCGACGACGAGCACTCGCGTCTGTTTTGAATCGCGCAACGCCCCGACAAGCGCCGGGGCTGGCGCCCCCGCGCCGCGTCACGCAAACAACGTGATCGGTGCACCGTCGTCCTACGCGATCAGGCTCACACGTCTGAATCCGAGCGCGCGGTGTGACCTCATAGGAGCTTGTGGAAACACCCGTCACTGTCCTGTCCTCTGCGCGATCGGGTCCGGGCCTCGTCTCTCGAACCTCAAGGAGCAGGCTATGGCAAAGCGCTCGGTCCAGGCTACCCCCGTGATCGGAGGGGTCGACACCCACAAGGACACCCACACCGCCGCCGCGGTCGATGCAACTGGCAAGGTACTCGGTAACGCGACGTTCCCGGCCACCTCCGCCGGATACGTCGAGCTGCTCGCATGGCTGCGCAAATTCGGTCAGCTGGAACGAGTTGGAGTGGAGGGGACGGGGTCGTACGGCTCCGGGCTGGCTGCACTGTTTCGGCAAGAAGGCGTCGTGGTCGTCGAAGTGAACCGGCCCAATCGGCAAGCTCGGCGACGCCACGGGAAATCAGATGCTGCCGATGCAGAGGCAGCGGCAAGGGCGACCCTCGCCGAAGACGCCACTGGGCTACCGAAAGCCCAGAACGGCCCTGTAGAAGCGATCCGCATCCTGCGTCTTGAGCGCCGCTCCGCGATTCACGCCCGAACGAAGTCCGCCAACCAACTGCACGCGGTTGTTTCAACGGCGCCGGAGCCGACTCGCGCGACTCTACGCGGTCTGTCTCTCACCGCGTTAGTGGCTCGCGCCAGCAAGCTTCGGAAGGCTGCGCCAACGGATGCCACATCCGCCACCCTGCGGGTACTCCGAGCCCTCGCGCAACGCTGGCTCCAACTCGATCGCGAGGTCGCGCTCCTGGATGGCGAACTGGAGACGTTAGTCACCTCGGTTGCGCCCGCGTTGGTCGCACTCCGCGGCGTCGGTGTTCCCGGAGCGCCTGGGCAACGAAGCCTCCTTCGCCGCCCTGTGCGGCGTGTGCCCCGTGGACGCAGGGCGATCGCATCAAAAGTGACGTGAGATCGATCAGTTAGAAGATGGGCCTGGCACCCGTGGCGATAATGTGATCCCTTCACCGCGCCGAGCAGTCGAGGAGGCGAGGGGTGCCATGCGAGAGACAGAGCTAAAACGAT
>JBBSJC010000762.1:0-3281 GCA_038257655.1 Polyangiales bacterium | reverse complement strand
CGCGATCTGGTCGTGCGCGTCGGGGAGCGTTACGTGTTTCGTCGCGCGAGCCTGCGGCTGATGCAGACCGTCGCAGGCAAAGTCGGCATCACGGTTAGTCAGCGGGTGATCGCCAAGACAGCGGCCCGCTGGATCCCTGCAGTTGGCGCCATGGGTGTTGCTGCCTACGCCTACTACGACACCGGTAAGGTTGCCGAGACAGCGATCGAGCTCTTCTCCCACGAGGTGAGCCAAGACGACAGTACCAGCCAGGGCTGACGCACGCTCAGTTGAGAAAGCCCTTGTTGGCAGGCGCACTCGTGACGGGCGGCTCGAAAGCGGCTTCATCGCCGGCTGACAAACCGTTCGTGCCGCCGTTCGCGCCATCTGCACTATCGGCCAGCTCGCGATTGCGCGTGGCATGCTCTTCGTATTCGCTACGGCGCTTGCCAGGCGTCTCACGCTCGGCGGCGCGATCCCACTGATGGGCAGCATCGCGGTAGGCGCGCGTGCGTGCCCCGGTATCGGCTGCATCCGCCGCTTTTTGCTCCGCAGCCTGAGCCTTGGGCACGTAGGGGTTCTTACCGAAGCTCATGGTAAAACCTCAGCCCTCGCCCTCGGTGGCGGCAAACCAGGTCTCCGCCATGGCGGTAAGCTCGTCTTCGGACAGGGCATCGCCTTCGGGCACGCCGTTGGCTGCGCCGAATGTGTACACGATGCGACCAACGGGCACGCCCGCGAGCAAGATCGTGAACTGATCCACGTCGAGCGCTTGCACGGTGTACGTGTTGGCTCCGTGAGTGATGGTGTTGCTAGCTACGTTCGCGACAGGCTGGGTGGTCGTCATCGCGCGAAGCTAGCATGAAGATGCAAAAGCGGGCTCACTCGCCCAGCTTCAATCTACCGAGGCCCATTCGTCGCCGTAATCGAAGGTGATTTCGGCACTGGGCGCGATCTCGCGCAGCGCAAACAACTCCGGTCCCAGGAAGACGGCGTTGGGCTTGCTCGAATGGTTTACATAGCGCAGCTCATTCTGACCATCGATGCCGACCTCCGCGCCGTCGTCGTCTTCGACCCACAGCACGTAGATGTCGTTCTCCATCGTGGTGGGCCCTTTGTAGACGCCGATTTTGGCGTCGGCGCGGATCCGGCGTTTGGCGAACACGCCCTTGCCGTGAATGGGGCTGTCTTTGACTTCGATTTTCTTGTTGTTCATGGACATCTGGTGCGGCGTTTAGGTCTGTAGCTGGGTCGCGGCTATGAAACGAAACGCAACACTCTGCCAGCTGCACGCGCACGATTCTGCGCGCGCGAACACCCACCCGAGCCCAAATGATCGGCGCCATTTCAGGCGCTCGGGTCACGCTTGCTGCGACGGCCAACCGTATGGTTCGCAAACCGCGGGCGCTCCAGCACCGAGCACATGGAGCGCTCGTGACATATAGGGCGCGACAATTCGCCCCGTGAGGCGAGGATGTCAGTGACGCGTTTACCTTTTAGAGCACCGAACACCTTGAATCCGTCATGAAATCCAAGCATTCGTCGTCAGCGCGGTGGCGCCCGCAGACTCGACCTGAGGGTCGGGCCGAGGACGTAGACCGTGATGGCGGCGAAATGCGCAGGATTTCATAGGATTCAAGATGTTCGGTGCTCTAGTCCCGGTCTCGGTGGAGCGTGCCGGTCAGTCGCTGGTGCCGGCGAGCAGGCTGGCGAGATCATCTGCGTGCTCTTCTTCTTTGGCGAGCAGGTCTTCGATCAGACGGCGTGTGGTCACATCGCCATCGCCCAGCCAGCGCACGATTTCCCCGTAAGTACTGACCGCCACGCGCTCGGCGACCAGGTTCTCACGCAGCATATCGCGCAAGCTGCTCGAGGTGGTGTATTCGGCGTGGGAACGGGTGGCCAGAGTCTTCGGATCCATGTCCGGCTCGCCGCCTAGCTGGGTAATGCGCAAGGCCACGCGATCGGCATGATCTAGCTCTTCGAGGGCGTGTTGCTTGAACTCCGCTGCGATCGCTTCGGCATGAATGCCCTGAGCCACCAGTGCATTGTTGCGATAGCGAAGGTTGCACACGATCTCGGTGGCGAGCACCTCGTTCAAGACCTTGAGCACGGCCTCGCGGTCTGCACCGTAAGTGTCTGTCACGGCCCCCTGAGACATATGCTCGCGGGCCTGACGCTTGATATTTTCGAGATCGAGACGGAAGGGTTGTTTCATGGCTGGAAGCTCCTCGCTCAAGCTCTTTGCATCAACTGTACCGGCAGTCCCGAGCCCCGCGCTGGTCGTCTACTGGTTCCGCTGTTTCCGCGCGTGCATGACGTTCGAACACGTTGCCGCGATAGGCTTCGGCGCCGCCTAACCACGCTGCCGCGCACGAGGCCCCGTAGATCGCAAGCCAAGCGAAAGGCGAAAGCAAAAGGAGCGTGGATGACCATGCAACAAGCGTAAGCAGCCACCAGCCTAGACAGCATGCCTCTGCTTGCAACACGTGAATCCGCTCGTGCTCGAGCACCGCTTCATCATGGTCGGGATGCCAGACGATCACGTGACACAGAGCCGTGCTGTAACGCCAGTGACGCGCGATAAACGAGCCTGAGCAGGGGCGCATGATCAACACGCCTTCGCGCCTGACCCATTGTGGCCGCGAGCCAAGGCTACCGATCGCCGCGATCGCAAGCCCGAGCGCATTGGCAGGCAGACACAGCACGAACAGCACAAAGCGTCTCATGCAAGCAGGTTAGAGCATAGTCACTGCGCAGGACAGGTGGGGTTCAAGCAAATCCGGCTCTTACCATTGGGGTCACATACCCAACCGTCAGGACAGTTCGCCGTCTCTTTGCATTCGATCTGACAGGTGTTGCGCGTCTTGTCGCAAATCACGCTCGGGTAGTCTTCGGTCTGCGCAGCGCTGCACACGGTGGCGTCATCCTCGCAGGGTTTGTTGACAGCGTCCACGCCCCGCGGGTTGGCAAAGACGCTAAATACCGGCTGTAGACACTCAAAACGCACCTCTGCACCGCGCTCCTGGTCGGCGCCGGGCGTAAACGCGATGCGCTGATCGTTGCACTGCGCGCTGTTCTTGAGCGCGGTCGAGAAGTCATCGTAGTACCAACCTACGGTTTTGTCCGTCAGACGCGGATTATCCCGATCGTCTACATCGTTGGGATTGGGTTCCAAACATTCCAGAGGATTGCTTTCATGGCTCGGACTGTTGGCGTCGCAGCCATCCTTACCCTTGTCGACTGCAAGCTGATTGACCTGGCATACGATGCGCTCCACGCCGGCTTTGTCCTTACGCTTT
>JBBSJC010000761.1:0-3282 GCA_038257655.1 Polyangiales bacterium | reverse complement strand
CGAGCGAGCCCGACGCGCAAGCTCCGAGCGCTCATCGTCTGTGAGTTCGAGCCGAATCGGGGTTTGCATCGCCATGCCCGCATACGATCACAACGCTCGAGCCTGGCAACTTTCTCACAAAACCGCCCCTCCCGCCCGACATCGACTGATCACCTACTTCTGGGGAGCTGTACTAAGGCATCGCTCGCCAGCATCGCGCAAGGCCGGGTGCACGACCGCCGCTCGGCTCAGGTAGCCGGCCCCGTTCAGGAAAAGCCCTGCCCCGTGCTACGCCGGTAGCGCGTGAAGTACGTGCTGCACATTCTGACCCACGGCCGCCGCTATACGGAGGACTACGAGAGCCTCGACGAGGCGCTGGCCGCCGCACTTGAACTCGAGCGCGAGCCGCGCGAGCACGCGGAAGCTATCACCTACGATGGCGCGGTATGCGCAGACCGCGCGCAGATCGAGCGGCTAGCGCGCGCACACGAAGGGGTCGAGCGTTAGGCGCGTCTTTTGACGTGCCGGTAGTCGCGTCTGGACAGCCGCTCAGGCTCCCGACCGGCACAGCGCAAACCAGTTATCCATAACCTTACCATTACGAATGGCGCGGCCGATCGTCACGTGTTGGGATACGCCGCGCAACACGTCCTTCATGTTGGCGTAGACGAAGCGGCCAAAACGCGCCTCGTTCGGAATAATCGCGGGCCAACCGTCAGGTTTACCCGTGGGCAGACGCGTGTAATCGACCAAGGCTTCGCCGTCCTCGCTTTCGTAGGCCACGTAGTAGCCGGGCCCCACGAAGGTTTCGACAAAGCCGCCGCTACGGTTGTAACCCCAGAGCTCGCTTGCTCCGGCCTGAGGGCGGCAGAACACCTTGGCAAAGGTGCGAAACATCAACAGCGAGTTGATGCCGTAGTGCGGCACTTCCTGCAATGGTGCGCAGCTCGCCGGCACGAGATCGTCGATACGTACGGCGCGCACGCCCTTGGCAGCTTCGAACAAGTGCGCCTGAGCGCGGCCACTCAAGCTGCGTACGGCGCCGAGTCGCGACGCTTCGTCCAAGCCATCGAGATGTGCGCCGATTTGCCGCAAATCGAAGTCGCCGCTTACGAGCAGCTGGTTGAGCTCCAGGCTCACGCCTCCTGAAGGCAGAGTCTGATTTAGATCATTGGCCATGTCTCGTCTCCCTATTCTGCTGCAACGAAGGGTGTGTTTTCAGGCCCCACCCGAGGCTTTGCGCGATGACCGCGCACTTCGAGACGTTCTGCGACGAGCATGGCAAGCGCCATGATCGAAACCTGAGGGTTCACTGCCGATGCGGTCGGTAGCAGGCTTGCATCCGCCACGTAGCAACCGGGCAAATCCCAGAGCTGACCGCGCGGATCGACGACCGATGACTCGGCGCGACTGCCGATCTGACAGGTGCCCATCAAATGCACCGTGAACAAATCGAGCGTGCTCTTGGGGACACTCTTGGTGGTGATCGAAGCAAGCTCGTCCACCGAACGCAGCATGTGGCGGTGGGCAAACGGCATCATCACGCGCGTTGCGCCCATCGAGAAATGCAGCTCGGCCAGCTTCTTTGCACCAAAGATCAGACGCTCGTGATCGTCGTCGGTCAGAAAGTAACGCGCTCCGCCCAGACCCCAGGGAGCCCGCTGCACGACGCCGGTGGTCGAGTCTTCGATCATCACGCCCGAGAGCGCCATGCGGTTGTAGTCTTGCATCAGCTCCCAGGACTCAGCGCCATGAAACGGCAGCTGCGAGGCGGCTGCCCCCGGCGGCACCATGTTCTCGGCCAGCTTGATGCCGCGCCCCTCAAACTCGCGAATCTGTCCGGCCTGGCTGACGCCCTTCCAGCCCTTTACGTCGAATGGGTAGACTGCCAACACCTTGACGTTGGGATGGCAGGTGAAGTTCTTGCCGAGCAGCCCACTTGGCCGGCCGAGCTTATGGGTCTGCAACAGTAAGGGAGTCTGCACCGCACCACAGGCAATCACCACGGCATTGCCGCGCACGCGAACCTTACGATCGGCCCGGCGTGTACGCGGATTGATCGCCGCGCCCTCCACGCCCACGCAACGTCCGTTTTCGATCACGAGCCGCTCTACGCGCAGCTCGGTCAGACAGCGCGCACCACGCGCAAAAGCGCGCGGCAAGTAGCTGACGAGCGTGGATTTCTTCGCGCCCGTGGGACAACCGATCACGCAGTTGTTCGCGCCGACGCAGGTGTCTTGGTTGCGGTGATTGTGCAGATAAGACCAGCCGAGGTTCTCTGCGCCCTCGCGCATCAAATCGCTGTCTTTTCCGATCGATTCGGGGGACTGGGCCTTGGCCGAGATGTCGTGCTCGACCTGGGCAAGCTTGGACTCGAGCCCCCGATCGGAAAGCTCGCGCAGACCACTCTTTTCCACCCAACGCTCGGTGACCTTGGTCGGTGGCCGCCAGGTCATGCCGCCGTTAATTGTGGTGCTGCCACCGACGCAACGCCCCTCGATGTAGGGGATGGGCGGCCGTCCCATGATCACGGTGGCGCTGGCATCGCGATACAGACGCGGCACCGATTCGGTCACGTAGGGATTGAAGCTGGAAGTGGGATGATGGCTGCCCTCCTCCACGAACAACACGTCGTAACCAGCCTCTGCCAGCTGCGCGCCCACGACAGCGCCGCCTGCGCCCGTGCCGACGATCACCACGTCTGCATCGAAGGCGCGCTCATGCTCGTAGTCTGAATAACGCAAGATCATTGGGCCGCTCCGGCTTGCAGTACGTCTGTCGCTTGCGCGGGCTCTTCTGCTAGCGCCTGCGCCTGCGCCTGCGCCTGCGCCTGCGCCTGCGCCTGCGCCTGCGCCTGCGCTTGCTGCAGCAAGCTATCGCGATGGCTTATGCGCTCGCGCATGAAGGACTTGGGCTCGTAATCGAGCAGCGCGTGGACTTCGTCTTGATCGTAATAGGTCGAGAGGATCATCGCTTTCGGGGCGAGCATCATCAACCGTAAGGGTAACCAGTAGCTGGTCGCGATCCCTGCGAGCACACGGCTCGCTTCAGCGGGGGGCAGCGCATGGATGGGCTCAAGGCCTTTGAAGCGCCACAAAGGCGACCAATCGAGCAGACGCACGACCAACACGAAACCGAGGCGCAGCGCCTTCGGCATATATGCGGCCATACGACGCACGTGCAGGGCCACGCGCTCTTCCATGCCGTCTGGACGTGGCGCAGGCTCAGGTGGAAGCAGGGCGCACACGAGCCAGCGCAGGGCACGCTGACTGGCCGCACTGAGCGCAATCGGGTCGGCAAGCT
>JBBSJC010000760.1:0-3292 GCA_038257655.1 Polyangiales bacterium | reverse complement strand
GGCCCCCGTGGGCCTTAGAAGGACGGACATCATGCTCTCCAAACCTTGGAATAAAGCTCCTGCCTATGAAGCGTGGGGCCTGCCTGTGTTTGTGTGGGTTGTAGCCGTCGTAGCCGGCGTAGGCGTTGGGGCGTGTGGTGGCGCGACGACGAACAGTCCGCAGGCGCAGGCGCCCAAGCTCGCAGTAGAGCAAAGCGCGCCTTCGGTGGCCGTGCACGAGCGCGGAGGCAAGAAGCTTATCGTCGAAGTCGGCAGCGCCGGTGGCACCCTGGAGCTTGGTAATGGCGCCCGTCTCGAGATCCCGGCCGGTGCGCTCGGCGAAACAGTGCAGCTCGTCTTCAGTGAAGGTCAGCACTCGACGGCCTTTTCGAATCATGAATACGAGAGACCCGTAGGGCCGATCGTCGAAATCGGGCCGCCTCTCGCGCTCAATCAGCCGCTGAAGCTCTCGATTCCGCTCTCTCGGTTGCCGGACGGCTTTGAAGAAAAGGATCTGACGCTAGGTGCGGAGGTCGTTTCGGACACGCAACGGGCTGTGCAGATGCACGGCGTGCAGACGCGATGGGATTATCTGCCGGCCAGCTCCGCGGGGGGGCGCGCAGTTGCGGAGCTGGGCGCCGTGCCCGGTTACCGGATGCAGTTCGTCGTCTCGCGGGGTAACTAAGTGCAGCGGAGGCGCTGGCTTGGTCGTGCACGCATGTTGAGCTGGGTGAGCTGGCCTTGAGCGTTCGCGATCACGGTTTTCGCCCGTACACGGGCACACGTCTGCCGGCATCGAACAACACCTGGGTGTTGTTTCGCCATGGCGTGACGCGCGCGGGCAAAAGTTGGATCGTGCGCATGGCGCTCGTGGCGGCGATCTTACCGTTGCTCATAGCGCTCGTCGCCTGGGCGTTCATGGGCTGGGTAACGACGCAAAATCCTGGGCAAATGACCCCGCCCGATCTGGTTCGTTTCGTGCGCGACCTCTTGCGGGGCGAGATGTGGCTTGCAGGCTCCGCGATCGCATTTGGCGCCGGTGCGACAGCGATAGCCGACGATGTCGCACGCCATGCCTTACCGTTTTTCTTCGCCAAACCGGTCAGCGCTTTTCAATACTTGATAGGTCGTGCGGGGGCGATTTTTGCGCTGATTCTCGGCGTTTTGATCGTGCCTGTCGTCTTGTTCGTGCCGCTCGCAATCGCCCTCGACCAACACCTTGGCGCAAGCGCGGGTCTCGTCTTGTTTCCCGCGGCGGCAAGCGCGTTCGTGACCGCAGCAACGCTCGCCTCGATCTCGATCGGTCTGTCGGCGCTTTCGGCGAGTCGGGCGCTGACCACGACCTTGTTTGCGAGTCTGTGGCTCTTGCCCCACGTGCTCGCGGCACTAGCTTCCGTGTTCGTGGATGGCGGTTGGCCGTACCTGATTTCCTTGCCCGCCCAACTCAGCATGATCAGCGAAAGTCTGCTCGGGAAATCGAGTGCTCCGACTGGCCCGACCGGGCTTCACGCCTTGCCGATCGTCGTCGCCTCGATCGCGCTCGCACTGCGCATCGCGCACACGCGACTTGAGCGTGCGCGGGGTATGACATGAGCGTGCCCGCAACGATTCGCGCCGTAAGTCTTTCCAAATGGTACGGCGAGGTCACCGCCCTAGCCGACGTGTCGTTCGAGATCGGCAGCGGGGCGTGGGGATTGGTCGGGCCCAATGGCTCGGGCAAGACCACGTTGATGCGCGCGATCACAGGCCAGCTCAAGCCGAGTCTCGGCGAGCTGAGGGTGTCCGGCCAGGCGCCCTTTGATAACCCGAACGTGCTCGGGCGGATGGGCCTGTGTCCGGAAGCCGACGCGCTTTACGAAACCCTGACGGGCCTCGAGCACGTTACCCTGCTCGCACGCATCTCGGGCCTTGCAGCCGCCGACGCACAGCGCAAGGCAGCCGACACGCTCGCGCGCTTAGGGCTCGCTGACGCCCAGCACCGTCGGGTCTCCGAGTACAGTCGCGGCATGCGCCAGCGCGTCAAAATCGCGCAAGCGTTGGCCCATGATCCCGACATCTTGATCCTCGATGAGCCGCTGACCGGAACCGATCCGATATCGCGCAGCGCCATCTTGGACGAAGTGAAGCTGCGTGCCGATCGCGGGGCGCTGGTCTTGTTCTCATCGCACGTGTTGCCGGAAATCGAGGCGCTCACCGAGCGTGTGATCGTGCTCGCGCGCGGACGCCTGGCCGCCCTTGGCACGGTCAGCGAAATCCGCGCCGCGCTCGATGAGATCCCGCAACTCATTCGTGTGGATTGCACGGAGCCGCGCCGTCTAGCGGAGCAGCTGGCGATGCAGGCCGAGGTCGTCTCCTTACGCTTTCCCGAAGCCTTCGTGCTCGAGATCGAATCGTCTGCACCCGATGCCACCTACGACGCGGTCGCCAGACTCTTGTGCACCCTGCCCTGCGAGCTGACTGCGATCACAAGCCCTGACGCCAACGTCGAAGCACTACTGACGCACCTGACAGCGCGGGTCGACAATCCTGCGCAGAGTCATCGCAAGGTCAAAGCACGCCCATGAATGTGCTGATCGCCCTTGAACGCCTGCGCCTGCAGCGCGGTAGCAGCTTGTGGCTCGGCTTCGCGCTCGCGCTGTTGATCGGCGTCGCAGGCGTCGTCGCGCGCTACGCAAGCGGCCAGCTCAGCGCGATCGAAACGAGCCTAGATCTCGGCCTTTCGCACCTACTTGCGTACTTGCTACCTTACCTTTTTTGTAGCGGCATGATCGCCGAAGAAGTCAGCGGACGCACCCTAGGGTTTCTCACCTCGCGCCCTGTACCGCGTGCTCGGGTGCTGATCGCCAAATGGGTTGTGGGCACAGGGGCCTGCGCCGCGGTGCTGCTCGCTGCATGTTTGTTGCTACACGTCGGCGGCAGGCTTACTGAGCCAGCGCAAGTCGTTACTGCCTTTCCTCAAATCTTAGGCACCTGGTGCGCGCTCGTGCTGCAGACCGGCATCTATGCGGGGCTTGGACTGTTGTATGGAGCGCTCATGCCGAGCGCAGCTGCTGCCCTGTTCGCTTTTCACTTGTTGTTTTTGGAAGCCGCACTGTCCCTGGCGCCAGGTCCGCTGCGCTTGCTGTCATTTGCTCACCACAGCGCAGAGCTCGCCGGTCTTCCGCGTCACGGTCTGCTGAGTGAGAGCGTGCGCATGCTTCCAGGCTTCGTTCATGTCGGTGTTTTGCTCGTCGTCAGCGCGGGCGTGCTGGGAGCCGGCGTTTTCGTGTTTAGACGTTCTGAGTATCGCGCGAGCGAGCACGACTGAGGCGTC
>JBBSJC010000759.1:0-3295 GCA_038257655.1 Polyangiales bacterium | reverse complement strand
GGTCGTCGTGGGTCGCTCGGAGCCATCTCACTGCGTGATCGATGACCGCAGTCTGTCTCGTACCCATGCGCGCTTCACGCTCGAGCGCGACGGCGTCGTGGTGGAGGACCTGCAGTCCACCAACGGCACGCGCGTGCGCGGAGCGCAAATCAAACGCGTTACCGTGCGCGAAGCGGATCGTATTCAGCTGGGCGACGTCGATGTCGCTTTGAGCGGCCTTGGCGTTCGCATCGCCATCGATGCCGGTGAGTCGGACACGTCGTTCGCGTCGCGCGTGCGAGAGGAGCTCGAGCGCTGTCGGTTCTTTGGCCGCCCGGTCGCGCTGATCGCGCTGCGTCATGTGGGAAGCGAGTCCGCGCGAGTCGATGCGGAGTCTTCTATTCGCGCCTGCCTGCGCCCGGTCGATAGCTTTCATGCTTACGGGGGCGCACTGAGCCTCGCTCTGTTGCCCGAAGCCGACGTCAGCCACGGCCGCGACCTAGCGACACGCTTGCATGGCGCACTGCCGGGTGCGCTCGCGATCGGACTGTCCACATCGGCAGGGAATACCCGCAACGCGGATGCTTGGATCGCCTCCGCCGTAGACGCCGCACAGCGCGCTCATTCCGCGACAGGGGTGCGCGTCGCCGATGCAAACGCCGTCGAGCCCGTGCAATCGGTGATCGTGAAGAGTGAGCGTATGCAGCGCCTTTACGCGCTCGTGACGCGGATCGCCCGCACCACTATGCCCGTCCTCATCCTGGGTGAGACCGGCAGCGGTAAAGAAGTGGTCGCACACGCGGTGCATGAAAAAAGCCCTCGCAACAAGGGTCTTTTCAGAGCCATCAACTGCGCAGCGCTCCCTTCCAACCTGCTCGAAGCTACGTTATTCGGGCATGAAAAGGGCGCCTTTACGGGTGCAGACCGTCAATCTCCTGGACTATTCGAGCAGGCCCAAGGTGGCACCGTCTTTCTCGACGAAGTAGGAGAGCTTTCACCCCAGGCCCAGGCGGCATTACTCCGGGTGCTTGAAACCAAGCGCTTGATGCGATTGGGCGGCACCAAAGAAATCGAAGTTGATGCTCGTGTCGTCGCTGCCACCCATCGGGATCTAGCGGAGATGACCACCAGCGGCGAGTTTCGCGAAGACTTACTATACCGTTTGGACGCGCTCACCCTAAGTGTTCCACCCCTGCGCGAGCGTGTCGAAGAGATCGATAGTCTGAGCGACCTGTTCCTGAAGCGAGCACGCGAGCAATGGAATGCGTCCGCCGCAGCGATCTCGCAGCCCACACGGCAGGCACTACGGGCCTACGCCTGGCCCGGCAATGTTCGCCAGCTGCGCAACGTGATCGAACGGGCTGCGGCGATCTGCGTGACGGATACGGTAGAGCTCGATGATTTGCCCGAGCACCTGTTCGAAGAGCGCGCCGCGCAGTCGGTAAGTGCTGTGGCAGACGCTAAGACCGTGAGTGCTACTACGGCGGGTGCGTTGCCCGACCGGATACGTGAGTATGAGATCAACATGATTCGCGATGCGCTGGCTAAGGCGGGTGGGAACCAGACGAAGGCTGCGGCCATGCTTGGCCTGCCCCGGCGGACGTTGGCCAATAAGGTGCAGGCTTACGGGTTGGTGGGGGAGTAGGGTCCTGAGAGGTGGTCTACATTCACCAGCACCGAGATAGACGCAACCTTCACCCAGGGAATTTGCACTGCCCAGGAGGAGCGATTGAGCATGCGGTGGGGTGACTTGATGCTGAGCTGGGCCGCCCGCCTTGTTCGAGGGCAGATGAAGTTGCCGATGGCAAGCTGAAGGACCGGACACCACGAAATGAGGTAGGTTAGCCCAACGTAACGATACTTATGATCGGATATGGGCCATCGCAAGCCCCTGAACGATATATTCTGACCTTGGTGCCGGATAGCTTGGCCGCTAGGAGCAGCGACAGCATCTTGTCGACGCCGGCGGTATTCGTCGCCGGTCCGAGGCGCCAGTGTGTAGGGGGGGTTGTGGTGCACACATTCGTCGTGAATGGATTGGAGTCCAAAAGCACATAGATGCGATTGTCCGCACCGACCTCGATGGCCCTCACCCCGACCGTGGCGGGAGCGTTACTGTCTGGGTTGCTCCATTGCTGCGCGTCTGCGCCGGGTGGGCTGAAGCAGCTGAATATCATTGCTGTCGCCAGGGCAACAGCAAACAGTTTGGATTTCATAGCGCTCATCGTCATCTCCATGTTTACCCATCCACGAACCGCTTTGGCTCGCCAGAGCTTCGCGCCAAGTCAGAGCAACAGATATGCCAAAGCATTAGCCATCGCGCGCGACCGGGTAGCGTATGAGTCTGGCGCGGAGGGTAGCACCGTCAAGGGCTACGCGGAGGAACCGAACCTTTCGCGCGGCTTCGCGCCCGCGGCCTTCACTCGCGAGTAACTCGATCGCCAGGGTAGCTTAGAAGCTTATGCACCTATGTGCTTTGTCGCGAAAAGGACACGGGCGCTCTTCGCCGGGCGCCGGAATCATGTTTCTCGAGGGTACGTAGATGCTCAGGTATCCCACGAGGTAAAGCAGGCTGCTTCGCAGTGTTTTGGCGGCGAGTGGTGTACGTCATTCCGGTATCGAGGAGCGTGTCGAATGCAGGTGGTGGAGGCCGAGGAGTCCGGGGGGACCTCCCCGCGATAAGAAGGGAGAGGCGGTGAGCTAGCGCCCATTCCTGGCGAGGGCCGCCCAGAAGTTTCCCGTAGACGTGAGCAATACAACGAGAGCCCACTCTGCCGCGCTCCGACCTGGGGCGCCGACGTAGCGGAAGCGCCTCCGCAGGTAGCGGGCTCGCATCGGGGTTCACAAGCGGCCGACGGGAAGGTTCCTGGGCATTGCCCTTTGAAGTTGGCCATCTTTGGCCGCAATGGTTGGCCACACACGGCCGACGCAGGTGGTCTCCGAGAGCGCCTGCGCTTCCAGCGTCTTGCGGTGCCGCCAAGCAGAGCTCGCGCGGCCTCAGGAGTGCTGTTGGACAGTCGCTCGCGACCGCTCTCTAGTGGCCAGTCTGAACCTTCGCCAGATTGCGCAGACATTCCGGCACGCTTCTCGCAACCGCGCCCCGGCATGCGCCAGCAAATCCTATCGACGCTTACCACCATCGCGATGCTAGCGATGATCGCAGTGGCTCCCAAAGCCGGGGCACAAGACAATTCCACGATGAACACGGTCATCAGTTGGACAGCCACTGATGTTGAGCAACAGGCGACCATCTGCCGCGCAGCCCCGTTCGACATCGTAAGAGAGGTCCGCCCCAGGTAAGAGAGGTCCGCCCCAG
>JBBSJC010000758.1:0-3297 GCA_038257655.1 Polyangiales bacterium | reverse complement strand
GCCGGTCAAGGTTGAGCTATCGACTTCGAGCGATTCGGAGTCGAGGATGCGGCAATCTGCCGGCACGACATCGCCCTGACCAAGCAGCACGATATCGCCGCAGCACAGGGCGCTCTCGCCCACCGAAATCACCCGGCCTGCACGCCTTACCTGCGCGCGCGTCTCCGCCGTCGAAATCAACGCGCTCAACGCGCGCTCGGTGCGAAAGCGCTGCACGCCGCCGATCAAGGCATTGATGCCTCCCACGCCCGCCACGATGCTCGCGTCAGCTTTCGATCCGACCATGGCCGAGATGCCGGCGCCGAGCGCAAGCAAGGGCGAAAGCGGGTTCATCAGCTCGCTCTTCACAGCCAAAGCGAGCTCGCGGAGGGCAGAAGACTGCTGAGCGCGCGGCGTGCCGCTGTCAGCATCCACGTTCGATAGACCCTCACGTGTCGAGCCTAGACGCGCGAGCACGCCTTCTGCTTCGAGTGCGTGCCAGGGTGTCGGATCGCTCAGCTTCTGGGCCCGGTGCTCGACCGATGCGCTACGTCGCACCGCATTCAGCATCGAGACGAGGCTCGCACTGTTGACGACAAACATGGCGCGACGCCCAGCAAGGCCCGTGCGACCACCCGCCGCAGCCAACGTACCGAGTGCCGCCGCACCCATGCTCAAACGCATGCTCTGCTGCGATACGGAGCGCGCGACGGAGCAGGCCTCGATCGCCGTCTCGATGCTGCGACTATCATCGGGCGAAATCAGATGCGCCCCCCAGGGCGCAGGCGCTCCCGGCACGTGGATGCCGATGCTCACATCTGCGGCCGCATGCCCGGGCGAGGCACCGCGCGCCACGAACAGCACGGTCTGTCCCTCGATTTGCAAACGGCGGATGCCATCGACAAGCCCGCGCGTAAACGGAATCACATCGTCTGGATGCAGACCTTCGGTGGCGCCGATGTCGTCACTGGCAAGCACGATGCGCAGGTTGGCGCGGCGGGCCGCCGACAACAGCTCCGACACGCCGGGTTGCGGCGAGATCGAGACCTCGAGCAACGCGACGACTTCAGTATTGCGAGACAGCGCCAGGACCAGGGCGCCGCGCTCGGCGCGCTCACGCACTTCTGCGTCAAGCTTACTGTCCAGTCCGCGCGCCAAAAGACGCGGCGGCGACAGCGAGAACTGGCCTGCGTGCTGCACGCGCAAGGGACGCTCAGGTGCGAACAAGGCGCGCGCCTCGCTGAGCGCTTGTTCGGCGCTCAGCCCGCCCCGCAACGCGAAAGCTTCCTGAACCGTAAAGTGCTCGCGCGACAACAGTGCTACCGGCAACACCAGGCAATCGACGCGATCGAGCCTGCGCAGCGCCGCCGGCGCAAGGACGAGCGTGCCTTGCTTGGCAAGCAGACGACTGAGCTCAGAGGCAAACAGCTCGCGGCCGAGCAACATCGGCTGGGGTAGTGCGGCAAGACCAGACGCTATCGCCCGCGAGGGACTGCGCGTCGTGATCAAGCTCAGGCCGAACGTTCCGGCGGCGATAACCCAGGACCGGTCGGCGTAGCGTTCGATCGGGCCACGCGGCAAAGGACATGGACGGGGCAGCCCCATGTCCGCCTGCAATGGTAAGGGATCATGGCGCGTCAGATCCTCCGACCAGCGCATCCAAAGCGCACGCTGTTCGCGCAGCTCGCGCAGGCTGACCACCCTGGCACTCAAAGCGACGAGGGAGGCAAGTGGGCGCTGGGCGACCGCCTGCGTGAAAGCCTGGGCCAAATGCAGCACGAAATCGGCGCGCGGGGTGCCCAACCGTTCGTCGAGCGGACGGCGCAGAGCGGGCGTGTTCGTGATTACAAACACGGCCGCATGCAGATTGCTGCCGAGCTTGCGCGGGAACAACGGCAGGATTCGCAAGCCCACGCCCAACAACAACGCCGCCGCATCGGCCGCCGTTTCGATCGTCCGCTCGCGTTCGAGCTCCAAATCGTCGGGTAAATTGCGTTCTGTTTCGTGGCTTGCGATCTGCGCCACATGCTTGAGGCCCGCTTCGACTTCGGCCAATAAGCCCGTCAGCTCCGAAAGCTCGGGCATCGGTTCCTTGATCCAGAACACCGCCCGCCGCGTGAATGGCTCCACAGTTACGTCGCGAACCCACGGCACGTCGAGCGTGCGTTCCTCGAGCGCGCGCGTGAAGCGAGGCAAGTCGATGTGCGAGATGCCGCGGATCTCGACATAGATCCTATCGCCTACGCGGCTCAGGCCGCGCTCACGCTCCGAAACGATGCGATCGCCAAGATCGCGAAGCAAATCAAGCAGCCCCATTCTTTCCACTTTGGCACGAACAGTTAGCGTCGCCAACGTTGAGTAGTGACTGGCACTTGCCGGTGCAGGGTCGCTGACTACACCTGCGCCACAAGGGCACGCGCGAATGCACGGACGCCCCACTCAATAGTCAGGGAGCACAGCATGCACGTGGCCAGCGTCGAGGATTTCACCAAGCTCGTCTCCGAGATCGAAGCCGGCCCAGGTTACCGCAGGCCCGCTGCATACGGCGTGGGTCTGGCGACGTTCGGCCTCACGGATCTCGCTGCCCCGAGCGTCGTGGCCGCAAACGCGCCGGTGCTCGACACCTGGTTTCCTGCACCGAACTGCGATGAAAACTTCGGAACGGCCGCGATCCTAGCCCAGGCCGTCGGGCACGTACACGGCACGCGTAGCTATCGGCTGAGCAGCGCGCAGCTTGAGCAAGCGCTCGCCGCCTTCACGCCTTTCGCTCACGACGACAAGTCGCACCCGAACCTCGCCGCGCTCAAACAACTGCACACCACTTCCAAGCGCCTGGAGCGTGACGCTGCCGCCTACGCGCGCGAAGAAACCAGCCTGGATCGCGTGTTGCCCCGCGCTATCGTCGTTACCTTCGTTCAGGATCTGAGCGAAAAGCCGGTCGATGCCCATGAGGCCTACTTACGTTTGCACCTGCTCTCGACGCGCAAGGTCAAACCCCATGCCCAGAGCCTCGATGGCGTGTTCGGCCTACTGAGCAACGTCGTGTGGACGAACGTGGGCCCCTTCAGCCCCGAGGGCTTTGAGCGCGTGCGCGGCCTGCTCAAGAGTCAGGGCGTCGCGGTCCAGGTGCACTCCATCGACAAGTTCCCGCGCATGACCGATTACGTGGTGCCCACCGGGGTTCGCATCGCCGACGCCGACCGCGTGCGGCTCGGCGCCTACCTGGGCGAAGGGACGACCGTCATGCACGAGGGTTTCGTCAACTTCAACGCAGGTACGTTGGGCAAGTCGATGGTCGAAGGCCGGGTAAGCGCGGGT
>JBBSJC010000757.1:0-3321 GCA_038257655.1 Polyangiales bacterium | reverse complement strand
TGACGAACGTGCGCGTCGAGGAAGACGACCTTCGTAAACTGCGCACTGTGGGCGACACGGTGGAGCTGGTGGCTCGGTTGTCTGCCACGCAGTCCTAGAGCACCTCTAGAGCCGACGAGGTTCAGGCCTGATGACACCCACCGCCAAGCTGCTCGCGTTCGTCAATACGCTGCTGGTCGTGGGCTATCCGGTCGCAGTCTACGTGGGGTTGACGCGCTTGAACGCGCGCGGTGTCGGCCTCTTGATGCTGCTGATGCTTGCGCCGAGTCTGGTCCTCAAGTGGCGCAACGCCCGGCGCGAAGATCTGCTGGTCGCGATTCGCGTGCCCCTGAGTATCATGGCCGTGGCGGGCCTATCTGCGTTGCTCAACGACCGGCGCCTGGTGCTGTCTGTGCCGGTGTTGATCAACGTGCTCCTACTCTTGCAGTTTGCCTCTTCTCTGCGTTCGACGCCGATCGTGGAGCGCTTTGCGCGCATGCAGCAGCCCGCGCTGTCGCCCGCGCAGATCGTTTACTGCCGTTCGGTCACCAAGGTTTGGTGCGCGTTCTTCGTGATAAACGCTCTGATCAGTGCCTATTTCGCCGTGCACGGCCCGTTGTGGCTGTGGACGTTGTACACAGGCGTCATCGCTTACGGTTTGATCGGAGTCGTGGCAACCATCGAATATATCACGCGCAAGGCGCGCTTTCGTGAGTACGGCGCAGGCATCCATGACCGCATTCTGTCGCGGGTGTTTCCCCCCCATCCGGGCGTCGCACCATGAACGGGTTATTGCAGCTGCATGGGCCGGACACACTGGTCGCCTTTGCCGGCTCGGGCAGCAGAACGCGCCGTCAGCTCGAGGCATGTGCAGACGCAATCAGCGGCAAGCTGCACCACACGAGCACCTCCCAATGCGTGGTGCTGGCATGCAGTGACCGCTACTTGTTCGCAGCCGGATTGCTCGCGGCCTGGTCGCGCGGCTTGCGCGTCGCCTTACCCTCCAATGGTCAGGATGAGACCGTTCATAGGCTCGCGCGAAAAATCGATGCGGTCGCGCTCCTGCACGATCGGGATCAGGCGCTGGGCATCGATGTGCGCCCTCTCGAAGCTGACGCTGTAGCGAGCTGCATGCCTCTGCACTTGAGGCTCGAGCGACAAGAAATCGCTGTCACCGCCTTCACTTCAGGCAGCACAGGGGAGCCTCAGGCCCATCACAAATCGCTCGCGCAACTCGTCGATGAGGCCCAGCTCCTCACCCAGCATTTCGAGCTTACAGGTTGCCGGGTGCTTGCCGCGGTTCCGTCCCACCACATTTACGGTCTGCTGTTTGGCGTGCTCGTTCCACTATGTGCAGGCGGTGCCATGAGCCGCAGCTCACCTCTATTGCCGGCCGATCTGCTCGCAAGCGCAGAGCATGACCATGCGGACGTGCTGGTCGCCGTGCCACCCCATTTGCGGTCGCTCTCCCAGGCTGACGCTTGGACGCGCAATCCCTTTCGGCGTGTGTTCTGCTCGGGTGGGCCACTCGCGCTTGAAGTCGCAAGCGCGCTAGCTAGTCGCGGCATGGTGGTCACGCAGGTGCTCGGCTCGACGGAAACGGGAGGGGTTGCGTACCGCGAGTCCTTTGCGGATCCATGGCAGCCGTTGCCGGGTGTGAGCGTCAGCGCGGATGCGCGTGGTGCGATGCTGGTGACATCTCCCTGGTTCTCTGCTGACATCACAGAGCCCGTGCCCACGGCCACCCAGGATCGAATCGCGCTGGTGCCCGGAGGATTCCAGCATCTCGGCCGCTTGGATGCGGTCGTGAAGGTCGGTGGAAGGCGCGTGGATCTGGGGGAGCTCGAAACAACGCTGCGCACGCTGCCGGGCGTACGCGATGCGCGGGTGCTGGCCGAACTGGGCGACGCGGTGCGCGGCAGTACGCTGCTTGCCGTGGTCGAGGCCGACGCGATCACGCCGGAGCAGCTGCGCCGGCACCTTACGCTTAGCGTCGATCCGGTGGTGGTGCCGCGGCGCATTCGTATCGTGAGCGCACTGCCTCGCAACGCTGCCGGTAAGGTCACACGCGCAGCGCTGCTCGCGCTGTTCGATACCTGGACCTTCCCCTGCAGTGCTGATGCGGACGACCGATTGCAGGTCCGAGTCCCCGCGAGCTTGGGCTTTTTTCGCGGCCACTTTCCTTCCGATCCGATCCTGCCCGGTGTGGTGCAGCTGCACTACTTGGCCTTGGCCCAGGCACGCACACGCTGGCCTGAGCTCGGCGCGGTTGTTCGCGTCACGCGCGTTAAGTTCAAACGGCCAATCGTGCCTGGCGAAGCGCTCGTGCTCGCCTTGGCGCGCAAGCGCTCTGAGCTCGTCGAGTTCAGCTTGAGCTGTGGAGAGCAAGTCGCATCCTCAGGCCTGCTCCACTTTGAGCGTCCTCTGGGATCTGGAGGCAGTGATGACTGAGGACCGTAAGTCATGTCTGGTCGGCGACCACGCGTTGACGATTGAACATGTGAGCCAGGTTGCGCGCGGCGAAGTGCAGGTCGCGTTGAGCAGCGCACCAGCCTTTCAGTCACGTATCGCGCGTGGTGCAGAAGTGATCGCTCACCGACTCAAAGAACGTATTCCGACCTACGGTGTGAACACGGGCTTTGGTGCATCCGTCCGTAACGCAGTGCCCGAAGGTCAAGCTGCTTTACTGGCCCAGAACCTGCCGCGCTATCACGGCTGTGGGGTGGGGCCCATGCTCAGTGAGCAAGAGTCTCGGGCAGTCATGCTCGTGCGTCTCGCATCGCTTGCTGCGGGCTACTCCGGCGTGCGGCCGCTGGTGCTCGAGCGCTTCGTCGCCTGCATCGCGGCAGGTGTGTCGCCCGTGTTGCCCTCGCGCGGCTCTGTGGGGGCCAGTGGAGACCTTACGCCCCTATCCTACGTGGCTGCGCTGCTAGTGGGTGAGCGCGACGCCTGGTGCGACGGGCGCGTGATGTCGTCGCGCGCTGCCCTGGCCGAAACGGGCATCGAGCCCATCGTGCTCGGACCCAAGGAGAGCCTCGCGATCATGAACGGTACGTCCGTGATGGTCGCGCTTGCATGCTTGGCGTTCGAACGCTCCCTGTGGTTGGCGCGTATCTCGTCCGTACTGACGTCGATGTCGGTGTACGCGATGGAGGGCCAGCGCAGCCACTTCGATGCGCGTTTGTTCGCCGCCAAGGCCCACCCCGGTCAAGCCCTGTGCGCCACGTGGATTCGTGCGGACCTGGAAGAGACGGAGCGTCCGCGCCCGCGCGAAGCCCGGATCCAGGAGCGTTACTCGATCCGCTGCGCTCCCCACGTGATCGGTGTGCTGCTCGATACCTT
>JBBSJC010000756.1:0-3324 GCA_038257655.1 Polyangiales bacterium | reverse complement strand
GGTGGCTCCCGCTCGCGTCGCAACCCATGGCACACGCATGGGCATGGGCGGCCCGGTACCGGCGCCCGCCCAGGCTGCTGCACCCGCAGCAAGAGCGCCGGCTGCCGCTCCCGCAGCTCCCGCGGTACGGCCAGCACCAGCAGCACCCATGGCACCACTGCAGCCAGCCCCAGCGGCACGACCCGCAGCTGCCCCCGCCCCGGTCGCAAGGCCCGCTGCAGCCGTTGCGGCGGCCACTTCCGATCTTGGCGGCAAGCTCAGCGGCCTTGGTCTTTCGAAGGAACAGATTGAGGGTGTGCTTTCGCTCTCACGCGAAATCATCGAGCAGGTGGTCTGGGAAGTCGTGCCCGACCTGGCAGAACAGCTGATCAAAGAAGAGATCAAGCGTCTTACTGCCGACTAGTCGATCGCGGCAAAGCTGAGTTTGCCGCACGCGATCTGACGGAACACGCTGCTAACGACCGCCCGCGCCTTGCACCGTGCGGGCGTCCGTGTTTTTTTCCCGGTCTCATGACCGCCGCAGACATGCCCAAGGCTTACGAGCCAGCCGAGACCGAAAAGAAGTGGTACGCGTTTTGGCAGGAAAAAGGCCTGTTTCGCGCAAACAACGACCCCGCCGACACGCGCGAGCCATACGTCATCGCGATGCCGCCACCCAACGTGACGGGCAGCCTGCACATGGGCCATGCCTGCCGCACCGCCTTCGAAGACGTGCTGATTCGCTATCACCGCATGCTCGGGCGCAACGTTTTGTGGATTCCGGGCACCGACCACGCGGGCATCGCGACGCAGGTCGTGGTCGAGCGCAAGCTCAAGGCAGAGGGGCTGACGCGCCAAGACCTGGGCCGGGCGAAGTTCATCGAGCGCGTGTGGGCATGGCGCAACGAAAGCGGCGACCGGATCCTCGAGCAAAAGCGCACCCTGGGCGCCTCCGCCGATTGGACGCGCACCAAGTTCACGATGGATCCAGACCTCTCGCGCGCCGTACGCGAAGCTTTTGTGCGCCTTTACGAAGAAGGTCTGATCTACCGAGCGACGCGCCTAGTGAACTGGGATGTGGTTTCGCAGACCGTGCTCAGCGACCTCGAAGTCGAAACCGAAGAGAACGTCGAAGGCGAGCTCTACGAGTTCGCTTACAAAACAGCTGACGGCGGCGAAATCGTCGTCGCCACCACACGCCCTGAAACGATGTTGGGCGACACCGCGATCGCGGTCCATCCCGACGATCCGCGCTACACGCACCTGCACGGGCAAAGCGTGCAGCATCCCTTTGTGACGCGCAGCATTCCGATCATCACCGATGCGGAGCTCGTCGATCCAAAGTTCGGCACCGGGGTCGTCAAGGTCACGCCTGCCCACGATTTCAACGATCACGCGACGGGCAAACGCCACAACCTGGAAGAGATCTGCATCTTCACCCTAGAAGGTAAGGTCAACGACCAGGGCGGCGAGTTCAAGGGCCTCGATCGCTTCGTCGCGCGTAAGGTTGTCAAAAAGCGCCTGGCAGAGCTCGGTTTGGAGCGCGGCTCCAAGAAGCACCTGATGACGCTGCCCAAGTCTCAGCGCTCGGGAACCGTGGTCGAGCCGATGGTATCGACGCAGTGGTTCGTGAAGATGCAGCCGCTCGCCGAGCCTGCGATCGCCGCCGTCGAAAGCGGCGAGACCCAGATCATCCCCGAAGACTGGTCCAAGACGTACTACCACTGGATGCGCAACATCCAGGACTGGTGCATCTCGCGCCAGCTCTGGTGGGGCCACGCGATCCCCGCCTTCTACTGCCAAAAGTGCGAGCACATCAACGTCGCCCGCGAAGACCCCACGCAGTGCGAAAAGTGCGGTTCGAGCGAGCTCAAAGCAGATCCGGACGTGCTCGACACCTGGTTTTCAAGCGGCCTGTGGCCCTTCTCGACCTTGGGCTGGCCCGAAAAGACCGCCGATTTGGCCAAGTTCTATCCCACGAGCGATCTCGAGACCGGCTACGATATCCTGTTCTTCTGGGTTGCCCGAATGATGATGATGGGCATCCACTTCATGGGAAAGCCTCCCTTCAAGCGCGTGCTCCTTGCTGGCATGGTCACCGACGAAAACGGCGACAAGATGTCTAAGGTCAAGGGCAACGTGATCGATCCATTGGATCTGATCCACGGCGCGACACAGGCGCAGCTGATCGACAAAGCGCGCGCCAGCGGTGCGAGCGAAGGCGGCGTCAAATACATCGCCAAGACCTACCCAGAGGGCTTTCAAGCCTACGGCGCCGACGCGATCCGCTACACGCTGCTCAGCTACTCGCCGCAGTCGCGCCGCATCGCCTTGAGCGTCAAGCGCATCGAGGGCTATCGCAACTTCTGCAACAAGCTCTGGAACGCGTCGCGCTTTGCGATGATGCAGGTCGAAGGACACGACACCCGAGCGACTGGTGAGCGCCCTGCGGTCACCGCGCTTATCAATCGCTGGATTCTGTCGCGACTCGATGTGGCCCTTGATACCGCAAACCGTGGCCTCGATGAGTACCGCTGCGACGAATCGAGCCTCGCTCTGTATCACTTCGTGTGGAACGAGCTGTGCGACTGGTACTTGGAGCTCACTAAGCCGTTGCTTGCTGGCAGCGACGTGGCGGTCGCCGAGGAAACACGGGCCACTTTGCTGCACGTGCTCGAGACCACGCTGCGCGCTTTGCACCCGATGATGCCGTTCATCACTGAAGACATTTGGCAGCGCGTGCCAAAGTCAAGCAACTTGTCGAT
Organism: Polyangiales bacterium; assembly: GCA_038257655.1. Lineage (GTDB taxonomy): Bacteria > Myxococcota_A > Polyangia > Polyangiales > DASUME01 > DASUME01. Next base: position 580 of record JBBSJC010000756.1, on the reverse strand, counting down.
TGCCTGCGTCGTTTCGCCATACCCTCAGCCCGGCCGCGAAGGTCATCGCGACGAAGCCGCAGAACGCGACATGACCTGGCTGACCGCCGTGATCAGCGCCGCACGCACCGTTCGCTCCGAGCACGACGTACCACCTAAAAAGACGCTGCCGCTCACACTGCGGATCGCGGAAGCCGACAAACGCGCACTGTTCGAAGCGCAAAAGGTCGCGATCGCCACCTTGGTCAACGCCACGCTGACCTTGGAAGGCCCGAGCGACGAGATCCCTGAGCGCACCGCCACCGCCGTTGCGGAGGGCGTCACGGTTCTTGTGCCCCTGGAAGGCTTGGTCGATCCCGCCAAGGAAAGAGAGCGCGTCGCCCGCGAGCTTGGCAAGGTCGACAAGGACCTTGTGCTCATTACCCAAAAACTCGGAAACGACAGTTTCGTGTCACGCGCGCCAGCGGAGCTCGTCGCGAAGGAACGCGAACGGCAAGCGGAGCTCGAAGCCACTAAAAAGAAGCTCGAAGACGCGCTCGCCCGCTTGGGCTTGCCGCTATAGAATGCGCGCGTGTAAGCGTAAGGTCGGGAACGCTGTCAG
>JBBSJC010000755.1:0-3336 GCA_038257655.1 Polyangiales bacterium | reverse complement strand
TCGAGCTCCCACAAGCCGCGCACGGCGCCGAAGGTTCGGTAGGTCAAAAACCAGGAACCGCGGTGATTCAGGATCTGCGTGAACGCCACCGGATTCGAGTCTTCCAAGGGTGTGCCGCCGATTTCGGCCGCCGTGCCGGAGGTGGCAGCCGTGGCATCGCGCGTCCAAAGCAATTCACGGGCTTCGACGGCGCTACTCGTGCCGAGCGCGACAAGCAAGCGCGAGGTTTTGCCCAGACACTCACCGCTGCTGCCCAAGCCTTGGAAGGTATACCCTTTACCTGAAGACCAAATCACGCTGCCAAGAACACCTTCGGCGCTGACGGTGCGAAGGTAAGTTTCGCGCTCCTCCACCGTGCTGGCGGGGCTCGGCGGATCGAAGTATCCGGCCACCCAGCCTGTTGCGCACGGGTCCGGTACGATGCGCACGGTAGCGCCAGCAAGTACGTCCGCCATGCCGGTCACCGGCCGCAGCAGCGCGACCGGATCTGCCACTTGCGCAAGCTGCGTGGCGCCCGCGGTCAGTTCGAACGCGTGCAAAACGGGTGCGTACATAGTACCCGTACCATTGACGGTATTCGCGTCTGCGCGGTGATAGGCGCCCAGGATGCGCAGGCTCCCGGCCGGACCCGCGATCACGGACAAAGCGGACATATCGGCATTGAAGGCAAGCAACGTGATCGGAGTGCCGACCTGCTTGAGCAAGCCATCGGTCGCGTCTTCCTTCCACAGCGACAGCTTGGTCGTGCCCTCGGCATCCTCGAGCACGCCATCGCCATCGGGCTCGAAGTACATGACAGCCACGTAGCTACCATGGGACGCCGCCAAAAATGTGCGCGAAGTCGCTAACAAGCCGGTTTGCGTCTCAGCAACCTGCGGCGCCGCCACAGGGAACGGCACCACCGCGCCTTGCGCATCAAAGCGCACGACAGACAGGCTGCTCACCGCATCCGAAACAGGCAGATGCTTGTAGAGAAAGTAAGCTCCGCCACCATCGCGGGGCAAAAGCGCCGCGAGCCCGCGCTCTGAGAGCTCAGTCATCGGCGTCGGCAAATCCCACTGTCTGGTGCTGGCAGCAGAGGCGACGAGCAGACCCTCGTCTACCTTACCGTTGCAGTCGTCATCCAGACCGTTGCATACCTCGGTGCTCGGCACGCTGGGCACGCACGGCGCGGTACCGGTGTCCACCTGAGCATCGTTGATCGGCATCATGCCGCTATCTGTGGCTGCGTCATTGGAGCCGGCATCATCCAAGCCCGCATCCATCAGACCGCTGTCCAAACCCGCGTCAACGCCATTGTCCGCGCCGTTCGAGTCACCATTGGATTGACCGCCGGTGCTGTCGCCCGCGTCCGCGCGTTCGATGCACTCACCATCCTTTTCTAGGGTGCCCGCCGGACAGGTAGCTATGTTTTCGCCGCTACAAGCAGCGCCGCTCCACGCAACAACGGCTAATACGCACAGCAATGCGCCTGATAAGGGGTATGTTTGACTCGCCATAACTGCAGCTTGCACGCCTGCGCAAGTGAGCTCAAGTCGGGAGGCTCGTTCGTGCAAAGAGGCTGCCCCCCGCGGGCGCGAATGGCGAAGGTACTCGCAGATTTGCCTCACCTGGCCCATGCTTTCAGGCGCGTGGATTCCGCTCAGCCCAAACCGCAGCCGTTTAGTCCGCCAGAGGTCGCCGGCCCAGCGCGCCCGACGCGTCACGTGTGGTTATTGAGCTATGTGGTCGAAGGCAGCGTGCTCGTGTTTACAGTACTGACTGCGGCGGCCATCGCCCTCTATCCGGGTGGGACCTTTTGGAATCACGCACGCCGCGGCCATTCCTTTTGGCACAACTTCTTGTGTGACCTGCTGCAGACCCCGACGATGAACGGAAGCGCCAATGCGCTCGGCGCTCAGCTTGCCACCTTCGGGATGCTTGCCCTGGTCTGCGCCATGGTTGCGTTCGTCGGTCTCGTACCTTCCCTTTTGGGAGAGGCACGGCACATGACGCGCCAGGTTAGGAGCATCGTGATGATGGCCTGCGGGCTGACCGCGTGTGTGCCGCTTTTACCAAGCGACCGCTTCGGCGCGCTGCACGCTGCGGCGGTGTTCGTCGCGGGCATCCCGGTGTCACTGGCGTTGCTAGCGCTCGTCTCCACGCTGCTGCGCCAACCTGAGATCGCACGCTGGTTGCGCGTACTGTCAGTCATACTGTGTCTGACGGTCTTTAGCTCACTCGCACTCTATGCAGCGGAGGTCGTGTTCGATGCCCCGCTGCTACGCGTGGTGCCTACGCTCGCGCGTGTCGCAAATCTTACTCTTATCGCGTGGCTGATTGGGCTTGCTCGCGTCGCCCGCGCCCGCAACGAGCTCACAGCGACGCACTAGTACTGCGAACGTGCGTTCAATCACGGAGAACGCGCCCCGTTGCGCCCGCATCGCGCCTATGCTGCGGCGCAAAATCAGTAGATTAATTCGGAAGGGGTTCACTTCATGCGCACCATAATGCTCGCGGGTCTGATCATCGTTTCACTCATGGCGGCATGCGGGGATTCCTCGTCCGATGACGACAATAAGGGCGACGACACCACGGACGCGGGCGGCATTACCGACGTTGGGGATGCAGGCGAGCTTCCCATGATCGACGACGACAATCTGAGTGAGTGCGACAAGGGCGACCCGTGCTGTTTCGGCAGCGACGAGTACGATTACACGCGCTGCATGCCCACGGACGGCGGCGCGGAACAGGACGCGGGCGCAGGAAAGTGACAACCCGTCAGGCTGCCGCGCGCAAGCGCGTGAGCTCAGTCAGCGCAAGCGCGTGAGCTCGCCGTACAGCTCGGGCCGACGATCGCGGAACAGACCCATCGAGTTGCGGTCCGTGCGAATTTTGGCGAGATCGAGCGTTGCGAGGATCACGCCGGGCTCGGTTCTGCCGAGCTCCGCCAGTTTTTCGCCGCGATGATCGCAGATGAACGAGCTGCCGTAGAAATTCTGCAGCCCCTCGCTGCCGATGCGGTTGGCAGCGATCAGTGGCACGTGGTTGCAGACTGCGTGACCTTGCATCGCTCGCTGCCAAGGATCCTTACTGTCGAAGGCTGGCTCCTCGGGCTCGCTGCCGATCGCGGTGGGATACAGTAAGATCTCGGCATCCATCAATGCCATGGCGCGCGCAGACTCGGGAAACCATTGATCCCAACAGATGCCCACGCCGATCGTGCCGACGCGCGTCTGCCAAACCTTGAAGCCGCTGGCCCCCGGGCGGAAATAAAACTTCTCTTGGTAACCTGGGCCGGCAGGGATATGCGACTTGCGATACACGCCGAGCACGCTGCCGTCGGCGTCTGCGATC
>JBBSJC010000754.1:0-3364 GCA_038257655.1 Polyangiales bacterium | reverse complement strand
TCCGTGGTGCGACCCACCAGCAGCGCGCGAACGCGTGCGTAGGCCGAGGTACGGATGATCTTGATCTCGTCGGCCATGTCCTTTTCGAACTTGGCGCGCTCGGTATCTTCGATCTCCTTGGAGCGGTCATCCTTCTCGGTGCCCTTGCGTGCGAATACGCGAGCATTGATCACGATGCCAGCGACACCCGGCGGAACACGCAGCGAGCTATCACGAACGTCGCCTGCCTTTTCGCCAAAGATGGCGCGCAGCAGCTTCTCTTCGGGCGAGAGCTGGGTCTCACCCTTGGGCGTGATCTTGCCGACGAGAATGTCACCCGACTTCACCTCGGCGCCGATGCGCACGATGCCGGAATCGTCGAGATCCTTGAGCGCTTCTTCACCGACGTTCGGGATGTCGCGCGTAATCTCTTCTTTGCCGAGCTTGGTGTCGCGCGCGACGCACTCGAACTCTTCGATGTGGATGGAGGTGTAGACGTCATCCTTCGCGATACGCTCCGAAACGAGCAGCGAATCTTCGAAGTTGTATCCCTGCCAGGGCATGAATGCGACGACTACGTTCTGGCCGAGCGCAAGCTCGCCCGTGTCGATGGCCGGCCCGTCGGCGAGCACGTCGCCCACCTTGACCGTGTCACCCGCACGCACGATCGGCGTCTGGTTGTAGCAAGTGTTCTGGTTCGAGCGCTGGAACTTCTCGAGACGATAGATGTCGGGGAACTCCCCGCCCTCACCCTCGACGCGCACGACGATACGCGTGGCATCGACCGAGTCGACGATACCGTCGCGCTTGGCCACCGCACACACGCCACTGTCCCGGGCGATTTTGGCTTCGAGACCGGTGCCGACCAGGGGCGCACGCGTACGAATCAGCGGCACCGCTTGACGCTGCATGTTCGAACCCATGAGCGCGCGATTGGCGTCATCGTGCTCAAGGAACGGAATCAAGGATGCTGCCACCGACACCAGCTGGTTCGGCGACACGTCCATCAACTGCACCTGCTCCGGCGGAACCAAGAGCGGCTCACCGTTGTAACGTGCGTTGATCAGGTTCGCTTGAAGCTTGCCCGTCTCCTTGTCGATCACGGCATTCGCCTGCGCGATGTAGTGACCTTCCTCTTCGAGCGCGCTGTACCAACGCACCTCTTCGGTAACCTTACCTTCGTTGACCTTACGGTAAGGCGTCTCGACGAAGCCGTACTCGTTGACACGAGCGTAGGTCGAGAGCGACGCGATAAGACCGATGTTCGGACCTTCCGGCGTCTCGATCGGGCAGATACGACCGTAGTGGGTGGCGTGGACGTCGCGAACCTCGAAGCCCGCGCGCTCACGCGTCATGCCGCCTGGTCCGAGTGCGGAAAGGCGACGCTTATGCGTAACCTCGCCCAGCGGATTGGTCTGGTCCATGAACTGCGAAAGCTGCGAAGAACCGAAGTACTCCTTCACAACTGCGCTGACCGGCTTGGCATTGATCAAGTCGTGCGGCATGAGCGTCTCGAGCTCTTGGCTCATGCTCATGCGCTCCTTGATCGCGCGCTCCATGCGCACAAGGCCGATGCGATACTGATTCTCCATCAGCTCGCCGACCGCGCGCACACGACGGTTACCAAGGTGATCGATGTCGTCGACCGAACCGCGCCCGTTCTTGAGCTCGATCAGATGACGCACCGTCTCCAGGATGTCGCGCTTCGTGAGCACCTGGATATCAAGCGTGGGCTTCTCTTCCTCAGGCTTGTAGAACTTGTAATTCAGCTTGAGCCGGCCGACCTTGGACAGGTCATAACGCTCAGGATTGAAGAACAAGTTGTGGAACAGGGTCTTGGCCGTATCCAGCGTGGGCGGATCGCCCGGACGGAGCCGACGATAGATCTCGAGGATCGCCTCGTCCTGGCTCGTCACTTTGTCGGCGTTGAGCGTGTCGCGCAGGTAACTGCCGACGTTCAAGCCATCGATGAACAGGACCTTGAAGCTCTTGACTTTTGCATCACGCAACGAGTCGAGCTTGGCCTCGCTCACTTCCTCGTTGACGCCAAGGATGATCTCGCCCGTATCTTCGTCGATGACGTCTTGGGCGCTGACCTTACCCACGACCTCTTCGAGATCCATCGGCAGACGGTCGAGGTTCGCATCGCGCAGCTTCTTGATCGCCTGGCGTGTGAACTTACGGTTTTTGCGCACGATGGGCTCGCCATCGATTTTGATGTCGCGCGTGGCACGCTGACCAGCGAGCAAGTCGAACTCGATCGACTTTGCGTACTTCTTGCCGTCCACGAACACCGTCTCGGTGCTGTAGTAGAACGCAAGTAGCTCTTCGGTGTTGTAACCGAGGGCTTTGAGCAACACCGTCGCGTGCATCTTGCGACGACGATCGATGCGCACGTAGATCAAATCCTTGGGGTCGAACTCGAAATCGAGCCACGAGCCACGGTAAGGAATGATTCGCGCCTGGTAAAGGTACTTACCCGATGAGTGGGTCTTACCCTTGTCATGATCGAAGAACACGCCAGGGCTTCGGTGAAGCTGGCTGACGACGACGCGCTCGGTACCGTTGATGATGAACGTACCGTTCTCGGTCATCAGGGGGATCTCACCGAAGTAGACCTCCTGTTCCTTGATGTCACGAACGATGCGCTCGCCACCCTCTTGCTGGGCGTCATAAATGATGAGCTGAATCGTCACCTTGATCGGCGCCGCGTAGGTCATCCCGCGCTGGCGACACTCATCCACGTCGTACTTCGGACGCTCGAGCGTGTATCCGACGAACACGAGCTCACTCGTGCCGTTGAAATCGCGAATCGGGAAGACACTGCGAAAAACGCCCTGCAGTCCGGTTTCCTCGCGCTCAAGTGGCGGGATATTGGACTGAAGAAACTTCTCGTAGGATTTCTTCTGGATATCGATGAGATTCGGGATCTCGATGATCTTTTGGATCTTCCCGAAGCTCTGACGGATCCGGAAATTGGTCTGAACGGTCTCAACCGACGCCATCGCAGAAGCTCCTCACGTGGCCGGGCTCGCCCCCTCGGCACACCTAGCAAACCCATCCGCAGCACTTAGCTAACGAATCAAAACTCACAGCAAAACGAGCTGAACTAACCCGCATAAGCCCGGGATCACCCCGGATCAAAACGGATGGCCCGACGGAGGGGATACCTCCCCCCCGCCGCGACCACTACGTCACAGCCTATGAATCGGCACCCGCGCTGGGCAAGATACTCGATCTCAAGACCATGCGCTCACTACTTGACGGCGACAGTCGCGCCGGCTTCTTCAAGCTTCTTCTTGATCGTCTCGGCCTCGTCCTTGGTCACGCCTTCCTTGACGGCCTTGGGTGCGGCGTCGACGAGATCCTTGGCTTCCTTGAGGCC
>JBBSJC010000753.1:0-3372 GCA_038257655.1 Polyangiales bacterium | reverse complement strand
GGAAGCTCGTGGGGCCTAATCGGCTCTTCGTACAGGTGCTTGGTCAGAATGCCCATCAAGTTGTCGGCATCGAAGGGCACGCGCGACGAGGCCATCTCGTACATGATCACGCCCAGCGCATAGACGTCGGTGCGCTTGTCGACTGACGTACCCGCGCACTGCTCAGGAGACATGTAGTGGGGCGTGCCGAAGACCTGACCAACCTGCGTAAGCTTACTCTTGGCGCCACCGACCTTGGCGATACCAAAGTCAAGAACCTTGACGAAATCTTTGTCGCCGCCGCGTTCGATCAAGTAGATGTTGTCGGGCTTCAAATCGCGGTGAACGATGCCGATGTCATGGGCTGCACCAAGCGCGCGACATAGTTGCTTGGCGATGTGAATCGTGCGCGCGTACGGGAGCGGCTTGCCCGGCTCGACGGCGGCGGTGAGCGAGATCCCGTCCAAGAACTCCATCACGAAATAGGTCGAGCCATCGTTCAGCACGCCGAAGTCGCTGATATCGATGATGTGATGATTACCGATCGAGGTGGCTGACTGCGCCTCTTGGCGGAAGCGTGCGACGATTTCTTGGTCTTTGGAGACCTCGGCCTTGAGCACCTTGATCGCGAGTGGCTTGTTGAGGGTGATGTGGCGGGCCTTGTAGACCAAGCCCATGTCGCCTTCACCGAGTACTTTTTCGATCTTGTAGCGACCGTCGAGCACCACTCCGATTAGCGGATCGACAGGACCAGCCGCAGGGGGGGAAACAAGCTTGAGGTGTTCGGTGCTCATCGTCGGACTCCAAGACGCATCGAGGCGCCCCCCTTCAGCATTCTACGTATCACGGCTTCGAAAGGATCTTCGAAATCTGCAGGCTCGGGTCGCTCGGGCCACCACCGTCGGCGCAACAAGAAACGCGCCGGACCCCGCCCGTGTTCATTTCGTTCAACCAGTTGCGCTAGTAACCGAGTTTTTCATGAATTGGCCCCCTGACGCGAGCATCACGGCCGCGAGCTGCGATCTGCGTCACCAACTTCATGACTCAGAGGCTACTGCACGCAGCCAAGCCAGAGCGCCCAGTTCGGTGCGTGCTCAGGTAGGCACGCGATGGCTGCGACTTGTAATAGGCCAACGTGCAGCGAATCCGTCGGCCGTTCGTCTACAACCTGCACGGATTTTGTGGTAGCCGGTCCGCGCACACAGGTGTTCGAAGCCGGATCCCAAATGCCGTCTAGTGCGCACTCCTCATAGGCGCGCTCGGCTGCTGCAGACGGCCCAATCACGAGCAGCGAGATGCTGCGGCGCGGTCGCAGTGCGAGGCACAGCGTCCGGAGCTCGGGCGCAACGACCAGCACCGTTGGCACGGCGCCCGCGTACAACACGCCTCGATGACCGTCCACTGTGACCAGATCGCCTTCGCGCGCGACCACCTCGCCCGCTCCAAACTCCGATAGGCGTACGAGGCAGCCTGACTTCGCATCGAGACGCACGTCTGCGCACCCTATCGCCGCCGGGACGCGCAAACCGCGCGCAATCACGGCCGCGTGGGATGTAAGTCCGCCGCTCGTCGTGACCACGGCGCACGCAGCACGAAACGCCGCGATGTCTTCAGGTAAGGCGTCCCTTCGCACCAACACCACCGGCTCGAGGGCGGCGCGGGCGATCACCTGTTCCAAACCAAACACGAGGCGACCCGTCGCCACACCAGGGCTTGCCGCCAAGCCACGCGCGACGATGACCGCACCTGTAAGGTGTGCGGGTTCGGGCAGCCGAGTCTCCATGAACGGCACGAGATCGTCAGGTGAGATGCGCCGCAGCAGGCGCGACGCCGAAGCATGGTCATCGCGCAAGGCATCGAGCGCCACCCGCAGCGCAGCACGCGCCGAGAGCACAAGCGGGCGCGCCTGCACGACCCACGGCTCGCCTTGCGTGACGACAAGCTCAAGCTCGAGCGGCTCGCCCGCGCGCTTTGCCAGCCGGTCGCACACGTCGCGGACGCGCTTGAACGCCTGCGGCTGAGCGACTTCGAGGCATGCTTCTTCGCGACCGGGGCGCGTGGCTGCGCGCGTAAGCGGAAGCGGGCGGCCGCGCCCTGAAACCACGATGGCAGTCGCTTGGCCAGGCGCATATTCGCCCAGCAGGCTCGGCTCGCCGCGCGCAGGGTCATGGGTGAACGCAACGGCGCCAAAGTCGCTGGCCTCCGCCACGTGAACCATGACTTGCACCACGACTGCTAGCCACGGCGTCGCGCCGGGGTCGATGCCGACCGCAGCCAGTTGATCGCGCGCGGCAGGGGCCTGCGCGGACAGCAACACGCGGTCGATCGCAGCGAGCAGTGTCGCGGTGAGCGCATCTGCATCGGATGCGAGATTGAGCTCGGTTAGCAAGGCGCCCGGTAGCGAAAAAACGGGGGACGCACGGACGGCGAGCGCGCGGCCCTTGGCGGCTAGTGCTTCCAGTGCAGCCTGTAGCTCTGCGACGTAGACAGGCTCACGAGCGCGCAGCCGTGGTGCGATCTCGGCTGGGATGACAAAGCCGTCCGGCACGCGTTCTCCTTGAGCCACCAACCAACGCAGCCAGGCGCCCTTTTGGCCCAAACGCGCGCTTTCATCTTCGCTATCGCCTGCTTGTGAAAGTAGCGAAACCAGCGCGCTCATACGTCCTCGCAGACGTTATGCGATATCCGCAGGGGGCGCATCGCGATGCTCCGGATCTTCGGCGTCCTCAGAGGCTTGCTCGTCAGAGAGCTCATGTTCGTCCTCGCTGACGGGGACCGGGCCTTCGACAGCTGTCGCTCCATCTTCACTCTCGGTCGACTGCCCAGCGGGTTCATCGTTCGAAAGCTCGGCAACTCGCTCGCCCGCGTCCAAGGCCCCATCCTCTGACGTTTCGGCCGTGGGCTGCGCGACGTAGTGCGTGTCGAGGTTCATGCCCGCGCCGGGCACAGGCTCGCCAATACGGCGCTCGAACATGTCGCGACTCTCTGGCGTAAGCTCCGCAAACTCGCGCAGCGTGGGCAAATCGCGCAGGCTCTTGAGCCCGAACAGCTCGAGAAATTCATTCGTGGTGCCATAGATCATGGGCCGGCCGGCTTCGTCTTTTTTGCCCATGATCTTGATCACGTTGCGCTCTAGCAACACCTTGAGCGCCGAGCCGGAATCCACGCCGCGCACGTCTTCCATCTCAGGACGTGTGACAGGCTGGCGGTAGGCAATGATCGACAGCACTTCGAGCTGCGCGCGCGTGAGTTTGGTGGGCTTTTGTTGCAGAAGAAAATAATGAATTGGTAGCCTTTGCTTTATATTATATCCGGTACTCGACCTGGAAAGGACAACGTTTGTACCTGGAGGATCTTTTAGTAACGGATAAAATGCGTGGAAGAGGAATTGGT
>JBBSJC010000752.1:0-3373 GCA_038257655.1 Polyangiales bacterium | reverse complement strand
TCGAGCTTTCCTCCGCCGCAGCTGGTGGTCATGGGACTTGCCGCAGTACCGAGCAACGGTCGTGCCGAGCTACTAAGGGTCATCGTTCTGGCGCACCCGTTGCACCCTAAGAAAGGGATGAGCATGCTCTTTGATGGCTGGTTCCAGATTTTCCGGACGCTCATACTAGGTGTGCTCGCCTACCTGGGGCTTGTGGTGATGCTGCGCGTTTCGGGCAAGCGCACGCTGGCTAAAATGAACGCGTTTGACCTGGTTGTCACGGTTGCGCTCGGTTCGACTCTGGCCACGATCGTCTTGTCTAAAGACACGTCGTTGCTTCAGGGGTTTACCGCTTTTTTCGTGCTGGTCGGGATGCAGTTTGTCGCCGCGTGGGGTGCCGTACACTCGTCGACGGTCAACAAGATACTCAAATCAGAGCCTGTCATCCTGTTGTACCGCGGGCGGCTCATCCGCGACAACCTGCACAGTGAACGCGTGAAGCCGGAGGAAGTCTACCAAGCGATCCGCGCCAATGGCGCCCAGCGCGTTGAGGACGTTGGCGCCGTGGTGCTCGAGACTGACGGGACGTTTTCGGTGCTCACGGGAGATGCCTCGAAGCTAACTGCGCTACAGGGCGTCAGCGGTCGGCCCGACGCGAGTACCCTATGAGGAACATGCGTGTTAGTAGCTCTCGGTCGCAGTCAAGCGACGTGAGCGTGAGCGTCCCGGTCCCCATCGCCTACCTGACATCTTGGTCAACATTTCGACCATTCTCACGATCAGCTGTTTTGCGCTCGCGAGCCTGGGGTGGGCTCACTTCCGTGGCATCGATGCGACAGCCGTGCGCTTATCTTGCGCACAAGTGACACGGTGAGTCTTTGAGCCACCGTAGACACGGTTCGGAAATAGCCATAGGCCGTAGTGCCCCTGTACCGAGGCAACTTGGTACACGTGCTGCATAAGGAGCGGTCTCGATGGATGATCAAATCAATTCCTGGCTCACCGTGGATTTTTGGCGCGAGCGCATAGTCGAAACTGCCGCGTGGGCCGTCGAGGCCGTGCCCAAATTGCTGCTTATTATCGCGCTCGCGCTAGTGGGCCTGAAGTTGATGGCGCTGATGCTGCGCAAGCTCGAAGCGCAGCTCATCGCGCGTCACGAAAGCGACGCCCAAGCGGCAAGCGTGCTCGAGCACAAAAAACGCATCAAAACGTTGATCGGTATCATGCAGAAAGTGGGAGCGGTCGCGATTTGGACGATGCTGACGCTTATCGTGTTACTTCAGCTCGGCATCGATGTGGGGCCGCTTATCGCAGGCGCGGGTGTGATCGGTCTAGCGGTGGGCTTCGGCGCCCAAGAGTTGGTGCGCGACGTGATCAGCGGCTTTTTCATGCTGCTCGAGAATCACATTCGCAGTGGCGACGTGGCCGTGATCAATGGCACCGGAGGCTCGGTCGAAAAGATCGGGCTTCGCACGATCTCCCTGCGCGATCTGTCCGGGGTGGTGCACGTGTTTCAGAATGGTAAGGTAGACACGATCGCCAATATGACTAAGGAGTGGTCCGCGATCGTGTTCGAGATCGGCGTCGCCTACAAAGAAGATACAGACAAGGTCTCTGAGGTCGTCAAGCGCGTGGCAAGCGAGCTGCACGCTGATCCGGCCTTTTCTACTAAGATCCTTGAGCCACTTGAGCTGTTCGGAGTCGACTCGCTCGGCGACAGCGCGGTGGTGCTCAAGGCTCGCTTCAAGACCAACCCGGGAGAGCAGTGGAGCGTCGGCCGGGAATATAAGCGCCGCATCAAAATGGCGTTCGATCAGCAAGGAATCGAGATCCCCTTCCCACATCAGACCGTCTACTTCGGCGAAGCGAGCCCCGCCTTCAAGCTGCAGCTCGAAAACGAGGGCGGACGCAAAGCCAACGGTGGCAGGCGCGAGCTGAGCGCGCGAAGCTAGAGGCGACAGCCCCGCGCCACCGGTCTTGCACAGGCTTTGCCCGCCTTTTCGCACGGAGAGGCGCGTCGAGAAGCACGGTGGAGCCTACGGACCGTTGGCAAGCGCCGGGAGGACCTGGGGCTGTTCTCGGCCTTCCATGAAAAGCGTCGCGTCGCGCTCTCCGTCCGCGAACAACGCGCGAAGCTTTTGCGGCTCCGGGAAAAGCACGCGTAGATACGAATGCCTGGCACGCGGGCAGATGTGCGCGCCGTGGGAACGCATCGGTGACACCGTAAGGGTCGCCGTGTCCCGCACCGGCAGCACGTTGGTCGCGCCGCCATCGAGGTGGGGCGTGCCTCGAAAGAACGCGACGCGCTCGTAGTACAGGGGGATGTAACAGGATGCGAGCACGAGCGAGATAAGCTCGCTGCGCGAGGTGAGTGGCGACCTTGGCTCAAGCCGGTTGAGAAGACCTGGCAGCGTTGTCACGGACGCAAAAAATCGTCCCGCCACGCGCAGGTGAGCATCTGGCGGCAGCATGCTGTCAAGTGCGTGATGTACGAGCTCGCTCATGCGTCCGAAGGGGCCGAGCCTGGAGGTGCCGTGACGCGACGCGGAACGCAGGGTCTGCTCGAACGCGTCCTTGGGTGAAAGCCCAGCGGCACAGGCGACCGCGGCGATCGCCCCGGACGAGGCGCCCAAAAAGTAAGGTTGATCGAGGGCCATGTAGCGCGCGATACCCTGCGCTGCGCCGAGATGATAGGGCAACAACCAGGCACAACCGGCAAATGAGATGGCAGTTGGCGGCAGCTGCAGAAAGCGCGGACCACTCGGAGCTTGGATGTTTGGGCGCACGGTGCACCAGTGTACGCGAGGTACGTCGGCGTGGGAAACACTCAGGGGCGTCGGTGATGCTGGTTACTTCCTACTCGTTCGGTGCTTCGTGCGGTTCGTTCTTTCCGATACCATTACTGTCAGAGGCTGAATCGACCGTGGTTGAGCGAGATAGAAGTCAAAGATCGGGCATGCTGCAACGTCTCGCGCGTGTGCTCACTGCCCCGCACATGCGAGATCGCGGCGAGGACGTGCGCCGCCAGCACGAGATGACGCTGATCTTCACGGTCAGCGGCATGGCGATTTTTGCCGCGTTTTGTCTGATGGTCTTTCGTCAGGGCAATGTCGCGGCGGGGCGCACGCACCTAGGCGTCGTCACCGTGTATCTCACGGGCCTGGCCCTGATGCGTATGGGCCTGCCTGCGCTCGCGATGTACATCAACATCACCGCAACGGCGCTCGGCATCTTCGGCGCGATGTGGTTCGGGGGCGGCCTGGGCGCTGCCGCCTGTGTGTTCGTGGCGACGCTGCCGGTCGTCGGTTTCTTGTCGCTGGGCAGGCGTGCCGGCATCTATGGCGCCTGCCTGGGTGTGTTGGTGATCGGGGGGGTCATCGCGCTCGAGGCGCTC
>JBBSJC010000751.1:0-3387 GCA_038257655.1 Polyangiales bacterium | reverse complement strand
GCTCTTGAAACTGACCTTCAACGACACCGGTGCGCGCTTGTCCTTGCGCGTTTCGGCCATCCGCTCTCCTCCGCCCCACCTGACGCCGCGCGCGCAGGCGATTGGGCTGCCGGCATCGTAACGGATCTTGCGGAATCAAAACTAGAATCCCGGCAACGCTCGCCAGAAAAGGCTGAGACACCCGCGCCCGCCTGCGAGCCGACGCACGCGGGACCGCCGCTACGGGCGCGCTGGAGCTAGGTAAGCTCCCCACATTGCGCCACTGTACCTACGAGCAGCTGAGCCCAAGCCGCGCGCTCTGCCGGGCTGCTGCGCGGCGCACCCGGACTTGCGTGCGCGAGCAAGAGCCAACCTGGGACAGCGAGCGCGGGCGCTCCACCCAAGCCCTCGAGGACCGCTTGATAGGTCACGGCCAGGTCGGGCGCGACATCGAGCAGGGGCGCGAGCGCAAACGTGCGTCGCTCGAGCTCGGCATGGGGCACGGTCAATGACGGCGTCGCAATGGGCGCTGCGGACCAGTGCAAGATGTCGAGATCGACCGTGCGCGCACCCCAGCGTTCGCGGCGCGCGCGACCTAGCAGCTGCTCCACGTGCCGCAGCATGTCGAGTAAGCCGTGGGCGTCGCCGTCCCATGCGATCGCGAACGCGCCGTTCAAATAGTCAGGTTGGGGCGGGCCAAGCGCGGGCGTTGCGTACAACTGGGAGCGCGCGAGCAGACAACAGCCGGACTGGGCGGCAAGCAGGGCTTCGGCGCAGGCAAAGATCGCACGGCGTGCGCCCAGATTTCCGCCGATGCCGACGATCGCGCGAGGCATGGCGACACGACTAGCATGAGCGTTGCGCGCTGCCATGCCCGTGTTAGCACGCTCCGCCATGGCCCCGCGCGACGAACAAGTATTGACCGTGGCCGCGCTCAATCGCGCAGTGCGTTACGGAATCGAAAACGAGTGGGGCGATGTGCTGGTGGTCGGCGAGATTTCCGACTTTACCCGATCTGCTGCCGGCCACATCTACTTCACGCTCAACGACGAGCGCGAGCAGGCGCAGCTGCGGATCGTGATGTTCGGCAGCGACGCGCGCCGCACCCGCGCAGTGATGGGCGATGGTGCGCGCGTGCGTGTCCGAGGTCGGCTTACTCTTTACGAGCCGCGCGGCACATTTCAGATGATCGCGCGCACGGCAGCACCGGCGGGCGAAGGCGATCTGTTGCTGCAGTTTCGCAAGCTGCTCGCCAAGCTCGAAGCCGAAGGCTTGATGGCGCCCGAGCGCAAGCGTGTCTTGCCGCGTCTGCCCCATTGCGTGGGCATCGTGACGAGCGAGCATGGGGCCGCGATCCACGACATCATTCGCGTGGCAAACCGGCGCTGTCCGGTGCGCATCGTGCTCGCGCCCTGCATCGTGCAAGGGCCCGAGGCGCCCGCCTCGATCGTCCGTGCCCTACGCGCACTGCAAAACGTGCCCGATCTCGACGTGGTGATCCTCGCCCGCGGCGGGGGCGCCGCCGAAGATTTATGGGCGTTCAACGACGAACGCGTGGCGCGCGCGATCGTCGCCTGCCGCGTGCCCGTCGTCAGCGGCGTCGGACACGAGGTCGATGTCACGATCGCCGATCTCGTGTGCGACCTGCGCGCGGCCACGCCCTCGCAAGCGGCCGAGCTCGCCGTGCCGGCGCTCGAAGCGCTCGAAGATCAGATAGCGACGCTCACGCGCCGTCTGTCGCGTGCGCTCGAAACACGGGTGGATCGCAGCCGGCTGACGCTGGCACGGTACGCCGCGAAGCTACGCGATCCGCGCCATGCCTTGTCGGGAGCACGCGCACCTTTGCTTGCGCTCGACCATGCCCTTCAGCGCGCGCTGGACACACGCTTACTCAGCTTGCGCGTGCAACTTGAGGAGCGTTCGCGTCGCCTGGTCCAACACGATCCACGCGCGCGTCTTTCAACGCAAAAGGCCGCCCTCATGCGCGCCCGAACGCGGCTTGAGCTCAGCCCGAGCATGTTCCTGACACCAAAACGCCACACGCTTCAGTCCGCGATGGGCCGGCTCGATGCGTTATCTCCCTTGGCTGTGCTCGGCCGCGGCTATGCGATCGCTTTTGACGACAAGACGGGTCGCGCCGTGCGCACGCAAATAGAGGCTCCGGTGGGTACGGACTTGCGCATCCGTCTGCATGAAGGTGAAATACGCGTCAAGGTGACGGCTTGACCCAGCTCTTTGGCATCGTCGGCTTTCCGGTCGCTCACTCCCGTTCGCCGGCCATGCACAACGCTGCCTTTCGCAAGCTCGGCATCGATGCCGTGTACGTGCGCTTCGAAGTCCATCCCGACGAGCTCGGTGATGCTATCCGCGGCTTGTCTGCACTCGGCATTCAAGGCGCGAACGTGACGGTGCCGCACAAGACCGATGTGATGGTATTGCTCGAGGAGCTCACACCAGAGGCGAACGCTATCGGCGCCGTCAACACGCTCGTGCGCGAGGATGGTCACTGGATTGGTCACAACACCGACGCCCCTGCGCTTGCGCGTTCCCTCGACGAAGCCGGCGTCGTGCTGCCCGATGCGCGCGTGGTCGTGCTCGGTGCCGGCGGCGCCGCACGTGCGAGCGTGGTCGGCCTGGCACAACGTGGTGCGGCGCAGATCGTCGTCGCAGCGCGACGTGCGGCGCAGAGCGAACAGCTCGTCGCAGATCTGGCGGGGGTATGCGCAGACTGCGAGTTGATTGCGAGCACGCTCGACGAAGAAAGCTTACGGTCTGCTTTTCGCGATGCGAGCTTGCTCGTACAATCGACGAGCGCCACGCTCTCGCGCGACACCGCCAGCGCCTTTGCCGCAAGTCTTCCACTCGAGGCGCTGCCCGCGAGCGCAAGCGTTGTCGACTTGGTGTACAAGCCGCGCGAAACCACGGTGCTCATGCGCGCGCGCGCCCGTGGCCTGCACTGCGTCGATGGCCTGGGCATGCTGCTGCATCAGGGCGCCCTCGCCTTTGAGCTGTGGACCGGCCGCACCGCCCCCTTCGAAGTCATGGGCGCGGCACTCGAGGGTCCTTAGTACAGGTCCCCAGAAGTAGGTGATCACTAGGGCTGCCAGGACGTTTTCTCCACGTGGGCGTGAGCGTTGTCCTGGTCGTGAGCCTGGACGGCGACGGCGACGGCGGCGGCGACGGCGACGGCGGCGGCGACGGGAGCAACTTCGGTCGGCCTTGGCCGATACCTTGATATGCTCAGTTTTCAGAAAATGGATGTGTATCGATGCTCCATCGAATTTGTGGCCAGTGCCGTGGAAGTGGGCGGAGCGATACCCCGCGGTCACGCTGAGTTACGCGACCAGCTTCGGCGCGCAGCATTTTCCGTTCCGCTCAACATCGCGGAGGGAGCCGGTCGAACTTCCG
>JBBSJC010000750.1:0-3387 GCA_038257655.1 Polyangiales bacterium | reverse complement strand
GATGCCCACACTGTCGCTGCGCCAGGGCAGCATGACTTCCTGAATCTCCGCGCGGTGGGCAGCCGGCGTATCGCGCATCAAAAGCCGATTAGAGCCAAAGCCCGCGACCACATAACTGGCGCGCGCGAAGGCATCACCACGGGCCACCGCTTCGTCGATCCAAGACTGTGCGCAGTCTGCAAGCTGTGCGTAGCGCCCACGCTGGGACCATACGTTGAGCAGCACGCTGCGCACGTTCGTCAACTCCCACACCGCCCCCGGGCACCGGGTTCGATACAAGGTGTCAGCAATCTCGAGTTGCCGCTCGGCTTCGGGGAGATCGCCTTGAACATTGGCAGCAATACCGCGCATGTAAGCTTCGTGCCCAGCGAGCTCTGCATACTCCGCATGGCCAAGCTTCTGTCGCCATACTGTCGCTTTGTTAAACAGCGCATCGGTTTCGGAAGGCCGACCTTCCTGAATCGCGCGCATGCAAGCCTCAGTACTCAGCGCGTACGCTAGATGCGCAGGCTTTCCGCTACGCAGTGCAAGCAGTGTGTGACGACTGACGAGCTCAGCGTCACGCAGGAAGTCCGCCCAAGCCATGGGCAGAACCAGCCGCTTGATCGCATCGATTCCGCTGCGCTCTTCTTCACTCTCCCTTTCGGGCGCAGCACCGTTCACGTCTAGGCCGCCCATCGCAATCCGCGTCCGGTTGTAGAGCAGGCGCATCACCACGCGTCCACGGGTCGCGGGCCACGGAATGTGCAGCAGCTCGAACGCTTGCTTTGCTGCCGCCAAGCCTTCCTCAACCTTACCGGCTTGCAATAGACGCTGTGCTGCACGGATTGCAAGGTCGGGCGCTTCGCGCTCATCAGCACCACCGAGTGCTTCGAGCAGCTCGCGCGCCGAGTCTGCACAGCGTCCCGCACTGGCCAGCGCTTCGGAAAGCTTGAGCTTCGCGACGTGCCTGGCCTCCGACGAAAGCACCACCGCTTCCAGGCGCAAGAGGCTGCGATAGTGCTCGGCCGCCCGTTCGAAGGCGCCGCCTTGTTCAGCCTTTGCTGCGGCGCGCTCGAGCCAAGGAACCGCACGCTCCTGCTCCCCACAACCCAGCCAGTGCTGCGCCATGCGCGCGGGTTCGGCTTTCGGCTGCGTCTGCCAGGCCTGAGCGAGCTTACGGTGATGACGAGAGAGACTCTGCGCGCTGATAGCCCTCAGTACGACTTCGCGGATGCGGTCGTGATAGCTCACGATCTCCCCGCGTCGTGCAGTACGGATAAGCTTCTGCGCGCGCAACACCGCCTGTACGGCTTGAACCCCGTCGCCAGAAGCACTCAGGGAGGCACGCAAGACCGTTTGAGGTACAGGTCCCGACGCGACGCACAAAAGCTCGAGCGCGGTGCGCGCCTCCGGCATCAATGCAGACACGCGTTGCAAGATCGCCGCGTCGAGATCGACCACCACGGAGCCGCCGCTGCCAAGAGACTCGGCATGTCGCACAAGCTCGGTCACGAACAGCGG
Source organism: Polyangiales bacterium (assembly GCA_038257655.1). GTDB lineage: Bacteria > Myxococcota_A > Polyangia > Polyangiales > DASUME01 > DASUME01. The sequence goes on along the minus strand of JBBSJC010000750.1, from coordinate 1,884 downwards.
GTGACCGCCCGATTCCGTCGCAAGTAGCTTTGTAATCCGCCCGTCTACGTCGTCTCCAGTAAGCCGTGCCGCAAGTACGCGCGTGTCGTCTTCGCCTAGCGGACCGACCCGGTGTAGCGATGCGCACTCGTGCAGAGACAAGGAGCGCAGACCTTCACCAATGTTGTCATCAAGGCCTTCGAGCGGTCTTACTGTGCCCACAATGAACAACCGCAGCTTGCGACTGCTATCCATCAAGGTTCTGAGCAGCACGAAACTCGCTTCGTCAGCCCACTGCATATCGTCGACCGTGATGACGATCGAGCGGGTCTTGCCCAACCGCAGCAGGAACTCCACGAAGGCAGCAAACAACGGATAACGCTCTACGCGTTCAAGACGCACCGCCTTTTGCACACGCGCGACGGCCTGGGCGCGAGAAAGCACCGGAAAGAGCACGGGCAAAAGGTGGGCGTCTGGTGGCAGCAGCGCTGCACAATCATCGTTTGAAAGCAGCTTGAGATATCGCGACAGCTCATCGATTGCGCCATCGAAAGCCTTGTAACCGAGCTGCTCGGCCGCGTGACAACGCCCGCGCAGCACAAGCACGCTCGGGTCTGTGGAGGAGAGCTCGGCGACGAGCTGCTCCATCATCGCGGTTTTTCCAATGCCGCTCTCGCCCTCGATCAAGGCGAGCTTTATGCCATCGGTCATCGCTTGCTCAAAGCGCGTACGTAAGGCGCTGAGCTCTGCGCCCCGCCCGACGAACGGTTCTTCGGTGCGCATTTGATAGCTGGGAGGAATCAGGCTCGTGCCGGATGTTCTGGACAGAAAGGCGAGCACGGCCTCGCCATCAAAACGATCGACAGGCTTGGTTGCAAGCAACCCCATGCACACGGTCTCCAGATCTTCTGGAATGCCGGGGGTGAACGAAGAGGGTGCCGGCGGAAGCCCACCCTGCTTTGCAAGCATGATGCTGAACGACGTGCCGTCGAAAGGCAGCCTTCCGGTGAGCAGCTCGTAGAGCAGCACGCCTAGCGCGTACCAATCGGCCGACGGGCCCAGATGTTCTTCGGCGGCTTGCTCAGGTGCCATGTACGCGACCGTGCCCAGGCTTGACGCTTCGCTCGCCTGTCTGCCGTGCGCCAGGTGCATGACCAGGCCGAAATCCAGCAGAACAGCGCGACCATCTGCTGTGACGCGCACGTTGTGTGGCTTGACATCGCGGTGCAGCATGCCGAGTCCGTGAATCGCGATAAGCCCATACACCAGCTGGACCAGCGCCTCACGCAGCCGTCGTTCATCGAAGCCAGCTTGGTAATCTGCGTCCCCTCGCACCCACGAAAGCACGTCTGTCCCGGGGACGTACTCAAGGGTGAACGCCCAGCGGCCGGCGCGCTCGAGTAGCTCCCCGATTCTCACAAGATTGGGATGCTGCACATCACTCAGCGCGCGAAACTCCTTCTTGAAACTGAGAAGAGCGTCCGCGCCGAAGCGATGCAGCTCTTTGAGCGCGGTTTCTTCGCCGCTGTCGCGGTCAAGGCAGCGCAGCACACGACCAAAGCCGCCCGAGCCGAGCTCCTCGAGCACCTCGAAGCGGTCGAACAGTGTCTCGCCGATCCCGCTCGCGAGACCAGGTTCCGTAAACTTCGCCCGCAAGGCCGTCCGTACCTCCGCTCGGATAGTACCTAGATGACCCCGCCTACAGTAGGCGCATGCTCAAACCGACCGACAATGAAGTCCGCCCACGCCTACAAGGTGGTCCGTGCGTCCTCCCGGACGCAGAAAGATCGGATGCGCCGGGTTGGCGGCTCGTCACGCACCAAGCCTGGGTCAACGCCTCGCCGAAGTGCCGGGCGCTTAGTGCAGCTCCCCAGAAGTAGGTGATCAGTCGATGTCGGGCGGGAG
>JBBSJC010000749.1:0-3389 GCA_038257655.1 Polyangiales bacterium | reverse complement strand
GTGCTGTTGCGCCCGAGCTGCCCGAGGACCTGACGACCTATAAAGAACGGGAGAAACAGCGCATTCTCGCCGCGCTCGACGAACACGGCTGGAACCGAGCGCGCACAGCCCAGGTGCTCGGTATGCCGCGTCGTACCTTCTATCGAAGACTTGCGGAGTTTGGCATCCTCTGAGCTAAATGCGTCCGCGCTCGATCCATCACAGGCGAGGCTGAGAAGCGCTTGACCAGGCACTCTTGAGCGGCGTACGCACTGCGCATGCGAATTTTATCTCTGCTGATTTCTGCCTCGTTTATAGCTGCCTGCGGCGGGGCTGCGGGCGCTTCATCCAAGGAGGCGCAGGAGCCTGCGCAGCCTGCTGCTGCTGCTGCTGCGCCCCTGGAGTTTGGCTCCCTCGACGCGGCGCTCGCCGGGCCCCATCGCTCGTCTGAAAACAAGGCGCGCGATGCTCAACGTCACCCGCGCGAAACACTCAGTTTTTTCGGCGTGGCTCCCGGCCAACAAGTGATCGAGCTGTGGCCAGGCCGCGGTTGGTACACGGAGATCTTAGCTCCGCTTCTGCACGAACAAGGCACGCTTGTCGCGGCCGCGCCCGATAACAAATACCTTACTAGCTATCGCGAAATGCTGGGCGCGCGTCCCGATCTCTACGGCAACGTGGAAGTGAGCGTGGTTTCGTTGCCTGATGCGAGCTCGCTGGGGCCGGACAACTCCGCCGATGTGGTGCTTACCTTTCGCAACGTACACAACTGGCTGGGTGGTGGCTTTGCCGAAGCCCTGCAAGCATCCGTGTTCAAGGTGCTCAAGCCGGGCGGCGTCTACGGGGTCGTCGAGCATCGCGGTGCCGAGGGCATGACGGCCGAGCAGATCGAAGAAACCGGTTACGTGCCCGAATCGCGAGTGATCGCGCTCGTCACCAAAGCAGGTTTCGTGCTCGACGAACGCTCGGAAGTAAACGCCAACCCGAAGGATACGAAGGATCATCCGCAGGGTGTCTGGACCCTGCCACCCAGCTTTGCGCTCGGTGATCAGGACCGCGCCAAGTATGCCGAGATGGGCGAAAGCGACCGGATGACCTTACGCTTTCGCAAGCCCGCCGCCCCCGCTACGCCCTAAGCGCCCGGCACAAAAGAATCAGGTCGGATCGGCGTCAACTACCGACTAGCGTCGCTTGGGTGGTGCGGTGCGAAGACGAAAGTAACCTGAGGGAATCGGCGATGCGCCTTCGACGCGTTCGCGCGGCATGATGTACGCCTGAACACTCGTCCCATCTGCCAGCGCGATTGTCTCACGCACGTAATACACGGGCACCTCTTCGAGTGCGTCGAGCTTGGAGAGCGTGTCGCCATCGATTTCATACACCTCGCCGCGGATCACGGTGCTGCCACCCGGGATCATCGCGGGGTAATAATCGATGTGCACCAACTCATACTCAGGCAGACTCTCTGCGGGGCCGACAAAACGCGCTTTCATCAGTACTTCTGAATGCTGCTCGCCCTTCATCAGCGTGCCGTAGACAAAAATCAGATGGGATGAAACGACGCTCATGATGGCCTTCCTTCAGCGGAGCAGGACGCGACAGACGCAACTATACCCTTGCTCACCCGGGCAGAAAATCAAAGGTGTGCGCACCCGGCGAGATCAGCACGTCGGCGTCGATATCAGTCTGCATGCTACCGTGAAGGCGTGGAACCACGACTGGGGCTGTGCGAAAAATGCGAGCATGTGCGCGTCATCGAAAGCGCACGCGGCTCAATCTTTTATCTGTGCTCTGAAGCGCAGCGCGATCCAACCCTCAGGAAGTACCCGCCACTGCCGGTGTTGCGTTGTCATGGCTACCACGCTGCAAAAGCTCCAGAGGCGCACTGAACTCCTGGGGACTTGGCAAACGGGGGCGCGCGAAAATGTAGCGCAAGAACCCGATGTAACCTCGCAACAGAAAGCGCGGCGTGAAGAACGAACGCCGATTGGCCCCGAAGTCGAGCAGCGGCATGACCTTACGCATCATCTCTTTGTCGTGAATCGCGATGGCTTCCAGAATGTTTGCGCCCCACAGCTGCAAGCGGAAAAACGGCGGGCGCTTTCCCTCGGTCTTGGACCAGCGCAAATCGAGCGTGGTTGAGTAAGCCCAGCCCTCTTCAAGAAACTTCGCCTGCGCCTGGTAGTAGCTGCGCAAAAAGCGCGAATCGAAGGGCCCGCGTGCGTCTTCTAGCAAGCGCGCAAGCTCCTGGGCGGCGAGTGCAGAGGCGGTCAAGCCCTGGCCGTAACTCGGGTTGAAGCAGCAGACGCCATCGCCCAACACGAGCAAGCCCGAGAGCTTGCCCGGATAGCGCTGCATCTTACGCCAGATGTTGATCGTGGTTCGATTCTGCACCACATCGGTCAATGGGGTCGCCTTGGCGATAAGCTCGGACACGACCGGAGAGCGCGTGCTGCGCACGAAATCGAGCCAACCCTGCTCGTCGGTGGGCGCGTAATCGCCATTGGTGCCGATGGCGGTCACGATCCAGCGGCTCTCCTCAACACTCAGGATCGACACCGCCCGCGAGCAATGGGGTGGCGAAGAATCGATCAAAATGCCCTTCCACCACCAGTCCTTGGCTTCCTCTGGTGCGCGGTAATGCCGCGTGGCGTAGTTGCATTTGGAGTCGACGCGCTGCTCTTCCGGTTCGGGTAGACCGACCTGCGACATCCACTTGTAAGTCTTCGTGCCGCGGCCCGTCGCATCGACAACGACGTCGGCTTCGATCTCGCGCAAGGCGGGATCTTGGGTGTCGGTGCGCACGCCCGTGACGATGACCTCTTCACCCTCGCGACGATGAAGCGGCTCTTGCACGCGCATGCCTTCTAGGATGCGCACGTTCGAGCGCTGCGCGAGCAGCAGACGACGCATCGTGACTTCGAGTAGTGGCCTCGAGCATGCAAAGGCGCTGGCGCCGATATCGCGGTAACGCGGCGCCCAGCCCTGCGGCGTCAGTCGCGCCATTTGATAGGAGCCGTCGAACTCATAGGCCCCTTGCGCCCTGAGCGCGTCCATCAAGCCCGGAAAGAGCGCGTCGAGCTCCTTGCGGCCGCGCTGCAGAATGCCGTGCGGCTGAATGCCCTGGGGCACGCCGCGTCGCGGCTCGGCGGCCGTACTGAGCGTGTCGCGCTCGATCAAAGTGACGCGCGCGAAGTGCGGGGCCAACGCCTGCGCTGCGCACATGCCAGCGATACTGGCGCCGATGATGACGGCGTGATCACGAAAAGGAGAAGACTGCGTCATAGGTGAAGCCGCACCACTCTGCCCCGAAGCAGGCGCGACTCGCAAGCCCTCACGGCTCAGGGTTGTCAGGCACCTCAGTGTCCTGGGCCACACCACGTGCTTCTAGCTCGCGCACTTGTTGCGAC
>JBBSJC010000748.1:0-3402 GCA_038257655.1 Polyangiales bacterium | reverse complement strand
GGCTCGGGCTTGGTGAACAAGCGGGCCGCGACCGCTCCCTCGTCCACGTCGGCGCCAAGTGGCCATGTCAGGCCGGACGCCTGAAAGCGGCGGAGATACTCGTTGATGGTGCTTTGCGAAAGTCCCAGCACGCGGCCTGCTTCGCGCTGACTCCGGCCCTGGTCCAACACGAGGCGCAACGCCTCGAACACCTGTCGCATGGGAATCCTCTCGGCTGGCACCGCCTCGCTCCGGGTTAGGGTCGGAGAAAGGTGCGCCGGCGGTGGGATCCCGTGGCCTCAGCTCACGCAGTGATCGGCTTCCACCGAAACGGGTGATCGGCTTGGAGCGAAACGGGTGATCGGCTTCCACCGAAACGGGTGATCGCCATCAGCCGAAATCCGCACCACGAAAGGTTGGTAGCTCCACGCGGGTTCGAGCCCGGTCGAACGCTATCTCGTAACGTGTTGATGTGTAAAGCTTTGCGAACGACCTCACGTTATGTCGAGGTGGGGTCGTCAGTGAGTTGAGCGCATCTGGCTTGCTCGCATACTCGAGGCACCAGCCAGCCATCCGATGGCGACTGGCATGCAAATGTTGCGCCGACTGAGCCGCCGCAGTTCTTTCCGAAGGTGCAGAGGCCCCATGTACTCGATTTAGACGAACCCTCGAAGCAGGTCAGTCGCACATCTTCAGCGGAGCAGTTCAATGACCCAAGTACCGAAGGTCGAACCATCCCCCCGAATCAAAGAGGAAGAGGCCTATCTTGTTCTTGCCCGCGCGGCGGAACTTGACGCGCATCTCCCAAGCACGGTGACCTTGCACGAACTTTGGAGTTCGGCTGCGGCGGCCGGCATAACCCGTGAGTCGTTCGAGCAGGCCGCTGCGGAGTTGCGCGCGGGAAAACTCGCGCGCACCGACGGTCGTGTGGCCATTACTGCCGCTCTGGCACGTACGGGCCAAGTGGCGCTGGCGGTTGCCCTCATCTACGCAGCGTTCAGAACTCCCGACTATTCGGGTTGGTGGGCCGCGCAATCCATTGGCGCCGCATGGGCTGTCTATGGTGCCTACAAGACGGTAGGGGCCGTTACAGGTTGGTTCGGCGGCCTCCGCGGTCATGGACGCGTCTCGTCTGAGGCGGCGCCCGGTGACGTTCCGCTTAGCGCACCTCGTGATGACACGTCGATGGCCCTACGCGTTTTCAACCTGCGACCGACTCCTTCGCGCGCGGTGTAAGCCCGGGGAAGCGCAGTCAGGAGGACTCCTTGGCGGACGCCTCAGCTCCGTGTCGCCGAAGATACGGAGCAGATGTGCGATCGGTTACGGCCGAAGCAGCCGATGCGTGTGCACAAATGGCGCTTCGCCATCGTCCTGCCAGATGCCAAGTACCACGTCGCCGCGACTGTCGACGATGCGTAGTTGCGGCGGCGCTTGGACATCCCCGAGCCACGTGCCGTTCTCGGCGAAGACGCTCCAGTGTCTGGATGACGGGTCGCCTGATGGCCAGTTCGATGAACCCACCCATAGCCTCGCGTCGCGGTCGACGAACGCCGAGTAAAAGAGCGGCACATACTCTGCGGACTCCATCTCCTGGTACAGTTCTTGGTAGCGCGGTATGGCCTGCTCACCTTCGCGCTGACGCACGGTTTCGAGGCTCTGGTCGATCCACGCTTTGATCATTGCCGGTTCAACAGGCCGAGGCTCGACGGGGCGTCGTATGATGCGCTTCAGACTTCCCTGCTGATCGTAGAAACGGATTTCATAGCGATCGGTTGTGCCCCAGTAAAAGCCGTTGTCCGCTACCGCATGGATAGAACCGTGCGCGGGCTGGCGAAGTTTGCTGTCTCCACCTTCGAGCACGAGCTGCTCGCGTGACGGCATTCGCGCAATCGTCCGCGCAGAGCCATCGCCAGCATCGAGCACTACCACCGGTGTCGTGTCCCACTGCATTCCCGGTGCAAGATCCGGACGAAAGCTACTGCCGGGATTGTACAGCACGAGCCGTCCGTCATCATATGCACCGAACGCATCGAAGCGACCGCGGACTGTCGGAAGATCTTCAACGCTCACAGTCCGGAGCTCCCCATTCTCAAGCGAAAAAACCGTGATACGTTGCTCAGTCTGATCGTACGCGGACAGCGAATCTCTCGACTTGGGATGGAGTGCGGAGATCACGCCGAACTCGCCCGGGCCACGACCTCGTCGACCAAACGTCCGCAGATGCGAGCCCGTTGAATCGAAGAGACGTACCTCATTAACTGCTAGCTCTACGATCGCAAGCCGGCCACCTTCAAGCAGCAACGCCGGGCCGATGAAGCTGAACTGGTGCGGCCCGGCTCCCTCTGCACCGATGCGAAGCATAGGCGTTGATTCAATGCGCGCTACGCTGTCGCCCCACACGCTGCGCGTGCTAGTGACAATGCGCACGCTGGCAGAGTCCGTTGTGGTGTTGCTCAGACTTGCGGATGTGTTTTCGGCACAACCAGTGATCGTAGCGAGCACCGCGAGGGAGAGCAGGCTTTGTCGCTGCAGAATGCCGCCCGCGCGTTTAGGGTGCGATTTCATGCCTGACGGGCGAGAGCGTTGGAATAGTCCGACAACAATCGTTGGGATATCGTATGTGGACCGGCGCATAAGCTTGGCATATACTCTGGCTCACATTGAGCGAGTCCTGATGGCATGGATCATTGCTGTTCGCCGTGTCCTCGAATGAGTCGCTAACAGGAAAGCGGCCGCAAGAGCTTCGAGGTGAAGCGTAGAGGATGCTGGCAGGTCGATGAGGTGGGGGCGTTTGTGATCCACGGAACCTTACCTCGCGGAGATAGGCAGAGCACCTCGCGTTCAACAAAACTTAGCGAAAAGGTCTTAGTTCAACCGTCCGCAAACGGAAACTCTGCGCGCTCGAGTTTATAAGAGGCGGGACAGCTCATTTTTCCGAACCTTAACTGCGCGTCACCCATCCACATCAGCACGGTGAGGATTGGGATTGAGGCGCTTGAGCATGCGTTTCGCACCTGCGTAGCCGGTGTGCGCACACGGCGCCCGCAGTTCGCACGGACACCCGACCCGCAAACCTCTCTGCCCGAGCACATATTCCCGCTTATGCCATCGACAGCGCCCTCCATACCCTTCTGCACTCAACCACTATTGCGCGCTCACGGTTTGATTTCTCGACCATGATCACGCGGCGCCATCGGCAAACACTTCTTGAGCAATGAGCAGCAACATAGCGCGATCTCTAATTCCTGTTGTGTTATAGATCGCCCGAAGATGATCGTCGACGGTATGTATAGATCGATTCAGCGCCGCCGCAACTTCCTTTCGTCGTTGTCCCTGCAGCATCAAAATGAGAATTCGCCGACGAACTGGGCTACGGGCCATCAACTCCTCGAGCATACCCTTGGCTAGGTCCAGACTCACCGT
>JBBSJC010000747.1:0-3410 GCA_038257655.1 Polyangiales bacterium | reverse complement strand
GCTGATCGTGGCAGATCGCCCCCGCTGGTCGCTGCTGGTCGCTGCTGGTCGCTGCTGGTCGCTGCTGGTCGCTGCTGGTCGCCTGGGCGTTTACTTGGCGGCCGGCCTGTCGGGCGGCGCACTCATGGGATGCGCCAGGTGCCTGCAAACTCACAGCAGTCATCACCCAGCGCACGACAACGTGTTTCAACCACGAGGGCTTCGCGGCCACCGGTGAGCTCGACCGCGCCGAGCAACCAGCCGGACAGGCGCATGCAAAATGCGCGGTCGACGACCTCGAAATCGCGCAGCTGGCCGTGAATGCGTCCGGGTGCGGAGGGCGACAGCAACCAGCTGCCAGAGTCGTGGTAGCGACTCCACAAGGTGCCTGCGCGATCGAACAACCACTGGGGCGTTCGGAAGCGTAAAAACAGGCGCAAAAATGAGTTGAGCGCCCACTGAGCACTGTAGCGGCCAAGCTCGCGACACATGGCGAGATCACCAAAGCCGTAGAGCATGTCGAGCTGTCGATGAAACAAAAGTACGGGTGCAGTCGGATGCCAACCCTCAGGTCCGATCGAATCCAAGAGCCGTCGATCTTCGGGCGCGAGCGCGGCTAAGCAGCGGGCCTCGGCGGCTTCTCCGAAGCGGTCGCGGGCGAACATGCGTGCCGAGGTGAAGATACTGCCGTGAAATGAGGCCACCGAGACACCCTCCGCACTCGAAACTAAACCACAAGTCTGTTACTTGTCTGTGTCGATGGGCACTCGCCGCTCACAGCCGCCGCAGTCGCCGATCCTTCCGCGGCCTACTCCTACTTTTGTGGGCCGCGAGCCCGAGCTTGCTGCACTTGCCTCGTGTGTCGAGCAGGGCTCGGTGTGCGTCGTGTACGGCATCACCGGGATTGGCAAAAGTGAGCTGGTTTACGCATTGCTCGAGCGCCTGCGGGAGGGGGCCTGGGGCGGTCGCGTTCCGTTGTATCTTGCGTGTAGCGTCGGGCGCTACGCTCGGTTCGGGTTGCTTGAGCGTTTGGCGCGTGCGCTCGGTCTGCCGACGGCGTCCGCTGCTGATGACGTGGTGCGCGCCCTGGAGTGCGAACCCAAGCTCGTGGTGATCGAAGACGTGCACGACCTCGATGCGCGTGAGGTGGCAAACACGCTTGGTTACGTCACGCGGCGCATCCGCGAGGCGCGCGTGCTCGTCACCTCGCGCGTTGAGCTTACGTTGCCATCTGACTGTCCGCCGCCCTGGGTCACGCGGCTTGGCCCACTCGATGCTGCGCTTTCGCACAAGCTCGTCTCATTGCTTGCCGCGCGAAACGGCGTGCCTGTGCCAAACAGTAAGCTGATCTGGGAGCGCACGCGCGGTGTGCCTGCTTTGATCGGCGCGCAGGTATCGAGTGAAGCGCGACCGCTTGAAGCGAATGCCGAAAACGCGCAGTGCGATGCGCTCAGCGACGGCGCGCGCAAGCTGATGGCGCTGCTTGCCTTGGCCCGCACGCCGCTGCAGACCCACGAGTTGCGCGCGTTGTGGGGCGCGCCCGCGGCAAAGTACATCGCCGAGCTCAAACGCGTGTTGTTGCTCGCCCCAGCGTCCACGCCTGACAGGCTTGCGCTCGATCCGCTGAGGTGTGAGCAGTCGCTCGATGACATGTCGCAGGCGCAACGGGCCGCCACACACTGCGCGCTCGCTCGCTTGTTGCGTTCGCGTTGGGAGAATGCACCGGACGATTTGGAAGCCTGCCAGGAAGCTGTTGAGCACTGGATCGCGGCGCGCGAGCACGGACTTGCCGAAAGCTTTGCACTGGAGGTAGGTCGGCGTTTTGCGAGTGCCGGACGCGATGCTGCCGTTTCGGATCTACTGACGCAGGCAGGCGAAGGACACGCTGCGCTCACGGCAGATGCCTACGCGTTTCGCGTGCGTGCGCTCTTACGCCGTGGTCGCGTTCACGATGCAAGCCAAGAGCTGGTATCGCTCGACGACGCAGGCGCGGCCAATCGCATGACCAATCGCGCAACAGCGCAGCTTGGCGAGGCATGGCTTGCCTGTGCGCGCGGCGACCTGTTGGCGGCGGAGACGAGCGCGCGCGGGCTGTTGGCCTCGGATACGCCCAGTCGCGAGCGTTTGCGTGCGACCTTACTGTGTGCATACGCGGCCGCCTTGCGCGGCGCAACCCACGACACCGAACGTTACCTTACTCTTGCCCAGGTCATGGCGCAGGCTGCCTCGCCGCGCGAGCGGGCACGAATCGTCGCGATGCGCGCCTGGTGCGCGGCCTTTGCGGGCAGGCCCGAAGTCGCCGCGCGCGAGGGCGCACAAGCCTCAGCCGAGCTCAGCGGGCCGATTACCGATCTGCATGCAGAAATCGCCAGTCTCGAGCTGCTCGCGGCGCTCGAGCTTGGAAACATGCACGGCGCCGAAGCTGCCCACGAGCGGGTGCTGGCGAAGCTGCCACGCCCGGAGCTTTATGCTCTGTGGTGTGTATCGCTGGCAGTCGCAGCGCTCGCCTACCGCAGACACTCAGGTGCGGCAGAGATCGAGGCGCTACGCAAGCTACAGCAGCAATTCGCTGAGCAGGGCAACTTCGTCGCTGAGCTGCTGACGGCGCGCTTCTGCGGCGAAGCGAGCCTCACGGCCGGCGATGCGATCGAGGCTCAGCGCGGCTTGCGTGCCGCGCAGCGCCTGGCCCATACGCGCGGTGCCGGTGCGCTGGCAAGCTGGTTTGACGGCCTGCGCGCAGAAGCCTTGTTTGCGGCGGGCTACACGCGGGCTGCGGTGCGAGCCTGCCGGCGTGCGATGGCAGCCTTTGCGGACGATTCGCTGTTTCATGCACGTGCCGCGACGACCCTGGCGCAAGTGTTGGCCGCGCAAGGCGCGATCGGCCCTGCACGAGACGTGCTGCTCGGCCTGCGTGCCGAAATCCCAGAGCGCGCGACCGGACAGATGCTTGCCGAGACCTTCATCGCCCTGTGCGGCGCCGATGCTGCGCGCGCTGTGCAGGTGGCGGAGCGAGGCTTTCGGCGTGCGCGCTCGGAGCCCGCTCGTCACGTGCGACTCGAGGCCAGGTTGGCGTTGATGGCCGCACTGGTGGCGCGGGCTCGGCCATCTGACCTGGCTCAATGTGAACATCTCTTGAGCGAACGTGGTGAGCTCGGGACAAGCTCCGATCACCTGCGCATGCGTGCCCATGTGGTGGAAGCGGCGTTGTGGCTGCGCCGTGGCAATGGCAATAAGGCGCGCAACTTACTCCTCGAACAGGCGGCGACGCTGCGTGCAGACGACTACGGGCTTGAGGCGTGTGCGGTACGTGCGGCCCTGGACGGCGGGAGCGACGATGCGCTGCTGCCCGGCGTGCGTAGCTTACTCTCAGGCCTGGGCGTGCTCGGGTCGACGCTTTTATGGGACCCAGCACGCGATCCAGCACGCGAAAT
>JBBSJC010000746.1:0-3422 GCA_038257655.1 Polyangiales bacterium | reverse complement strand
GTCAGCGCTGAAAATTCTCCAGATACGGGAAGTATCCTTGCGAATTTTCATCACTGACGACGGGGCGCCTCGACGCCGATCCGGATCAGTTATTCGCGCACGATGCCTTAGCGGCAGTTCACAGCATCCTCGAGCTTGATCGGAAGCCACTCACCCGCTGGCACGATTAGATCGTCGCTGGCGGGCGCTTGCTTCGTTAGCGTCTTCTTGATCTCCCCATCAACGGACACCTCGATCCGGTATTGGCTGCCGCCGTCGAGCACGCCCCCGAGGCGAACCTCTTCGGGAGCCTTGGTGCCGCGGTAGCGGCGAAACAAGCCGACCTGACGCTCTTGCTCGATCAACGTCAAAGTGACGTCTAGCTGCCGACCGAACTTACCATCGAGGCATTCGAGCAAGGCTTCCACGTCGGTGGTGCGTGGAGCCGGCATCTGCAACACGAGCGCACCACCAATCGGAATATAAGCATCCTCATTGAAGTAGTCGAAGCTCGTGTTGTGGACGAACTCGCCGATGCCATCGGAGTCGAGCGGCTCGATCCAAATATGCTCGACGATCTTACGCTTTTCGCCCGCAACCAAACCGTTGCCGTCGTTATCCGCGAAGAAATACAGAGTCTGCTCGCCCGGTGTGAGCGCTTTTTTCATCACCAGACGTTCGCTTGGATACTCCCCATCGGCGACGGGCGGCAGGATGATGCGCGCCCGCGCTTGCAACAGGTTGCTCTGGTCGACCACCGCCACGTCGAGGGGGATACCCGCGTGGGCGATCATACCCACGAACTCATAGTCCAAATCCCGGGTGCTCGCGGCCGGGTCAGCGACCTCGTAGTCGCCTGCGCCAGAGATGACGGTGCATCCCGACAGTAAGATCGCCGCGGCCGTAAAACCAAGCCTTACCGTGTCTGCTCGCAGCATGATCAAAACCGTCCCGTCAGCGTGGCGCCACAGCCAGTGGGTCCGCAGCTCAAGTTTGCGATCGGTACCTGACGCTCTTCATCGAGCGCGCCAGTGAAGAACAAGACCGCCCCGACGCCTGCAGTCAGAAGACCGGCACCGAGCAGCACATCGGTGGTGATAGCCAAGGTCTGAGCACTATCGATATTTCCATCCTGGCCAGGCGGACATGCATTCCCGTTGCAGGTCTTGTCCAAGTCGTCAGTCTTACCCTTGGTAAGAAAGCCCGTGACACCACCGCCGACCAGGAGCGCTCCTCCTACCCCCATCATGATCATGGGCACCACCGAGCGCACCGTTTCGGGGCGTGTCTGAGGCGCAGCTTCGGCTTCGCGTTCCCTCTCCGCCTGAGCGCGCATCTGCTCCGCGTCGCGCGTGGCCGCGTCCTCCATGGACTTGAGGCGCGCCTTCAGGTTGATGTGGTCCGGCGCATCCGGCACTTTTTCGAGGTAACCGCGCAGCGCTTCTACGGACGCGCCCCAGTTGCTCGCATCGCGATGGGCCACGTAGAGGTTGTAGAGCAGCTGCGGACGTCCAGATTTCTTGTAGGCCTCGTCAAACTCCGCCGCGGCTTCGACAAAGCGCCCGGCGTCGTAAAGCGACTTGCCTATCTTGAAGTGCTGCCGCGCCTCTTCATCCATCACCGACAGCGCTTTTTCTTGTTCGGCTTGCTGGGCGGTCTGCACGGCTTCAGAGGGGGGAGCCGCGTCCTGCGCAAAGCCCCGCCCAGCAAACGCACTGACCACCACGATGCACAGCGCGCGACCTAACGGGTGTACGAGCACTTTCGTCTCCTTTTGGAACTCCCCTGCGACAGCGCATCGTACTGCAGGCGAGGGACGCCGCAAAGATTGCCCTCCGAACTGACCACTGGTCCGAGCCTGCGCCAGGTTGTGCGAGCCGGGCCTGCGCGATAGGCAGGCACGGATATGCGCGTTTTGATCACGGGAGCCAGTGGGTTTGTGGGCCAAGCCATGGCGCGTGCGCTGCGTGCTGCCGGTCACGAGGTACGCGGTCTCACACGCGATCCGACATGCGCCCTTGCACCCGACGTGGAGCGCATGCTCGGTAGCATCGGCGATCCCACGGCGATCGCACGTGCCGCCGCCGGCTGCGACGCGGTCGTGCATGCAGCAGGCATCACGAGCCCGCGCGCACCAGAACGGGTGCTGCGCTGGGTGCACGTGGCAGGCACCGAAAACGTATTGCGCGCGGCGCGTTATGCCGGCGTACGTCGCGTCGTGCACATCAGCTGTGCGGACGTGACGCTCTCCCGCGATGATCGCATGCACTGGGACGAGCTGCGCGTCTTACCCGAAAATCCCCTGGGCTCGTTCGCCACCTCCAAGCTGATGGCGGACGAGATCGCCCTGTCGGCGAGCGACGAGGGATTGGAAGTCACCGCCCTCCGGCCCGCGCTGGTGTGGGGCCCGGGCGACGTGCAGGGCCTTGCGCAACTGCAGGGCGAGCTAAAGCGCGCAGGCGTCATTCTGTATGACCAAGGCCGTAACGTGCTCGGCACCACGCACATCGACAACCTGAGTCAGGCCGCCCTCAAGGCGCTCTCGGCGGCAAACGCCCCCGGCCACGCCTATTACATCACCGATGGCGAGTTTCTCGAAGCACGCGAGCTCTACACGCGCCTGCTCGAGGCGCTCGCGCTGCCGGCCAAGTTCGATCAACGCAGCTTGAGTAAAGCCCTGCTCACCGCACGTCTCGCCCATAAGCTCGGCCTGAAGCGGGCGCTGAGCGAAGCTCAGATCCTGCGGCGCGCCAAAAGCGCACTGTTCGATCTCTCAAGTGCCTCAAGGGACCTCGGCTACACGCCGCTACTCGACCTGACCACGCAACTGCAGGGTCTTGCAGATTGGGTGCGTGCACAGGGAGGGCTCGATGCCGTCGCCGCGCGGGTCAGACCCGAGCCGACACCCTCAGACGTCGATGCGCAGGTCATGCTCGCCGGGGGCGACTGACGTCAGGCTCAGATGATCGGGACGACGTTACACTTTACTTCGACGTTGAGCGTGTGCTGGGCGCCGCCGCTCTGTAGCTTCTCGCAGGCCTTACCTTGCACTTCGACGGACTTACCGTCTGCACCCAGTTTCCAGCCGTCTGGTTGGTCGAGATTGATCTGCTCGCCGTCGACACTGACGAGCACGTGCGTCGGACTCGGAGGCGCCTCTTCGAGTCCGAAAGTGCATGACACGGCGTCGCTGATCATCGATTGAAGTACGCCGCTCAGCTCCTGCTCGCTCGCAACGGAAGTGTGTGTCTTGAGTGCCGTGCCACCCGCTGCCGCCATCTCGTCGAGGTTTCCGGCAAAGGCCGTTCCCGTCGTCTGGAAGCCGATGACAAAGGTGCGTGTGCCCTCTCCTGCCATCGCCGTGATCTCGTCGACGACAGCCTTGACGTGCTGCGGATTGCCCGCGGCAGCCGAAGCCGCTGCTAGCGCGGCCTGGCATGCTT
>JBBSJC010000745.1:0-3427 GCA_038257655.1 Polyangiales bacterium | reverse complement strand
TCATGACGTATCTCGGTGCGTACACATCGCTCAAGGTCGTCGGCTACGTCGTCATTCTGGCGATGGTCGGTTCCATTGCTTTCGCAGCCTATATCGCGCTGGTTCACTACACCGGCATCGGCGTCTGATCCGCCCGAGGACCTCATATGAACAAGCGCCAGACAAGGCTGTTCGCACTTGGCTCGACCGGTCTCGCCGCACTGGTATTTCTCGGGCTTACCATCGACAGCCATCGTCAGTTCGCAAAGCTGACCCACTCTGAGAACATCACCCCTGCGGTGTCTCGCGGCCAGGACATCTGGCATGCGAAGAATTGCATCAACTGCCACACGCTGTTTGGGGAGGGGGCCTATTACGCGCCCGATCTCACCAAGATTACTCAGCATCGTGGCGCGCCTTATCTTGCGGCATTTTTGCGCAATCCGTCGGCCTTCTACGACGAACAAAAGCATCGCCGTCTGATGCCCAACCCGAACCTGAGTGACCCGCAGATAGCCGACCTCATCGCCTTTCTGGATTGGGTGAGTAAGGTCGACAACCAGGGCTGGCCGCCTCGTCCAATCTTGGTGTCGGGCACTTCCATTCCTGGGATGGATCTGTCGGCCGTGCAGCAAGAGCAGGCGGGGCAAGGAAGCGTGGGGCTCGCGCCCGGAGCGCGACCGGTGACTGGCAACGAGGATCCAATCGCCCTGGGTCGAGCCTACTTCACCAGCGTCTCGCCTTCGTGCAGCGCCTGTCACTCGATTGCACCCAACGTGAATCTAGCCGGCCCGACTATGGCGGGGCTTGCCACGCGCGTCGAGAAGCTGATCCAGTCGAATGACTACAAGGGATCTGCCAAGGACGTGGCGAGCTACATCAAGGAATCCATCGAGCACCCCAGCGCCTATGTCGTGCCCGGCGCGATGTATTCAGCCAATGGTCAATCGTTCATGCCCAACACCTTCGCAGCAACGTTGTCGTCCGAGCAGATCGACAGTCTCGCCGCGTTTCTAGCCACGCTGAAATAGTGCTTACCTGTGCAATGTCTGCCGTAGAACGGACGGAGAACTAAGATGCGATATCGATCCCAGGCGGTCGCTTACTGGTATTTCGCTGTCGCGATGCTGCTGTTTGGTTTGCAGCTCGTGTTCGGCATGCTCTCCGCAGTCAAGTATCTTGGACCCGATCCGCTGATCAACTTGCTTCCCTTCGACGTCACCAAGGTGATTCACACGAACCTGCTGATCGTGTGGGTGCTGACCGGTTTCATGGGCGCAACCTACTGGCTTGTGCCAGAAGAATCGCGCGGCGAGCTGCACAGCACGCGCCTTGCCTACGTGCAGCTCGGGCTTTGGGTCGCCATGGGCGTGGGTGCCATCGTCAGTTACCTGTTCGGCTGGGGCACCGGCAACAAGCTGCTGGAACAGCCGCTACCCTGTAAACTCGCGATCGTCGCCTGCATGTTGATCTTTCTCTACAACATCGGCATGACGATCCGTAAGGCCGGGCGTTTCACCACGACCGAAGGCGTACTGCTGCTCGGCATCGGCAGTGCCGCTTTGCTCTACCTACCCGCTCTTCTGCATTATCAAAACTATACCGTGGCGATCTTCTATCGCTGGTGGACCATCCATCTGTGGGTAGAGGGCGTTTGGGAGATGATCCAGGGCTCGTTCCTCGCCTACCTCTTGATCCGGCTGTCTGGTGCTGACCGTGAGGTGATGGAGAAATGGCTTTATGTGATCGTCGGCCTGGTGTTCTTCGCGGGCATTTTAGGGACGGCCCATCACTACTATTGGGTGGGTGTACCTTCCTATTGGCTGCCGATTGGCGGCATCTTTAGCGCGCTCGAGCCTCTCGCGCTGATTGGGATGGCGGTCTACGCATATAACGCCATGCGTCGTTCCGGCATGGCCCATCCCAACGTCTTGGCCCTGCATTGGACGCTCGGCAGCGCGCTGTTCACGCTGTTTGGAGCCGGCTTGCTCGGCCTTGCGCACACTTGGCCGGCCGTCAACAAGTGGACCCACGGCACGCTGATCACGGCGATGCACGGGCACGCGGCGTTTTACGGTGCCTACGTGATGATCGTGCTGGCCATGATCTCTTACACCTTGCCGGAGATCTCGCGCGGACGCAGCGAGAGCGGCAGCAGCCTCGGTTACTGGGCGTTCTGGCTGCAGGTCACGGGCATGTTCGGTATGACCATTTCGTTTGCCACCGCTGGCATCGTTCAGGTCTACCTCGAACGTATTCTTGGGCTTGGTTACCTGGACACGCAGCTCAAGATTCAGGTCCACTTCTTGATGCTGACCGCGACCGCTGCGTTGTTCATGATCGGCTCTGGGCTGTTTATCTGGGACTTCTTCAGACGAGCGCCGAGCTTTGAGCTGGACGTATCTCCCGATGCCGAGACCAAGGCCGAAGGCCTGCGTACGGCGAATGCCCTGCCCGCCTCCTGATTGTCTTCGACGAGTATGAGTTCCAACGAGCCGCCGCGCGATCAACCTTACTATCTTCCCTTCGGCAACGAAGTGCAGGTTTTCGAGCAGTGTCACGCACGCAAGCTCGCGGTCATGCTCAAGGGGCCCACGGGCTGCGGTAAGACGCGCTTTGTCGAACACATGGCCTACCGGCTGAAGCGGCCGCTCATCACCATCTCCTGTCACGACGATTTGACTGCTAGCGATTTGATCGGTCGTTATCTGATTCGTCACGATGGCACGGCCTGGCAAGACGGGCCGCTCACCCGCGCCGTGCGCGAAGGGGCGCTTTGCTATCTCGATGAGGTGGTCGAAGCGCGACAAGACACCGTCGTGATCCTGCACTCGCTCACCGACCATCGACGCAGCCTGCCCATCGATAAGACGGGTGAGACGCTACTCGCGCCGCCCGGCTTTCAGCTCGTGATCTCGTACAACCCGGGCTACCAGCGCATGCTCAAGGATCTCAAGCCGAGCACGCGACAACGGTTCGTCGCACTCGAACTCGACTTCTTGCCGGCCGAGCAGGAGGTAAGCATCGTCGTCCACGAAAGTGGTGTCGATCGCCCCAGCGCACACGCGCTAGTCGCGCTGGCACGAAGGCTGCGCGGGCTGCGCGATCGGGGCCTTGCGGAGGTGCCGAGCACGCGCCTTTTGGTCGCGACCGCGCAACTGCTCGAAAGTGGCATCGCGCCGCGTGAGGCTTGCTACGCCGGGCTTGTCGCGCCGCTGACCGATGACGCGGCATTGCTCGCGGTCATGCGCGACCTTACCAATGCGGCGTTCGTCTGATTTGACCAGGCTACGCACACGAGGGTCTTATGCCTGAAGCGGAGGACGTCATTACCGATGCGGCACGGCATGCGACCGTCTTCGCGCGTGCGCTGTGGAAGGGTCATCGTCGCAACGAAGCGCAAGAGGTGCTGGCGCTCTCGGACGTCGCTCCACGCCTTGACCTGTTG
>JBBSJC010000744.1:0-3429 GCA_038257655.1 Polyangiales bacterium | reverse complement strand
CCTGGTCGGTGCCTGCAACGTGCGGCGATGAAGCCAGCTTGGTCTCGGAGCTTTCAAGGCTTGGCTCGGGAGAGGAGCCGCTCGCGCAACTCGCAGCGCTGTCGGTGGACATCCATGCAACTGACGCGGCATTCGAGCTCGTCCTCCACTTTAGGGTCCGGCAGGGACCTCTTCAGACGCGAACCATTCGGGACTCCAATTGCCAAGCACTCCTGCGCGCGGCGGCACTGGCACTGTCGCTCGCCCTGCGCGCTGCCCCAGTTCGCGAAGTCGTGAGCGCCCCTACAGCGGTCCCCCTCCACGAGGTACTTCAAAGCGCGGACCGGGAGACCATCCCCGCGCTCAGGAACGACCGCCTCAAGCCAAAAACACGTCGTGTGGAGCTATGGCTTGCGGCCAACTCCATGCTCCTCGTTCGAGTCCTGCCGGCGCCGGGTTATGGTGCCGGATTCTCGTTGCGCGGACGCGTTCGATCGATGCGCATGGATGCCGGCGGCACGTATTTGTGGCCTCGCCAGGGCAACGAGCCAGGTGCGTCGCAGCTGAGTGCCAACCTGGCCACGGGACACTTCGGGGCCGGCATCGAAGCGTGGAATCTCCCGTGGGCTGCCCTGGTCCTACAGAGCCAAGCCTGCCTGGGGGTGATGGGCGCGGCGGGGCGAAAGCTTCGGGAAGCCACCACCGCCCGCGCGCTCTTCGCTAGCGCAGGCGCTGGGCTCCTGGGCGAGGTGCACATCCGTCCTCGCTTCTCGGTGGGTCTGTTCAGGGCCCTGCAGTAAGCCCTCGTGCGCGCACGCTTCGAGCTCTCGGGTGGCGAGCTCCTGTACGCCACTCCGCGCTGGTCCGCGCTGTTCCAGCTTGCTGTGTCGGTGCGCTTTCCATGACGGATCGCAGCTCCACCAGGCACCCACCCCCGATGCCCAGTACAGTGTCAACACTGGCAGTGCCTTCGCGAGCGCAGCCCGTCGCCGTGCTACCTCCCATGGCGGAACTCTACGATTCGCACGTGCGCTTCCTGTTCCGCGCCCTCGCTCGCCTGGGCGTACCGGACGCGGCGCTCGACGACGCCGTGCAGGATGTGTTCTTGGTCGTCCACCGCAAGGGCGCGGGCTTCGAAGGGCGCAGTTCCACGCGCACGTGGCTATACGGCATCGCTCTGCGCGTTGCACGAAAGTATAGGCACTATGCGGCGCGCGCTGCGGAGCACGAACTTGACGCAGCGTGGATCGCGCCCGTCTCGAACCCCGAGCAGCACAGCCAGCGGGTCGCGGAAGTGCGCCGCGTCGACGCAATCTTGCGCAGCCTCGATGAGCCGATGCGCGAGGTCTTCGTGCTCGCCGAAATTGAGGAGCTTACCGCGCCGGAGATAGCTGAGGTGCTCGAGGTCAAGCTCAATACGGTGTACTCCAGGTTACGCTTGGCGCGGGAACGCTTCGAGGCCGCACTTTTTCGCGATCGGGTCCGTGAGCGACATGAGGTCGGGCCATGACACTCGATCTCGAAACCAAGCGACTGCTCGGTCGCATACGCGACGCCAGCTGCCCCGAGGAAGAACGAGTCGCACGGGTAAGACTCGCGTTGCTCGCGCAGATCTCCTGCCCGATTAGCGAAGCAACCGGTCTCGGAGAGAGCGCGAGTCCCGTCGCCGGAAGCCTTACGCTTGGCAAGTGGATGCTCGCCAGTGTTTTCTTGGGCACGCTGGTACTGAGCGGGAGCGCCGCGCTGGGGCTGTGGCCTTCCCCTCTTCCTCCGGCTGCGCACAGTGTCACCAAGATAGATGCCCCTTCGTACCAGCCGCCGGTTCCGCCATCGCCCCGCCAAAAGAATGCTCGACAGTTCCCGGGGCGTCCCGCTGCGAATGCGGATGCTTGGACCGGCGCACCCCGTCCCGCCGTGGAGCGCAAGTGGCGCGGGCGCGCACAGCCACCCGACGCCACCGAGCGAGTCGCAGCGCACAGCGATTTAGATGCGCAAGTGGAGCTCCTCTCCCGCGCTCTGCTGGCGCTGCGTGAGCTCAAACCTGCGGAAGCCCGGCGCTTGCTGCAACAGCATCTGGCGCTCTATCCGCAGTCTCCGCTCATTCCTGAACGTGAGAGCGCGCTTGGGCAGCTCAACCAACTCGAAGCAGGCCTCGCAGCTCCGGACGCTCTCGAGGCTCGATGAGGCACACACTGCCCGGCCCTGACAAGCGTGACGCCATCTTACATTTCGTGACGGAAGGCATAATGGGGAGCACTCACGACTATGACCGATGGTTGGGTTCCCCGAGCTGCAAAGCGTTTGGGCGTCCAATCTCGCGAGCTGCGTCTACAACGAAGGGTGCTTTCCACATGACTGTCAAAACAGCTAAGCTAAGTCTTTACTGCCTCATGCTATCGGTAGTGTCCCTCCTCGTGGGACTCCCTAGTGCCCATGCGGTAGATCGCCCTGTGGTCGTGCAGGACTTCCACATCGGTGAAAAGGTCCTCGGCTGCGCCGCTGGGATGTGCGCCTCGGCTGTTTCTCTCGAGCTGGATGTCAACGTGCGCAACGACGCGTTCCAGAAGGAAATCGGGATCATCTGGACTACCGATCACTGGGCAACCCAGTTTACTAGCTTTGCGCAATTCAAGAAGAGTCTGGTCGGAAACCACGAAGTCTGGAGTGCCAGCATCGGTGTGGGTGTGTCTGATCCCAACCACCCGGCCCCAGCAGACGTGGAATTCGCCGTGTATGCGAAGATGAACGGTCGAACATCGTGGGACCCATTCAATGACTACCACACGGCGGCCGCGGTCACGGAGAGTCAGCCCGTGCGGGCTGCCAAATGGAGCACCTGCGTGCCCGCGGGTGGCACCAAAGCTACCCTTAACGGTCAAGCGCGGGTACTTAACTCGGCCTTCGCCAAAGAGGTGACAGTGCGCATCTCCGACGACGGGTGGATGACCTTCCGCGATGTTCAGGCAGCGTTTACTGCCGACAACCTGTGGCAGTTTCAAGTCACGAACCTGAACCCAGGTCCGCTGAGCCCCGAGCAGATCGCCGCCGGTACCTGTGGAGAAGCCGGCCGACTGCAGAACGCCGGCGTGGGGATCCAGTTCGCCATTCGCTATAAGGTCGCAGGCCAGACCTTCTGGGACAACAACCGCGGGCTCAACTACAGCACTCGCTTCACGATCCCGGCGGAGTGAGCACACTTCCCTAATCATCCCCTCCCCCATACCCATGCTCCGCGTCGCAAGAAGGAACCGTTTCATGCAACTTCATCTCAAGCAATACCGCAAAGTGTGCGCATACCTCTTGGCTGGCACCGCCTCGTTCGCGGTCGCGCAGCCGGCACATGCCCTTGAAGATTGGCGCCGTACTGTCATCTTCGTGGAGGCTCAAACCACGACTGGCCAAGACATGTTCCTCCGCGGCGGATTGGATCACGCTCAAGCCGCCGCACTG
>JBBSJC010000743.1:0-3434 GCA_038257655.1 Polyangiales bacterium | reverse complement strand
TCGCATCTTGTGGGACAGGACCCTCAACGGACGCTCGACTGGCAAAGATTTCACGTCCCGCGCTTGTAGAATGGCGTGCTCGGAGACCAGACGCGAATCCAGAGCGCGGGGTCAGCAAAGCCCTCGCCTGTGAGCTCGGCCGTGAATGCGCGCTGGGCCTGGTCGCTGCCGTTGAGCCGATCGATCGTCACAGCCAGGATCCGACCGGCGAAATGACCCATGTCATCGTAGCTGGCACGCGCTGCCATGAGCTTCGGCAGCGCCTGTTCAGGACGTGCCTGCAAGATCAGAAGCTCCCCTTCGAAGTGCAGTAGCGCGGTGCGTGACCATTTGGTACTCGGCTTACCGAGCGCCCGTCGATGTCGCTCTGCCAGTGCGAGAAACTTTGCGCGTTCGTCACGTTCTGGCGCATGCGCAGCGGCGTGCAGCACCGCCCAAAAGCGATCCACATGCACGGCTTCCCGCGAAAAGGCAGCCCGCATCAAAAATGAATGACGCAACGCTGGGTAGGTGCCATCCCAGAAGCGCAGCGCACGGTCGCCGCCACGCGCGGCGAGCACGATGTGGCGGGCGAACGTTTCGCCAAGATGCTGGATGCCGATGCGGGCCCCGCGCCAGGGCTCCATGGCGTGCTCGATTTCGTGCTCCGCAGCGTCGAGATCAGAGCGCATCACGTGCCGCACAAATCCAAAGCCGACCACCGCGAGGCTTGCCAAGGCGAACTTGTCGTGGCGCTGTTCGGCGTCACGCAGCCATACGTCCGCATTGTGCGCGAGACGACCGAAGCGTCCGAGCGTGAACCAGGTGCTTAGTAGTAAGGAGCGTACGGTGGTGTGTTGCCAGTGCTCTTCAGGACATGTCTCTCGATATAAGGTTTCCGCTTCGAGCAGAGAGGACTCCGCGGCGCGCAGCTGCCAGCGCATGAGCGCAGACTGACCGAGCGCAAACGCGCGAAAAGCCCGCAGGTCGGGGCTATCGGGAGTTTTGAGCAGATCCGCTCGCGCAAAGAGCGCATGGCTGCTCTCGCCCTCGGCATCCTGCATGGCTCGCAGGACCGCCTCACTGCGAAGTCCGAGCGCCATGTGCCGGGCGGATCCGAGCGTCTGGGCAAGCCATAGGTGGCGGGACCACAGCTCCGCAGCGCGGGTAAGATCGGCCCAGGAGAGCGGCTGTGCAAGTCGAAACAGAGTATCGAGTTGCATGAGCGCGCGAGGATCGATCTCTGCGTCACTCCGAGCCGGCCTGAGGGTCTTGCTTAGCGCGAGGCGTGTCCGATACCAAAGCAGTCGCCACACCGCGCCGGACGGGCGCGCGGGCCAGGCAAGCCCGGCCTCCTGCATGGCCCGGCGCGCCACCTGTACGCCCTCTTCGACCTCACCCGCCTGCAGCAACTGCTGGGCCGCGCCGGCCAGGATGTGCACCCGCTCCTCGGCCATCGCGTAAGGGAGTGCGTCCAGTAACGCGTGGGCTGCTTCTTTGCTGCGCCCGGCCGCGGAGAGAGCCCGTGCGTAAGCGAGTGTCAGACCGTGGCGTGCGGGCTCGGAAAGCGCCGCGGCTTGCAGCGCGAGGCGTTCGGCATAGTACTTGGTCGCTTGCTCGAAGGCGGCGCTTTCCATGGCGCGTTCAGCCGCGCGCACCAGCCACGGCGCAGCCTCGCTGAGGCTGCCTCCTGCCATCAGGTGACGCGCGATAGCACCGGCGTCACGCGGCTGCGTTTTGGCCCATGCGCGCGCAAGTCGCAGGTGGCCTGCTTGGGTTTGTTGCTCACTCAGGTCTGTCAGGAGCGCCTGACGCACTCGGTCGTGGTAGCAGGCAAGCTCACCGGCTCGAACAAAGCGCGCGAGGCGCTCGCGCCGCAACAGAAGCAGAACGGACGAGAAGTCTTCGCCCCCGGCGAGCGCCGCAAGGGCTAACACGGACTTGGGCAGCGGCGAACCAGAGAGAGCGAGCAACGTCAGCACATCGCGCGCACTGTCGCCCTGGGCCTTTACACGCGCTCTCAACAGCTCATCGAGCTCGAGCGTCGAGTCTATCCCCGTGCGCAAAGTGCTGAGCTGCTTGGCAAGCTCCGTGACAAACATCGGATGGCCGCCCGCGGCGCGACATACCCGTGCCACCTTACTGTCTTTACCTGGCAGACAGGTCAGGCTCTCAACCAAGCTCTGGGCGTCAGCATCGCTGAGCGGTGCAAGCACTAGCTTTTGCACGCACGGTCGCAACGACAGAGCCTTTATTGAGCGCCCCACTGCAGCATCGAGAGCGTCGAGCGAGCGCACCGTGGCGATCAGCAGGATCTGCCCGCGACAAGCCAGGTCGAGCACGACATCGAGCAGCGCGAAACTGTCCGCGTCCGCCCATTGCAAGTCGTCGATCGCGAGCACCAGCGGATCACGCTGCGAGACGCGCGCGAGCAGCTCCGCAAAGGTGGCAAACAGCTCAAACCTGTCTGCACAGCTGCCTTCGAGCGCACCGCGTGCATGTTGCACAGTGGGCACTCGGTCGAGCACAGAGAACAGCCGCGACAACAGCCCTGCGCGCTCGGGCAACATCATGTTCGCTTCGTGCGCGGGCAGGCTGCGCAGCTGTCCTGACAGCCCGTCGACGACGCCATCGAACACCTTGTAAGGCACGTGCTCCACCGGCTGACAGCGGCCGAACAGGCACAACGCGCTGGGCAGCGCATCGCGGACTTCACTCACGAACGTGCTGACGAGCGCGCTTTTGCCGATGCCGCTCTCGCCCTCGACCAACACCACTTGAATGGCGCCGTTCCGCGCACGTTCGAGCGCCGCGTGCAGGCGATCTCGCTCGCGCAGACGCCCCACGAACGGCTCGAACAGGGTCGTCCGAAGCTTGGGGTCGCGGCCCGCTTGGCCGCCGGTCAGGCGCGCGATCGCCGCAGCTCCCGACAGCCTTGCCTCGACCGTTCGCTCGAGTAGCCCCATGCAAATGACTTCGAGATCGGCGGGCACGCCCTCGCAGCGCGCGCTCGGGGGTTCTGGATCCTCACGCTGCTTGCGAAGCATGATCTCAATCGCCGTTCCGCTAAAGGGCAGCTCTCCAGTAAGGACCTCGTACAGCAACACGCCGAGCGCGTAATGATCAGCCGCCTCGCCCACGCGCTCTCCCCGAGCTTGCTCGGGAGCCATGAAAGCCACCGTGCCGAGGGCTTCCTGTTGCTGAGGGTCGTTGTCCGCTTGCACCAGGCCGAAGTCGAGTAGCTTCACTCTACCTTCGGGAGTGACGCGCACGTTTTCTGGCTTCACATCGCGATGGACGAGTCCTGCGCCATGAAGCGCACCTAGCGCCTCGAGCAACGCAACCATCCCCGCGCGCAGCCGCCGCTCGTCAAAGGCACGCCCCGATCCCTCGCTGCGCGTCCAGGCGAGAAAGTCGGTACCGGGTACGAGCTCCATCGAAAAGCCCCAGTGCCC
>JBBSJC010000742.1:0-3440 GCA_038257655.1 Polyangiales bacterium | reverse complement strand
GCACCGAGAAGGCGCTCGGCGAGCACCTGTTACTTTGGCAAAAGCACAACGAGGGGCGTGTTCGTTTCCATCAAGGGTACGGGCCGACTGAAGCCACCGTGACATGTACCATGTATGTGCACGACGGCAGCGTCGTTGATCCACAGTGTCCCCTGCCGATCGGTCGACCCCTTCCTAACACTCAGATCTACTTGCTCGACGCACGTCTTGAGCCGGTGCCCATTGGTATGGACGGCGAAGTCTACGTAGGAGGTGCCGGCGTCGCGCGCGGCTATCTCGGCCGCCCCGATCTCACCGCTGAGCGTTTCATCGACAATCCATTCAACCGCGACGGCGGCCTGCTGTATCGCACAGGAGATCTGGCTCGCTATCAACCTGACGGTCAGCTCGTGTACGTGGGTCGCTCCGACTTTCAGGTGAAAATTCGTGGTCATCGGGTGGAGCTTGGTGAAATCGAAGCGGTCATCCGCGCGCACGCGCAAGTGGATGAGTGCGTCGTGTTACTGCGCGAGGATGTGCCAGGGCAACGGCGCCTGGTGGCCTACGTCGTGCCCCGGCAAGGGGAGTTCGACCCCGCTTCGCTGGCAGCCCTGGTTGCGGTGCGCCTCCCTGAGTACATGGCGCCCGCTCAGTACGTGATGCTCGCGGCCTTTCCTATGACGCCGAACCTCAAGGTCGACCGCAGGGCGCTGCCGCCGCCCGAGGTGGAGCGCTGCCGCACGTCGATGCCGCCTGCTAGTGACGAAGAGTTTCTCGTGGCGCAGGTCTGGTCCCAGGTGCTCGGCATCACCGGCTTTGGCACCGATCAGAGCTTCTTCGATCTCGGTGGCGATTCACTACTCGCCGTGCGCGTGTTCGAGCGGCTGCAGGCGTCCTGCTCCGCCCCGTTGTCCTTGGCCGATCTGTTCGCCTCGCCGACCGTGGCACAGCTTGCAGCCCGCATGCGCAGTGGCGGTGGCATCGATGCACCCACGATAATCTGCCTCAAGCCAGGTGATGATGCGTTGCCTGTGTTTCTCGTATGCGGCATCGGGCTGTACCTGCCGCTCGCGCGTGCACTGCGCACGAGCAGCGCGGTGTACGCGATGTACCTGCCACTCGAAGCCGAGATCGTGCAACGGGGCGCCGTGCTGCCGCCCGTCGAGGAGCTTGCAGCACGCTATATCGAGCTTCTGCGCTCCCATTCACCGCGCGGGCCTTACGCTTTGGGCGGCGTTTCCTTTGGCGGTGTGCTCGCCTACGAGATGGCGCGCCAGCTGCGGGCTCAAGGCGAGAGTGTTCCCGTCCTCGCGCTACTGGATCCGGTTCTGCCACGGGCACGTCTGCGGGGGCCTTTGAACTGGCTTGTGGCCCAAGCCCGATTCGTGCGGCGTCAGGGCGCTAAAAGCCTGGCCCGCCGGGCGACTCACCACCTCGCCGCGCTAGCGCGGCGCGTGCATCCCGGCTTTGCGCCCATGTTGCCGAGTTTCATGACGCCTGAGTCCACCGGCCTCGATCCCTTTCGTACCCAGGCCTATGGCGATGCGATCGCGCTATACGATCGACGCGTCCGCCATTGCGAGGGCCCCGCGATCTTGTTTCGCGCGCTTGATTCAGAGCAGGGGGCGCTCGAGGAAAGCCTGGGCTTCCGCTCCCTCGTGCGTGGTCAGCTGAGCATGCACGACCTGCCGGGCGATCACCTGGGCATCCTTGCGCACCCGCACGTGAGCGTCTTGGCCGATCATCTCGACAGTCACCTTTCGCAGCAGCGTGCGCTCCCCGCGCCTTAGGCGATGCCCGAATCGTCTCGCCGCAGGTAGTGTGCAGCGCCCATTGGCACGGATATCGCTACGGCGCGTGCAGTAGCAGGCGACCGCAACACGCGTTCCCCCAACGCAGCGGCACGCTTTCTCAGGCAGCTCGGCGCCCCCCCAATCCGCATCGAGCTGCCGCTTTATTCCGTCGATACGCGGAGTTGACGCGCAGGTAAGCGATCTGTCACCCGTTCGTTTCGAGACCGTTTTGTGGTCGTCTCGCGATCGCAAGCGTGCGGGGTAGCACAACACCGACATTGCACGACTGCCAAATCGGGGCCGATCCTTGTGTACAGTGTCACCGCAAACAAGCTTGCCCGCAGCGCCAAGCAGTGACGCTTCCAAGCGTTAACAGTCAGCCCGTTGTGGGACGCGCAGGATTGCGATGCGAAGCCGCTAGGGTACGAGAAGTAGGGCTTAAATAGCTGAGGCGGCCTGCGCTTTCGCTGGCCGCCTCGTCCCCTTATCGGTACTACAAAGCCCCCCTGTTTGGCTCGGCGTCCCCTCAGTTAAAAAGTAAATCACAGCTGAACTTTCTGATCAATGCGGAACTGCAAAGCCCTTTCACTTTCGAACTGCAAGACAGGTTGCGCTCAAGAAAAGCGTCAACTGGCTCGGAAATTTGGTACATCGACGCTCCGTTGGCTTCCGGCCCCCTCAGGCCTTGGCAAGCAGCTCGGGTTCGCCGAAACTATCGGAAGCACAAGGAACTGTCATGGCCATTGCACCGCGCAATCCGGATGAGCTACTTCGCGACGTACCCGTCCTGTCGGAGCTCCCCGCTGCAGATTTGACCGCGCTTTCGGAATTGGCGGAGGTACGCAAAGCAGCGCGTGCAGCTCCACTGTTCCAGGAGGGCCAACCCGCCGAAGGCCTGTTCATCATCCGTACCGGTGAAGTGAAACTCGTCAAAAGCGGAAAGGATGGTCGCGAGCAGATCCTGTATCTCGCCCGTCCGGGGCGACCGATCACCGAAGGCATTCGCTTCGATGGCGGCGTGTATCCCGCGAGTGCGGTCGCCATGCGTGCCGCCAGTGCGCTGTTGATTACCAACGAGGCGTTGCTCAGCCTCGGGGATCGCAAGCCTGCGATCATGCGCGCCATCGTCGACCTGCGTGCACGTCGCGTCGATCGCCTACTCGCGCTGGTGAGCGACCTGTCGCTGCGCACGGTGCCCGCACGTCTTGCTTCATTCTTGTGCACCTTGGCGGCACAGCGCGACGCGCGTGGTGACGAGAGTAAGACCTTGGTTCGCGATCTGACCACGGAGACTGTCGCAGGGCGTCTCGGCACGGTGCGCGAAGAGATCTCTCGCGGTCTGGCGCTGCTCGAGCGCGAAGGTGCGCTCAAGGTAAGCCCGGACGTGATCGTGATCGAAGATTTGGCGCGTCTCGAAGCGATTGCCTACGGGTCACGACGGGGTTGAGATGAGCGCAGCGCGAGCTTGGCTTCCGTTTGGCCTCGCGCTGCTGCTTGCTTCCTGTCTGCTGTGGGTAGTCGGCTCGCTCGCCCAATCCTTTCCGATGTCGCCTCGCACTGCCTACGCGATCGCATTCGCGGTCGTCAGCATCGAGCTCGTGTCTGTGGCCCATCTCGTCCCACTGCCCTCGGCGCGAAGCGCCGCCCTGATGTTCGCCGCGATGTTAG
>JBBSJC010000741.1:0-3453 GCA_038257655.1 Polyangiales bacterium | reverse complement strand
CAGATCGCCTCGACGCCGACGCATCCCCGTCACCGGCGCTGAAAATTCTTCAGATACAGCGAGTATCCTTGCGAATTTTCATCACCGCCGACGGGGCGCCTCGACGCCGATCCGACCTGATTCTTTTGTGCCGGGCGCTTAGTCTACAAAGCGCGCTCGTTGTGGGCACTCGGGGCGAGCACCCAGCCGCGTAGGCCGGCGTCGGCATCGACTAACATAAAGTCTTGGCTCTGGCCGAGCACGTTGACTTGGCTGCCTTCGGCAAGCTCTGAAATCGCCAGTGCAGTTGGCGAAGGCCCCGAGCGCACGACACGCGATTCGTTCAAGCGCGCGCGGCGAACGGGCTTGTCGACCGCTTCCATCAGACGTGCGGCCACGAACGCGTCACTCTCGTCGGGCAAGCGCAGTCTGAGGAATGCACCCGTTCCGCCCACCACGCGTAGTGGTGTGTGACGAGCAAGCTCCAGCACGATCTCTGCCTTTGCAAAAGGGGCGCTGCGCAGGCGTACCGCTGGTCGCGCTGCGCGCTGCCAGGTGCCAAGCTGGCTGCGATCGAAGCTCGCGGGCGTCAAGCGCGAGGTCTGCTGGTGTACGTAAGGGTAAGGGTCGACTGGTCCCCTCTGATAGATTCCAAAGTGCAGATGCGGTGTCGTTTGACTGGCATTGCCCGTGTTGCCGACAAGACCCACGGTATCGCCTCGCTTCACTTGCTGTCCGCTGCGCACGCTGTGCTGGTCGAGGTGGGCATAATAGAGCACGAAGCCATGCTCGGAGTCGCGCAGCCACACTACCTTCCCACCGAGCCCGTTGTGACCGGCGCTGAGCACCACGCCGTCGCTTGCTGCCAGCGCGGGCGTACCCCGTGGCGCAGCGATGTCGATGCCGTGGTGCTTGCGCTTTCCAGCGCCGCGCGGGTCGCCGAAACGGCCGCCCACGCGGCCCTGCGGGTGCGCGACGGGGAACTTCAGAAGCGGCTCCGAACGCAGTGTCACGACCGTCCGTCCCCCGCGCAAAAGCTCAGGCTGCACGCGCACGACGTACGTGCCGGTGCGTTCTGGCGCGAGCTCGAACGGTGCGCTCACAAGCTCGCTGCCTGCCAGGTGGCGAAGGCTGGGTGTCTCCGCAGCAGCGCTGACGGTCGGCTCGCTTGCTGGAATGACGCTCCGCTCGAACACGTCGATAAAAAGCGGCAGCGGCGCCTCGCCATCGACCGCGCTTAGCGCCACGACCAAGCGCTTGCCTCGCTCGATCGTCACAAGGTAGCCGACGGCTCGCGGCTGTGCGGGATCGAAGTAGAGGGTTTCCTCGAACGGTAAGGTCACCGTGGTCGGAGCCGCTGGTGCGCGCTCGCCCGCCGAAAGCCAAGCGCGTCCTAGCTCTCGCTCGGCAAGGTCCGCCTTGCGCAGGGCCTCGGCATGGCGCGCCCAGGGCGCCAAGGGCCGCGCGACGAGTCCAACACGCTGCAACAGCCCTGGTTCGCCATCGACGCCCTGTGCCACACCCTGCCTGCCCGAGCTGCAGGCAGTCAGGGCGAGCAGCGCCAGCAGAGCGGCGTAGCTAGCGCTACGCGCTTGCGACCCGGTATGTTCCCGCGCGTTCTCCATCGGATGACAAAGCCTGACACGGGATCAGGCGTGCCTATTCCGCGCGCGCGTGCAGGGTGTAAATCGCCCCAGAATTCGCCACCATACGAGTCAGCTCGGCCCGCTGCGGGTAGCTGTAACGGGTTTGCGATGGTGGCAGTCGCTCGGTCGTACTAGGTATCTTCGCCGTTTTGAAGAACGAGCTTACTGCCGCGGGTATGACTCCCGCGCAGATGAGCAAAGGCACAGGCGGTGCCGCGGCGCGGCGCGGCTGCGCTACGAATCTCGTCATGCGAAAATCGCCCATCCTCGCCGCGGTGCTGCTGTGTGCATGTGCCACCTCGAATCCCCCTACGCCGGAGCACCCCGTGCCAGAGCCAGCCACGAAAAGCGGCGCTACGACGCCCCAGGAGGCCCACCAGGCCGCCCTCGCCGCCAAAGCGAGCCTGAGGAACGAAGCCGAGCGCGACCCCGTGCTCGCCCCCTGGACGGGGCCCTACGGCGGCGTGCCGCCCTGGGACAAGCTTTCGCCCGACCGTGTGGGTCACGGCTTCCGCACCAGCATCGCGCTGCTGCACGCCGAGATCGCTGCCCTCGCGACAAACCCGGAGCCTGCCACGTTCGACAACACGATCGTACCTATGGAAGGCGCGGGCAGGCACCTGCACCGGTTGAACGCGATGTTCGGTGTGCTCTCCGCAAACTTGAACACGCCCGATGTTCAAGCGCTCGACCGTGAGTGGTCGCCCAAGTTGGCCGAGGCCCTCGACGCTGTCACCTTCAACGCGCCGTTGTTCGCGCGCATCAAGGCCGTGTACGACGCGCGTGAGCAAAGCGTGCCAGCGCTCACGGCGGAGCAGCAGCGCCTGGTGAAGCTGACCTACGACAACTTCGTGCGCGATGGTGCGGAGCTTACGCCCGCGCAGAAGCAAGAGCTCGGACGCATCAACCAGGAGCTTGCCGTCTTGTTCACCGACTTCGGCAACAAGGTGCTGGCCGACGAAGAGACCTGGGTCGTGCTCGAAACGCCGGCAGATCTGGCGGGCCTGCCGGAGTCTTTGCGCGCGACCTACAAGGCCGCGGCCGACGAGCGCAAGCTTACGGGTAAGTGGGCGGTGGTAAACACGCGCTCGAGTGTAGATGCCTTTCTCCTGACGTCCGCGCGGCGCGACCTGCGCGAGAAGGTATGGAAGGCGTTCAAGAACCGTGGCGACAACGGCGGGGCGAATGATACCAACGAGACCATCGCCAAGATCGTCAAGCTGCGCCAGGAGCGCGTGAAGCTGCTCGGCTACGCCTCCCATGCCCACTGGCGCATGTCGGACACGATGGCGGTCGACCCGAAAAAGGCCCAGGAGCTGATGATGCGCGTGTGGCCCTCTGCCGTGGCGCGCGTGCGAGAAGAGGTCGCGGACATGCAAAAGCTTGCGAACCGCGCGCAGACTAAGATCACGATCGAGCCCTGGGATTATCTCTATTATGCCGAAAAGGTACGTAAGGCTAAGTACGACCTCGACCAGGAGGCGATCAAGCCTTACTTCGAGCTGAACGCGATGATGAATGCGGCGTTCTTCATGGCCTCGGAGCTCTACGGCCTGAAGTTTAGCGAGATTACCGGCAAGGTGTCCGCGTTTCATCCCGACGTGCGGGTGTTCGAGGTGCAAGATGAGGGCGGCGCGTACGTGGGCCTGTTCTACGGAGACTACTTCGCGCGCACGGCCAAGCGCTCGGGCGCGTGGATGACGGATTATCAGAGCCATGAGACCTTCACGGGCGTGGTGCAAAAGCCGATCGTCTCCAACAACAACAACTTTGCAAAGGGCGCGCCCGGCGAGCCAGTGTTGATCTCGCTCGACGACGCCGAGACGCT
>JBBSJC010000740.1:0-3477 GCA_038257655.1 Polyangiales bacterium | reverse complement strand
GCAGCCCCGCACGCCTGATGCTGCGTCCTTACGGCTCAATCGCGCTCACCGCCCTAGTTGCAGCCGGCACCCTCGGTTTTGCCTTTCTGGGAGGCGACAAAGCGTCGGCGTTCAAAGGCGCTCAAGCGGGCAGCCCAAGCAACGGCGGCCAAGTTCTGTTTGTCGTGATCGACACCCTGCGCGCCGATCATCTGCCGGCCTATGGCTACAGCGCCGGCAAGACGCCGCATCTCGACGCTTTCAGCAAAGACGCCGTGCGCTTCGAGCGGGCCTACACCAATGCCTCCTGGACCCGGCCGAGCTTTGCCTCGTTGATGACCGGCCGTTACGCCTCGAGCCACGGCGTCATGTCCAAGGCCGCATCGCTGCCCGACGCCGTCGAAACGGTGGCCGAGTCATTCTCGCGCGCGGGTTACAACACCGCTGGCGTGGTCACGAACTACAACGTGGCTCCGTTTTTCAACTTCCAGCAGGGTTTCGATAGCTACTCGTATCTGACTCCTAACTTCTTGTTCGGCGCGAGCGATACAGCGGCCAAGCTCTCGCTTCTGCAAATCGTCAAGAAAATTGACGAAAAACTGCGTGCCAAACTCGGCCATGTCGCGCCGGGCAGCGCCTATCAGGACGCTTCCGTCGTCAATCAACACGTGTCGGAGTTCTTAGACCGCGCGCCCAAGGGTCCGTGGTTTTTGTTCGCGGCTTACATGGATCCGCACGATCCGTACTTCACCCATCCTTACGATGGTCAGGGTTACTCGCGCGCGGCTCACATCAAGCCCGACCCGGCCGAAGCTGACATGCTGCGCAAGCTTTACGACGGCGAGATCACCTTCTGGGATGAGCACTTCGGCAAGCTCGTTTCCGACCTCAAACGCCGCGGCGTCTATGACGATCTGACGATGGTGGTCACGTCCGATCACGGCGAAGAGTTCATGGAGCACGGCGGCTTCTGGCACGGCACCACGCTCTACGACGAGCAGCTCCACGTGCCCTTGTTCGTCAAGCTGCCCAAGGGCGAGGGCGCAGGTACGAGCGTGGCCCATTGGGTCGAATCCGTGGATGTGATGCCCACGTTGCTCGGCCTACAGGGCGTGCCGGTGCCCGAAGGCGTTCAAGGCATCGACCTGTTCCGCGGCAAGGCGCAGACCTTCGCCGAAGAGAGCCACGAGGGCAACGTGCTGCGTTCGTCGCGCATCCAGCATCAAGGCAGCTCGCTCAAGCTAATCGTGGCCAATCCCGGCAACCCACGCGGTCTCAAGCAACGCGAGCTCTATCGCGTCGACATCGACCCCGGTGAAAAACAAGACGTAGCAAGCTCGGACGAGAGCAGTCTCGCGGTCAGTGAGCACGAGCTTGAGCAAGCGGCCAAGCAAGCCAAGACCGGTGCGCTCAAGGCGCGCGAGGTCGATCTCGGCATGGACCAGGCCGCCCAGGATAGGCTCAAGGCGCTCGGCTACGCAGGCGACTGAACCGGGTGTAGGCCCCGTGCGGCGGTCCTGCGTATTCGCTATGTTGCGGGCAGCCCATCATGTCCGACGAAACACTCAAGTCCTCACTCGCCGCCCCGCCCACCGATGTGCAGCTTCCAAAGATCGAGGAAGGCATCCTCGCCCTCTGGCAGCGGCATCAGATCGAAAAGACGAGCCTGAGTGCGAGCGGCAAACCCGCCTTCGTGTTCTACGACGGTCCGCCCTTTGCCACGGGCTTGCCGCACTACGGTCATCTGCTCGCCGGCACGATCAAAGACATCGTCCCGCGCTACTGGGCGATGCAAGGGCGCGACGTCGAGCGCCGCTTCGGCTGGGATTGTCACGGCCTACCGATCGAGAGCCTGACCGAAAGCGAGCTGGGTCTACACAGTAAGGCTGAGATCGAGGCCTTTGGCGTCCCCAAGTTCAACGCCGCCTGTCGCGCAGGCGTCTTACGCTACACGCAGGAGTGGGAGCGCACCGTCAAGCGCATGGGCCGCTGGGTCGACTTCGACAACGACTACAAGACCATGGATCCGTCGTTCATGGAGACAGTCTGGTGGGTGTTCAAGCAGCTCTGGGACAAGGGCCTGATCTACGAAGGCTTCCGCATCCAGCCCGTTTCGCCCGCCCTGGGCACGCCGCTTTCGAACTTCGAAGTCGCCCAGGGTCCGCAAGAGAAAGATCCCATCACGAAAAAAGACGGCCACAAGCGCCGCCAAGACCCGAGCGTCACAATCCGCTTCAAGCTCGAAGACGAAGATGCGTACCTGTGGGCTTGGACAACCACTCCCTGGACCTTACCATCCAACCTCGCCCTTGCCGTCCACCCCGACGTCGAATACGTGAAGGTGCGTCTCATCGACACCGGCGAAGTCGCCTACCTCGAGCCCAGCCGCCTCAAGGACTATCAAGAGCGCAAACGTGTCGGTGAAACCAGCGAGCTGTCGCGCGTCAAGGGCAAGGACCTAGTCGGCCGCCCTTACGCTCCGCTCCTACCTTACTTTGCCGAATACAAGAACAAGCCCGACGGTTCGCGCTGGTGCTTTCGCGTGGTCGGCGCCGAATACGTGACGACCGAAAGCGGCACGGGCATCGTCCATCAGGCCCCTGCCTTCGGCGAGGAAGATTACCAAGTCGGTATCCGCGAAGGCCTGCCTGTGATCCGCCCGATGGATCTGACAGCCGTGTTCGACGAACGCATCAGCGATTTCAAGGGCATGTTCGTCAAGGATGCAGACAAGGAGATCCTGCACAAGCTGAAGAGCGAAGGTAAGGTCGTCGACCAGGACACGATCGTACACGCCTATCCGCACTGCTATCGCACCGATCAGCCGCTGATCTCCATGGCGCTGTCGACCTGGTTCATGAAGGTCGAGTCGATGCGCGAGGAGCTAGTCGCAAACAACCGTAAGATCCACTGGGTACCCGACCACGTCGGCGAAGGGCGCTTTGGGAACTGGCTCGAGAGCGCGCGCGACTGGAACCTCAGCCGCAACCGCTTCTGGGGAACGCCTATCCCGATCTTCCGCAACGAAGAAGACCCGAGCGACACGATCTGCATCGGCTCAGTCGCTGAGCTGGAGGAGCTGGCGGGCTTACCGAAGGGCTCGATCAAGGATCTTCATCGCGAGAGCATCGATACGATTACCTTCCCCTCGCGCAAAACCGCGCAGGGACGTATGCGCCGCATCGACGAGGTGTTCGACTGTTGGTTCGAGTCGGGCAGCATGCCCTACGCGCAAAACCACTATCCCTTCGACGCGAGCAAGAAGTCCTACGTCGAGCAGAACCTACCGGCGGACTTCATCGCCGAAGGTCTCGATCAGACACGGGGCTGGTTTTACACGCTACACGTGCTCTCCACGGCATTGTTCGGGCGCCCGGCCTTCAAGAACGTGATCGTCAACGGCCTCATCCTCGCTGCCGACGGCAAGAAGATGAGTAAGCGCCTGAAGAACTACCCCGACCCGAACGACGTGATCCAAAGCTTCGGCGCCGACGCATT
>JBBSJC010000739.1:0-3484 GCA_038257655.1 Polyangiales bacterium | reverse complement strand
GGGCGACGCCGCGCCGAAATTCAAACGGGCGGGCCATCGTGTCGAGCTCGCGCACAGCCGGGTCCGCAGCGGCGCCAAAGCTGTTGGCTTGACCTATCGGAGGTCGTGCCAGGGCCTCGCCGATGTCCGGCAGGGTGGCGAGGTCTTGCACCTTGGAGAGGCTCGCAAAGCCGTAGACGTAGGAACCGCCCAAGCCGAAGGAGACTCGCTTGTGGGCACGCCACGCGAGCGCACCGGACACGAAGACCGCCCCCAGGGTTGCATCGACAAGCTGAAAGCGCTGGGGCCCGGCCTTGGGCAATGACACCTGCGCTGCGTAGGGCACATACACCCCGAAACCCGCGGTCAGGTCCGGTAGCTTTGAAACGGGCACGGCGGCAAAAGCCGCTGGGATCAGACCCACCGGTTTGTCACTCACGCTCACATCCTTGCCGCGCTTTTGAGCGTCGACGTTGAGCGCGTCGATAGGCAGGGCGAAATCGAGGGAGTCGTCGTTTTGATAGGTTGCCCGGCGTTCGCGCTGATAGCGCAAGTCTCCGAGCACCAGGTGTCCTCCGCCCAAGATGTGCGCGCTTTCGATGAAACCGAGTGCGCCCGGGTTCATGTGCACGCCCACCGGATCCACCGTGCTGACGCCGGCACTGGTAGGGCCGATGGTTGGCGCAGCAAAGCCAGAGGCGGACGTGCGCGCCGGCAGAAGCGTAAGGGCACAGAGCAACCACAAAACACGAAAACGCATGCTCATGTCCTCAACGTACCCGCCTGACCGTAAGCTCGCGGCGATTGGGGCTCGGCTTGCGCCCCGCCGAGAGCCGGTAAACCGCCCCAGCGTCGTCCTCGACGTACACGACAGGATGATCGTCGACCCTTACCTTTTCGTGCTCCGTGTCGCCATCGAGGGCAAGGGTGTCACTTACCTTCGTAGTCAACGCTGCGTCTTTGTAGAACCCGGGATGGGCGTAACTGTAAGGACGCAGCGGCCGTTTATCGGCGATCTGCGGGATATCGGACGGCGTGATGAAGAACAACCAGTCGCCTTGCATGGCCGGCAGATTGCCTGGGCTCGCCCGATAGAAATAGAAGTCGGCCTCGCCTTCGGTTGTGTCGATAAGCTCTTGAGCGATACCGATCAGCGCACGCGGATTGTCGCGCAGGTTGTCCCGCATCCGGTCCTTGAGCGTCGTGGTGTCGGTGCCGAGTGGCACGTCCTTGAGCGAGAACTCGACATTCGCTTCGCCTTCTTGGAGGCCGCCGTCGTGCAGCCGTACCTGGGCAACTTCGAGCAGAAGGTCCCACACGTACGATGGGGGTGGTGGCGAGCCGAGCCCGCCTTGCACCGTGATGGTTTGCCAGCCGTTTTCCACGTTGGCCTCGAACAGCGCGCGGTCCTGACCCGTGGCGGTATAGGCCGCCTGACTATTGAGGTTCTGAAAGGCGTTCTGTGCGGCGCCGATCAACACGCGCTCCAGGTTCCAGCGCGGAAGCTGCCAGGCGAGCGAGCTGCCAAGCCCCTCGGGCACGGGCGAAAGCCCGCCCTTGACGAAATCATCGGCTTCCACGATCCGAAAGGTAAGCGAAGAGATATTAGGTACCCCTTCAACCAACCCCTCGATGCGCAGCCAGTTCGGATCGTCAAAGTCAAAAAGCGCTTCGATCTGACTGCGTACGGAATTGACGCTGGCGCTAGTGGCGCGTGTCAGGTCGAGACCCTTGTACGGAAGCGCGTTGGCATTGGCGCGCACAGTCATTGCGAAGTCTTCGGTCAGCACGTTGGAGCTGGTCTTGCCGGCGACAAAGCCTGGGTGCTCGACGCCGCCCTGGGCGTAGGGGCCAAAACGCTCCGAAAAGCTGGCAAAGTCACTCACCACATCGCCTAAGGTGATCGGCAGTGCTCCAGGCTTCACCGGATAGATCCCGTCCGGATGATCGGCGGTGACCGGACCGAGGCGAGTCTGCGCGTTGGGGTGGGTTCCGATCACGAGCTCGAGCATCGCCTGGGCCACCACCTGGTCGGATAAAAAGGGATCCTCCACGTTGAGGTAGAACAAATCGGCTAGCACCTGTTCGGGCGCCACACCGATCAGCGGAGCCAGGTCGATCAAGCGCTCGAGGGCTGTGTCCTTTAGGTTGGCGGTGTCCGGCGTCATGACCATCAGCGCCTGCATGTTGCGCTCGGCAGGTCCGAGTTGCGCTGGGTCGAGAGCCCTCACCGCGGCCAAGGCGTTATCGAGCAATTGCGGGCTATTCGGTCCGCTGGATAGATCCAAGTCGAGCAGCCACATGCGCTCGCGTACGTCCGATGGCAGCGCGAGAATGTCGTCTCGCGTCAGACGCTTTTCGAAGTTGCTGACATCGAAGCGTAAGAAGCGCAGCTCGACGTCGCGCGCTTCGCCCACCTTGAGCTTTCCATCGCGCCCAGTCGTGACACTCAGATCGTCCGGCACGCAGGCCGCCGCACAACAACACGCTAGGAGCGCGCATATAAGGTTTCGAGTGACCATTACAGGATGCCCTTTACTTCGGTCACGCGCACACCGAT
Organism: Polyangiales bacterium; assembly: GCA_038257655.1. GTDB lineage: Bacteria > Myxococcota_A > Polyangia > Polyangiales > DASUME01 > DASUME01. The sequence continues at coordinate 945 of JBBSJC010000739.1, read as the reverse complement.
GCGCTGCTTGTCCCGTGCCACCACCTCGAGCTGGTACACGGCGCTCGTGTCGTCGCCCGCGTAGTAGATCGCCCCTAAGCTCGCGGGAACCTGCTCGTGCAGGGTTTCGCTTACGCCCGCGGTCGCCGCCATCGTGGATACCTTGTTCGTGAGCTTCGCGTCCGAGAAGAAGCCCGGCCGCTCGTAGGCGTATTCTCCTGCGACATCCTCGGCGGCGCGGTACAAGAGCACGCCTTCCTGACCTTCGATCGGCACGTAAAAAAGGTCCGCGCGCGAGCCTGCAAGTCCCTGTTCGCCGACGAGTAGCTCCGAGAGCTTGGTCTCCTGCTCTGCCAGGCGCGGACGAAGCTTTTCGATCAGTTGATCCGCGGTCAGGCCGATGGAAAGTTGCTCCAGGGAAAACGCCATGTTGGCCTGGCCCTCCGGGATGCCGTCGTCGTGCAAGCGCACTTGGGCGACCTCCATCAACAGGTCCCAGGCATACAGGGGGGCGGGCGGATCACCGAGGCCGCCAGCGGTGCTGATCGTCAACCAACCCCGGTTCCAATTGATCACCGCGGCTTCAGAGATCTGGCCGGCATTGTAGACCATCCTGCGGCTGTATCCTTCCGCTGCAAAGGACTGGGCGTACATGCGGTAGCCGGTCTCGACCGCGATGTGCTCAAACAACCAGGGAGCCACGTCGTAGCCCTGCCCGTTGCCACGAAAAAAGCCCGGATTCGCGGGGTCGGGGCGTGCACTTTGATTGCCGCCCGCGAGCAACATGCTGGGCCCTGGGTGCTCCGTGATGCCAAAGCGCAGATCGACGGTCGGCTCGTCCTTGAGCCCCACCACCACGAACTCATCCGTCAGCACGTTGAAGTCGAGCACGCGCTCGCCCTCGAGCAAGAACAGGAAATCCTTACTGGCGCGCGACAGGTCGAGCGCATCGTATTGCACCAAATT